>JAUQYZ010000362.1 GCA_030587475.1 Candidatus Sigynarchaeum calidifontis
TATCGAGGGAATAATCGGGATCGGCGAGCAGCATCTCGGCTTGGAGCAAACTCGCGTCCGGGGTCTTGAAAACGCGAAAAAGGACACGCTGTTAAAAGCAATCTCGATGTTATTCCTTGCAGTCGTGTCGGCCGAGACGGGGATGGAGGAAATGTACTTGAGGCCGACATTTTTCTTTGGGTGAGAAGTTTAAAGAGAACGAGGTGTTAATTATTAGTTAGACAGACTCTTGACCATTCACGAAAGGATGGAAAACATGACGACATTGCCTGCCAGCGAGGGACTGCCTGGCGCCTCGCAGCGCCAGATCGACGCGTGCATCGACGCCATCGCGAGGCGCAAGGCGATCATCAAGCTCGCGACCACTGTTATAGCGTTGTCCCTGTTCCCCCTGCTCTGGCTCCTCCCGGTCGGCATCTTCGACGAGAACGCGTATGGCTCTCCTCATGGTGGCCTCCTCTTGGTATGGGCGTGGGGCTGGCATTCCGAGGCGGGAGGCTGGTTCGGTACCGATCCCTACATACTGCTGTTCTTACCCATGGCGCTCATCTATGCCGCCATCATGTCCGTGTTCCTCGCGAGCCAAGGGATCGCGGCTCGGAAGGGCCACCGACCAGGGGTCGTGGGCGTGATGCTCATTTTCGGCGCGATATACTATTTCTTCATGACGAGCGGGTGGACATGCGCGTTCAATCCGTCCGTTGCTTGCTCGGTCCACCCGATATCTCTCGTGCTCGAAATCACATTTGGATCGGCCGGCGCCGCGTATTGTTGCTTCTATAAGCTCCACGTGCCGACGTCGGGCGAGCGGCAGCTCGTCCAGAAGGCAGCAGCACTTGTCTCGAAAAACGCTCGGAACATACAATCGCCGGGGAGCGGCGAGGTGGGCAGGGGCAGCGTCGACTGCCTTCGCCACGATATCGCGTGGATCGAGGACGCCGCGCGGCGGGCGGGGGTCGACATTCAAGATCAGATCGGGTCCGGGAAAAAATCGCTTGCCAATCTGGAGGCCCGATGCAACATGAGGGACGCGATCCGCAGCGACGGTGCCATCAGTATCGACAAGCTCCGCGCCGTCTCTGGCCTACCGGCAGAGCAGTTTCTCACGCTGCTCATGGACATGTGCCGCCAGCTCGACCTGTCGACTGACGGCAGCGTGGTCGCGGCGAGGCATGACCAGGACGCAGCGAGCCTCCTCCGGGAGATCGACGCGTATTTTGCCAAGTGGCGAGAAGCGGAGACGTCGAAGCTCAGCAAGACTTGATCCCTCGATCATGAAGGGATCTCGCCTTGAATACGCATAAAAAACCGGCGCGCTAAGGGAGTAACCCTCTTGTGAGGCTTCAAGGAGGCGCGCTTCAATGGAACTATTATTGATAGCCGGCTCGGCTGGCTTTAATTCCTGCTGCTTGATACTTCGAAATACTCGTGGAATCGTGGTGAATGCGATAGATGCGCCAGCGCTTGGGGTAGAATCATCGAGAACCTCCAGAAACGCGTCGGGTCACATTCGAATCCTTATGCGCTCAAGACATGTTAAATTGAAAAGCTAGCGCTTTGTACCGTATTATAACGAGGATTGACTTGTTCTGGAACGAACTCGACGACAAAGTGAATATCATGCAAAAGGAAAAACAAATAGCAATCGGATTGGCGAAAGCAAGCATTATAATCCTTTCTTTGCTGGCAATTGCCGCGATTTGTGCTCCCAGCATGAACGGCGTGACCCCTGGCGCCGAAAAGGGGGAAATCGAGGCCAGCGATCCGGCCACGAGCATCTTGTACGACAAGATGTTCTACGAATGGACGGGCGTGACCGGCATATACGGCCTCGGGTCGTCGTTCGGCTCGAGCGGCTGGGCGCGGTATTACCACCAATCGGGGAATATCTTTGACGTGGACTATTATGACGAGTTTATGGGTGATTCAGAGTACACGGTGAACAATAGCACCCGGGCCAGGAGTGACGGCATGCATGACATCTTCTGGATCTTCAACAACGTCACCGCGAACGACATGGTGCTCCTCCGGAACCCCCTCGCGTACGCGGATCAAACCTTCACGGTTGCTTCCGAGGCGCGAACCAGACCATCGGCGGCACCGTATACTCGTGCGCCCGTCCCAAAGACGTACTGTCGTATCATTCGATCCCGAGGAGATCATGAAATTATTACTTGATGTTGCTACTGTATTCACCGCATCCTCATGCCCAACTAACACTCGCAGAGATTTACCTGTATGGAGGCAGAGATTTACCTGTATGAGATTTACCTGTATGGACTCGAATGCCCTTTAAGAACCCTTATAACCTTGCCCGTGCGGATATCCCAGATACGAACTGCTTGCGATCCGATGGCGAGCATTGTACCATCAGGAGAGAACGCTACCGATGATACTGTATCTGAGAAGTCTTCTAGAACACACAAGACTTTACCAGTGCGAACGCTCCATAATCGCACTGTCCAGTCGCCAGAGCCCGTTGCGAGAGTGATTCCATCAGGAGAGAATACGACTTGATTCACGATTTCTGTGTGCTCTTCGAGGACACGAAGGACTTTATATTGGCGGGTTTCCCAAATACGCACAGTGGTGTCTATAGATCCTGAGGCAAGAAGGGAACCGTCGGGCGAGTACGATACCGATACTACCCCGCCTTTATGTCCATTCAAAGTATGTCGTCTCTCTCCCGTTTGCACATCCCATATGCTTATAGTATTCCCGTAGGCTCCCGAAGCAATTAAAGTACCGTCAGGTGAAAAAGTGACTGAAATTACCTCTCCCGCGTTCTCCCGAAGAACTAGTGCCGGTGAATAACCCGATGGCCTCTCATTCTTGCTCATGAGAAAATCGCCGGTCTCTGTTTCTATCAAAAAATATATGCTAATCTTTCCTTATAAATGCGTGTGAAGATGATCTGATCGGTATGGGAAGTCAAATTAACTGATAGATGAACTAAAAGGATGATGAAAAGTAAAGGCTGGAAAAAAAAGCAAATGTGTTATCAATAACATCTTGCTCATGGATATCGAATGGGGTCGTTTCCTGGGCGTAAATACGCAATGGTCGTTCCATATATGTGCAATTTCTCATAAATCCAATTCCACGCGGACTCATCGTCGGGAAGCGTATCAATATCGACATTATATTGGGTTTGACACCATTGCCGGAAGGTAGGTAAATTGCTGCCTGAGGAATCGACATCGGTATTGCCTATATTCGCGAGATATAGTAAAATCCAACGCCTTGCACTTTCATCACCCGCGAGAGTCTGAGCTTGGTCGATACCGGCTATTTCACAAGCGGGGTCGAAGGCAGCATGATCGATGGGCTCGCGTTCGGGATGGGGCGTGTTTGGATAAGACGTTCCAAGGAGCTGGTGAGTGAGCCATTGGTCGAATCGCACGCCTTGGCGGCTGCCATCGCATGTACCATCAAGATATTGTACGAACGGTCGCACCAAACGGCGTGCTGTGTCGTAATACGATGCGACTAGAGCGTCGAGCGGAATCATATTAATTGCATGCTGAATAGCATTATTACGTCGATTCGGTTGCAAATTGACTCGGTTTTCTCCCTCGTCATTATAGAGAATGCGAGGTATAGCAGGACCTGAGGTATCCATTCCTACACGCAAGAACGCAGTCACGCCCGTCCCGAACTTGATTATAAGGCCATCATGAAGCGCGTTTCGCTGGATCCGGTACGTCGATTCCGCCTCGGCCGTGTAGAATGGCCAAAAAGAATGAAGAGAAAATCCGTGCGAGATCGGACAATTCTGGAGAAATATTTACTTCTTTCTCAAGCCCGTGCGCCGGGCTGCGATGAGACCGACCTTCCGGCCGGGGGGTGCGTTCCTGGACGTTGTCTTGGGCATATGAGCCCCGCAGTGCGCACCTCCGCCATAGGGATGGGAGTTACAGTTCATGACGATGCCCCTGCTCCTCGGCCACTTCCGGCCCTTCGCGCGGACCCAGTAATACTTGTTCCCCGCCTTCACGAACGGTTTCTCGGTCCGCCCTCCGCCACACACGACCCCGATCGTGGCCCGGCAGTTCGGGTGGAGCAAGTGCTTCTTGCCCGACGGCATCTGGATGATGACGCCCTTTTCGCCGTGCTCGAGCACGAGTGCCGCCAGGCCCGACGCGCGGGCGACCTTGCCGCCGTCGCCGGGCTTCAGCTCGACGTTGAAGACATAGGTGCCGTCGGGGAGGTCGCCCAGGCTCTTGATGTTGCCGATCTGCACCTCGGCGCCGGGGCCGTAGTGGATCTTGTCGCCGACGAACTGGCTCTCGGCGGGCAGGTACAGCTCTTTCTTCCCGCCTTCCCAGCGGATGACGGCGAGCGGGCAGCCGCGGCCGGGCTCGTGGCAGAAGTCGATGATCTCGCCCGATAACGTGGGAGGGTTGCTCACCAGTGGCATGTAAGTGACCGCCCCGATGCGCTTGTGGGTGGGCGCCCGGAACGGGAAGCCACCACGGCCGGCCCTTTGCTGGAGGATATGACGTCCCATTGCAATCACGCGCTTGATACAATTGAGTACTCGAGTGTCCCGTCGTATTAAACAATGACGAGTTACCGCCTTTTATGCGAATAAAATTGCGAGAACGTACCTCGCGGAGGACAAGAACCAAATGAGCCGGAGGACTCGAGTCCCTTGGACGCCAATGAAAGTCGACCTCCACTTCCACACGGTGCTTTCGAAGGACGGCTCCATCCCGCCGGTCGCCGCCACGGCGAGGCTCGTCAAGCGGCGCGGGCTGGACGGGATCGCCATCACGGATCACGACACGACGGGCAGCGTTGCCCGGCTGTCGCGGCTGCTGGCCGGTGAAGGCTTGATTGCCATTCCCGGCGAGGAAGTGCGGGTCGACAAGGGGCCCGAGATACTCTGCTACTTCTTGTCCGAGCGCATTCCTCCTGGCGACCTCGGTTCGGTACTCGACGCCATCAAGGTACAAGACGCCGTCGCCGTGCTTTCCCACCCGTTCGATTACATCCGCGGGAACTGGATGCACCTGTTCACGTGCGAGCGATCCAAGGATCTTGCCAAGCTCTTAAACCGTATCCACGGCCTGGAGGCGTTCAACGCGCGGAACTATTCCCCAGGAGGCAACGCGTTCGCGCTGGGCTATGCACGCGGCTTGCATCTCGCGGCGACCGCGGGCAGCGACGCTCATTGGACAGCCGAGGTCGGGCTCGCGTGGACGAGCATCGACGCCGCATCCACGAAGCTGGACGACCTGGTCGCGGCGTTCAAGGCCAAGCGGGTCGTGCCTTGCGCTGCCGAGGCACTTTCCTCCATCCCGATACCGGGGTACAAGCTGCGGCGTGCCGTCGCGGGCTGCGCCAAGAAGCTCGCGTCCGGGCTGTCGTCCGCCCTCCCGCCGTTCAAGCGCTGGCTGTCGGCCCTCGCGGCCTGGCCGCGCAATTGATAAAGCACGGCGGCCCCACCATGTCTTGACCATGGCATCGTTCGAGATACTCGCCAGGGAAGGCATGGGACGCCTCGGGAAGTTCGAGATCAACGGCAAGTCCTTGCCGACGCCCAACATCCTTCCCGTCGTCCACCCGAAGTTCCAGGTCATCCCGCCCGGCGATTTGCACGGGAGGTTCGGTGTCGACGCGGTGTTCACGAACGCCTACATCATCTTCAAGGATGAAAGGCTGCGGGTATCCGTGCTGGAGAAGGGCGTCCACGCGCACCTCGGTTTCCCCGGCATCGTCGCCACGGACTCGGGCGCCTTCCAGCACTACATGTACGGCACGGATGACCTCAAGGCGGGGGACATCGAACCGTTCCAGGAGGCTATCGGTGCCGATCTCGGCGTGATCCTCGACCAGCCGGTCCAGGTGACCGACGGGCGCGACGTGGCATCGGCGAAGGTGCGCACGACCCTCCAGCGCGCCGCCGACAACGTGCGACGTCGCAAGTCGCCAAAGACGCAGTGGTACGGCCCCGTCCACGGGTCGCGGTACCACGACTTGCTTGAACAGTCGGCCCTCGCCATCAACGGCCTCGACTACGCCGTGCACGCGCTCGGTGGCGTGGTCAAGCTGCTCAACGATTACCAGTTTGCGATGGTCGCGCGCATCATCATGGCCGCCAAGCAGCACCTGGACCCGTCCCGCCCGGTACACTTGTTCGGCGCGGGCCACCCCATGGTGTTCGCGCTGTTCGTGGCCCTGGGCTGCGACCTGTTCGACTCGGCTGCTTACTCGCTGTTTGCCAAGGAGGGACGCTACATCACCGCGGGCGGCACGTGGCAGCTCGACCAGCTGATCGAGTTCCCGTGCTCGTGCCCCGCGTGCGCGGGTTACACGCCGGCAGAGTTGAAGGCTGCCCCCAAGGACGAGCGGATAAAGCGCCTCTCGGCGCACAACTTGCACGCGACGATGGACGAGCTGCGCACGATCCGGGAGTACATGCGGGCCGAATCCCTCTGGCAGCTCGTCGAGACGCGCTGCCGTGCGCATCCCAAGCTCTTGGACGCGCTGCGGGTCGCCTCGTCCAGCGGCCTTCCAGCACTAGCCGAGGAGCCCGTCTTCAAGCAGCGCGCCGTGCTCTACTCGGGGCCCGAAACGCTCGTCCGCCCCGACGTCGTCCGGTACCGCGATTACATCGCCAACAAGTACGGGGTGCCAGATGGCACCAGGGTCGTAGTTTTATTACCAGAATTCGACGTGAACGCCATCGTTTCCCCGCAACACAAGCAATGGCGCGAGATTATCGATGATGCATGCGCGAGCGGCGGATCCGGTAATAGCGGATTAGCGCGCGAGCACGTGCTGGTCGCCATCATCAACCCCGTGCTCGGCATCGTCCCCGAGGACCTTCTCTCCTCGTACCCCGCATCGCACAACGTGTTCCCCGAGGCGTTAGACCTCGATCAACGAGCAATGTTGGAAGCGGCGCTCGCCGGGTTTCTACGGCGCGCCGGCGTGGCGGGCACGCGCGTGATCGTGGTGGTGCCGGAGACCTACCGGGCCGAGATGGGCATCGAGGTCGCGTTTGACGGGTCCTTCTTGCGATCGGCCATCGAGCATTGCCGGCAAGCCATCGACGCGGTCGCCATCGAGGTCGTGACGTCGCCGGATGGCTTGCGCGAGGCTATTGCTGGCCTCTCGCCACAAAGTTAGTTTTTTTAAGGATATTGGCGATCATTATTCGAGAAGTTGTAGATAAAATCACGGGCGGAAACCCATGACATTTAAATTCGGCACCGAGATAGGACTTAACGAGAGCGATATCAGCCTCCTGGAGCCCGAGGTCGCCTTTATCACCGAAAATACCGAAGTGGAGGCGATCGCCTTGACGACTTCCGAGGGGTTCCAGATCGCCTTCGCTGCCGTGCCGAGCTACCACCTCGACTCGGACGCGTTCTCTGGCCTGGCCAGCGCGCTCACCATGACAGGCAAGACGACGCTCATGAGCGTGTTCCAGAAGGATCTGGACGAGATCATCGTCAGGGCGGAGAACGGTTACGTGGTCGTGTCGAACGCCGGCCGCTTCGTGCTCGTCGGTGCCAGCCGCCTCATCAACTCGATGATGCAGACCGTGAAGGTCTTCCGGCAAGCCGCCACGCGCATCGCGCAGAACTTCCCCGCTCGTGCATGACCTTTTAGAATGGCCTTCTTTTCAAGAAAATGCCGTCCAGTTATTATCTAGATCAATAGAAACTTTCAGAAGTAGAGTATCGTCGAAATAAATGCATTTTACCCGAGTATCTGGCGCAACGCCCGGTAGAACCGCGAGAACGCCGCGATGCGCGCCTGGTCATAGTTTTGCAGGCAATAGCTGATGAACTGGGCGAGCCCGGCGGGATCCTTGACCCACTGGAGCAGCTGCTGGACCTCTTGCGCCTCCTGGCTGCCGCCACCCGCTTGCGGCCGGGGCCCGCCGGATTGCTGCAGCTGCGCGCTGGAAACGTCCGTCTTCTGGTAAATCGTGGAACTCGTGGCCGCGGTCATGGCCAGGCCGGCGGCGCTACCTCCGGGGCGGATCTGCCCGGCAGCGCGGGCAAGATCCATGTAGGCCCCGTCGTATGCCGCGTCCGGGAGAACGAATCCGAGCACGCATTGCCCGCCGGGTGTCGTCGCGCCGACGAGATGCCCTTGCTTCTTGATGTTGGTGCTGATGAATCGCTCCGTGGTCGATTGCAAGACCGAGAACTTCACGCCTTGCAGCGTCACCGAGATAGAATTCCCGCCGCGCCATGCATTGACGACGGTCTTCACTTCTTGCGGGGTAGGCTGCCAATTACTCGTGCAGTAGATGATGTCACCGGTCATCGACGTGATGATTACTCCCGCTATGCTGGGATTGTATTGCTGGAGCGTTGCGATGATGGAGACGTAGTCAACGGACATGGCATTCACGTGAACCGTTATTGCTACCGGATCGCCAATGGATTTCGAGATTATAGACTTCAATCAATAAATCTGGAGATAGTTTTGATCTTCCGGCAATGTTAATAAGCTCTTCTTTGGGCAAAAGAACCGGAACGAATCACGGAGAAGGGATATTGACACCACCTCGCGCTTGATTTTGGCTTAATCCTCCTTCGGAATGGAATGCCGAAACCCCTTTCCCTTCCGTTCCACGGCACGTGCCCGCCAATGCCCGAACGATCGCGAATCGATAGCAACCAGCGACGTAGTGATGATAAGCTGGTAGAATCCTATCTCGGAGACCGCCCATCTTGGATCAAGGCAAAACGGTCTTTTCCAGGGTGCATTTATCAGCATCGACGATCAAAGTGGGCGGTTGCTCGAAGCTGAAACGCATGGAGAACGTCGTGCTGTAGGCGCCGCAATTTAACAAGAGCACGTGCTCCCCCGCGACCGCGTCCTTGATGAAATGCACGCCCTTTCCGAACACGTCTTGCTCGGTCGGCACCCGCCCCTGGAAGCTGATGGGGGTCCCGTGCGAGGCTTCAGGATGTTCCAGCGAGAAGAACCGATAATGGCTGTTTGCGAAGCGCGTGAGCACGTCCATACCGATGTCCAGCAACGCCCAGCGGCTGCCCTCGTCGTCATGAAAAACATGTAAAATGCTCGTGACGAGTGCCCCGGCATCTCCAGCGATGTACCGCCCCGGCTCGAAGCAAACCGTGTACCGGGACGCATCGTGGCTGGCCGCGATCGAGGCCTGTATCGCCGTCATGACCTCGCGCAGAAAGCCGGGCGTCGCCATCTCAGGCTCGGGAAAGCCGCCGCCCAGGTCGAGCATCAAGGGCGATCGAAAGGTGATCCCGCTCTTCTGTTCCAGGGCGTCCTGGGCTTCCAGGAGGACATTGCACGCCAGCGCATAAGCCCTGGGATCCTGGACTTGCGAGCCAGCATGACAAGCGAGCATGCACGGGGCCAGGTGCTCGCACGCGGAAATTATATCCCCGAGATCCGACATTACCTTACTATCACCGGTTGAAAATCCGAGCCGGTTCCCTTTTTTCGGGAACTTGAACCGCAAGCCGAGACGTGCAGATTTATTGTTCCGCTTGCAAAAACTTTCGAGGGACGTGATGTTTTTCGCCCATGACTCGACGAACAGCAAGTCGTCGTGCTTCTCGGCTAGTTCAAATAGTCCGGCGTCGTGGAATATCCCGTCGACGATGATGTCACTTGGCTGGAAGCCGGCAGCTAGTGCCAGGTCAAACTCTCTCGCCGACACCGCCTGCGCGCCGAAGCCCGTCGCGGCTATCGCCCGGAGCAATGTAGGTTGCATACTCGTTTTCAACGAGTAAAACGAGCGCGCGCCGGGAAACGATTCCCGTGCGATGTTGAGAAAAGTCTGGCAGTTCTCCCGGGCACGGTCAAGCACGATGACGAAGAAAGGGGGCTTTGCCAGTGCCATTGCATCCCTGGCACGCACGTCACCGAACATCAATAGCCCACCATTCACCACGAATGCAGGGTTATTGGCCAGACGCATCGATTATTCGCCCGAACCGGTAATTCCCGGGTCCTCGCCACCGCGCTCGTCTCCAGCGCCGGTTCCAGCATCGTCATCATCGACACCAGAGCTGTCGTCGGACGGCGCGGTACCGCCCGCGCCGTGATCATCGTCTACGCCGAGGGCTACCGGGAGGAGATAGAGGATGTCGGCGAAGAAGAATCCCGTGATCGTGGTACCTTCTGCATCGATGCCGAGCCACGGCCGGAGGTTCTCTACCCGCTCCTCGAACGTCGCGAGATCCATGAGGTTCATTGTACCGTCAGCCTTATTCAGCGAGATGACTTGAAACTGGACTAAAATATCCTTGCCGGACTGGAATACGATTGATTCCTCAGTGAATGTGTCTGGCTTGGCGTGTTCGATCCTGCCCGTCGCCAAGGACACGAGATGGAGCATTGCCGATGTTGTCCTGAGCACCAGGCATGGCTCGCCGCTCTTTGGCAGCAGTAAAACGTCGCCGGCAAGGAAGGGCAGCAGCCGGATCCCGAAGAATTGCCGGGTCTGGCCCGCGCCCGTCTCCTTGTCGATGCCCACCAGCTTGAACGATTCTTTGACTTCGACGCAATATTTCTTCCGCAATTGCCTTGCGATGACCTTGCCAAGCTTCTTCGAGACGAGCTTGATGTCCACGCCCCCGGGCACGGTCTCGATGGAGGTGACCTGCGTTGTACCGTGGAATTCGGCCCGTGCCGCGAGCAATTCGACATCGCGCCGCATCTGTTCGATTATAGCGTCGTTCTCTGCTCGCTTCATGGCCGTTCGCAGCTGGATCACGGAGTTGTGGTAGCCAACGCGCTTCTGTGCGCATTCATTGCACGTGCCGACCGAGTACTTGAGTTGCACGGTCACGGTGACCTCGCGCGGCTCGTTCTCGTCCCTCTCCCGCCCGGTCAGCTCGAGCCAAACGACCTTCTTTCTGCCCGAATCGAGCACGCCCGGCTCGTGCTTGAAATCGATGAAAAAGTCCAGCTTCTCGTGGCCGGGGATCTTGGTCACGAGAAAGTGGTAGATGGCTTGCATCCAGACCTCCTTGTACACCTTGGCCTCGGGCACGTTCCATGCCTTGTCGTCTTCCTCGATGTTGCGGTATCTCATGCAATTGGGGCAGATCTGGATGAACAGCGAGGGCTTTTCGAGCGTGAACAAGGGGTGTTCCTTGTCATAGCACGCCTTGCACGTCGTGTACTTCTTGATCTCGTCGATGCTCACGGTTTTGGAACAAACCGGGCAGAATCTGTTCACGCACGACACCCCTTTTGTTCATTTCTCGGTAAAGCTGCTGCGTCACGTGCGGACGAGAATCAAGTGGGGCACGTTGCACGTGCGGCGTGCACCCTCTTTCGAGATCAGCTCGCACGCGTGTAAATGGTTGATGATGTGTTCCCCGATGATCTGGATACTATTCATTACCTCGATGTTCTTTGCAATGACGTCGCTTGCCTCATCGAGACCAATCTCGGTTCCCTTGTAAAAACCCTCGGAGACCCGCAAGCAGCACTTGCCCTCGGTGAAGGTTTTCCCGAGCAGTTCGCTGTCACAGCAGCTCAAAAACTGCTTCCCGTGCATTGCATGGACCTTCAAGTAGACAGTTCGCTTCACTACCGCTCGCTTCAGTCAGTTCTCATAGCTTCGGGATGGCGCGCGTGGAGCCGCAAGCCTGGCAGAGCAAGACGGCTTGCCGGCCCTCCTTGTTGATGACCGTGTCAGGCCGGCCGCACGTTTTGCATAACACGAAGTCCTTCACGTACTTGTCGATGGCTTCGAGGATCGCCTTCTTCGTGAACACGCCCGTGAGCGTTGCACGCCCCGCTTGCTCGTCGTACGTCCCCGCGGTGCCGACATCGTTCACGACGTATTTCAGCATGTGCTTGGGATCGCGTGCCACCCGCTCCGCCAGTTGCCTGAAGTTCTTAATCAGGGTCTTGTTTCCTTCGGTGAATGCCTGCGCCTCGATCATGGCGAACCGTTCATGCGACGTGGCGTCCGGCGGGAGTTGGCCCAGCGCGTGATCCAAGAGTTTGATATAGTCTTTTTCTTCCATCGGACTCTGGAATACAATAATCAATCCAATCAATAAGAGCTTCTCACTTTCCCCTATATATCCCTGGTTTTGTTGGTATTTCCTCGACATTGCCCTCGTTAGCCATAATTTTCAAGATGCGGGAAATATTTTCTCGATCGATGGCAAGTGACTGGGCTAGCTGCGCGATCGTGATGCCATCGATGAATTCAGGCTGCATGATGGTTTCCATGATGGAACCCTTGATGATGTCGTCATCGATCTCGATATCCCCCTGCCGCCTCTCCGGCCCCTCCAGCGCCTCCAGCGCATTCAGCCCCTCCCCGGCGTTTGCACTTCCAACTTCTTTCCCGCTGCCCCCGGCCTCGCTTTCAGCACCACCTTCGCCCGCCTCCTCCCCCAGGCGCGACGTGAATTGGATCTTCTGCGTGCTTGCATCGCCGATAGTCACGGGCTGCTCGATCTCCGAGATATCCTGCTGTTTATTGCCCTTTTCTTTCGACGTGAAGAACTTGCTCGCGTCGTCGGCCGGGTTGGTGATGCGGCCACCGCCTTGGATTTCGAGTGGCTGGTTGATCGATACGAGCTGCTTGAGTTTCTTCAGTATCGTTGCTCGATGGTGCAGCTCGACAGACAAGTCAGTCAGCTTCCGGATACCGTCGACCGTAAACGTGATCTCGTTCTTGTATTCCCCGGCACGTACAAGGGCGATGACCATGTCCCCCTTTTCATACGCTGATGCCTCCTCTTCCCCCACGCCGAACCACGTCGCGGCCATCATCCCCGTGCCGTCGTCTAGCGTGAGGCGGAGGCGGCTCTTCGTGCCCTTTTCCCCGCCGGTTCCTTGCGACGCGGGAGTGTACTCACGCTCGAGAACCATGGCAACGACTTGAACCCGTTTGAGCATCCCGTAGATGGTTTTCAATTCCTTTAGCGTGGCATCGAAGATGCCTCCGACTGCATCTTGTATCCTCGCGGGCGGGGCGCGGGCGATCTCGAATTTCTTCCGCTGTTCAGTATCGGCTTCCATGATGGGTTAACTCGCAATCTTGCATCGGTCGCCATCGTGACACGCGGGCATTGTGCCTTAGAGTATTTTATAATCGGGGGAGTTTTTAGTCTGATGTTATTAATCGATTAAAACCACGAGACGCGAAGCCCATGGATGAACAGAACGGCGCGAAGCACCGGCTCACGCGACACTTGCTCTGGGCCTCAGAGGAAACCATTGAGCGAGAGCGGATCCCGCTCCCGGTCGAAATCAATCGCGATCTCATTGCCAAACACAAATATATCCTTGGTATTTTTGCGCCATCAAAGGATTTTCTCAAAGTGACCGCATATTATCTCGACACTAGTGACGTGTCGAAGATCACGTTCGTGTTCGACAAGATTGATGATGACATCGTAAAAAAGGTCAGCCTCGTCATCAAGGACATGCCACAGTCCCCCATCCACGTGTCCGGCTTTTGCATGAAACAAGATAAGTATATATACGAGCTCTACGTGAAGGGAAAGAAGGAGGATGCGGCCGACATCGTCGCGGTCGTGCAAAAGTACGCATCAAGCTTCCACACGAGCATCGAGGAGATTCATTTGAAACAGCAAGATAGATCGCGGGGAATACAAGCTGTGGAACACGGCAAGCAGAAAAAGCAAACAAGACAAGCAAAACCTGTCAAGCCTTGAAGTCTGAAACCTTCAATATCATATAATACGCGTCTTCTCCGTCGCGGTAATACTCGGGGATCGTCTTATCAATGATAAATTTCAACTTCTTGTACATCGCGATTGCGGGAGTGTTGGAGATGCGTACCTCGAGCACGTAGAGGTCGATACCGTAGTTCCTGACTTGTGTCATGCCTTGTATGAGGAGACTTTCCCCTATCTTCTTCCCCTGGTACTCCTTGAGCACGGCGATGCTCACGAGGTGCCCCTTCTTGACGAACTTTAAGCCCGATTCCAGGTTCCGCTCGACGCGGAACATGACATAGCCAACGATCTGGTTCGTGCGATCATCTTGAGCTACCAGAAAGCTTTCAGGGAATCTCTCTATTATACTCTCGTAAAAGAATTGCGGGTAATTTTCTGGGAGCGTGCGCTCGTTGATGTTCATAACCGCCGCGAGCTCATCTCGCGTGACACGGCGAATGGAGACGCTATTCATCATAGGAACTTGCCTTTGCGTGGGTCGCACGCACCTCCTTAAGGATAGGGACAAGGAACGGAAGCCTCCGGTGCCTTTTATGTTGCCGGAATGCCCCGGAGCGCACGATATGATCCCTCATTCGACCTAAGAAAATATAAAACCACTCTGCGAATGGTGCTCATGGCTCGCATTCTTGTCATATCGGGCACGCCCGGCGTTGGCAAGTCCTCGATCGCGAAAGCCCTCGCACCAACGATTCATGCCGAAGTCCTCACAATTGGTGAGTTAGTGGCAGCACGGCACTTATTTGAAACGTGGGACGAAGACCGATCGACCCACGTCGTCGACGAGGAAAGAGCAAGGGAAGCCTTACGTAACGAGATAGAGCGTGCACGTGTAAGAAACGACATTGAATGGTTCGTCATCGAGGGCTTGATGGCGGATGTCGTCGCAGACGAGTGCGATCTCGCGATAGTCCTCCGGCTCGATCCTCGGATTGTAAAAACTCGATTGCAGCAGAGGGGTTATGGGCCAGCGAAAGTTGCAGAAAATGTGCAATCCGAGCTTCTCGGCACTTGCACATACCACATGCGAGAGGCGAGAGGGAATGATTTCCTCGATTTGGACACCACCGGCAAAAGCGTTGCTGAAATAGCCGGCATCATCCATCGCATCGTACAAGGCTTGGAGAACAAGGCCACGTATCGACCTGGCCTCGTCGATTGGATCGCTCGGCCGGACATTGATCCGGCTGGTTTCTTTTGATTAACACGAGATGGTAAAAAAGAGGAGGGTTCAAATCTTGATGCCCTTAATCCAAGGCTCCATTATCGTTGAATTTAGGATAGACACGATGCGTTGCTCATTGGAATAGAAGCCGATGACTGTCCCATCAACCTTCTCGAGCGCGATGATGATCTCCTCGCTGTCCCGGTTAAGCAACCATCGATCCCTCTGGTCGTACTGTGTGAAGATGACGCCCTTTTGCTTCAGATCCATGACGATGTGCTCGTCAGTCGCCTTGATGTCACCGCTGATGTTGATGACCGTCGTCCTCGGGAAGCCCTTAATGATGGGGAGCAGACCAAGCGTCTCGATGCCGGATATCGCGGGAATGCAAAAGCGAATCGAGCGCTGGGTCTTCTGGATGGTGGACTTGAGGATCTCAGCGAGCTTTTCCTTGTCCGTTATCACGCCGCTGCCGCCGGTCAGGATGGAACCAAGCCGGCCGCTCAACGCTGCTATCTGTTCGTCCTTCTGCTTGATTTCCGCCTTGAGTTTCTCGACCTCCATGGTCGCTCCTAGAACAGAGTCGCCGGAGTCGCGGAACTTGACCTTGAGCTTCTCGTACTTGTCGTTGGCGTCGCGGATCTGGGCGTTCAGTTTTTCTTCCTTTAGCTTGATCATTTCGTTTTCTTTCTGCAGGGCAAGGATCTGATCTTGAAGCGCCGGAATTTTCGCTGCACCCTCCCCGATTTTGGTATTGAGTTCTGTGATCTGCAAGCTGAGTTTCTTGATTTCTTCGTCCTTATCGGAGAGCTGCTTGTCCTTTATCACGAGGATCTCGTCCTTGGCGAGCGCTGATTTCTTGAAGACCCTGGCTTCCTCCTCGGATTCTTGTATTTTTTTCTTGAGTTCGGTGAGCTGTGAAGATAATGATTCCTTTAGCTCCTTATCCTTCTCGCTTATTGCCTTAAATTTGCTGTATTCACTTGTAAGGTCGTTCAATTCTTTGTTTACATTTTCTAGTTTCGCCTGGAGCTGTCCTATCTGTCTCTTCTTCTCCTCGAGCTCCCCGACGGTCTCGTCTAACTTGGATAGTAGTTTGTCGGATTGATCTCTCGATTTGAGAAGTGACTCCAAAGAATCAACTTGGGATGTCCCTTTTTTTCCTTTATCAGACATGTAGATGGCCTTGATGCTGTTCGATAAACTTTCATCTAGCTAGCATATCTAGAAGATTAATATTTAGCTCCGACCTCAACGGTCATTTCGAGGATTTCATAGTTCCGTGTTATTTCTACCAATTGCTTTCGGATATGTGCCTTGCGGCGTTCAAGTACGTGTTGATAATGGACTGTGATCATGAAGGTATTATACCTTATGAGGGCATGATTTTGATCACAAAGGCATTTTTATCTATAGGATACCACGAATTAATGTAATCAACGGGCTCGTTACCTAGCCTGGATAAGGTGCTGGACTTCTAATCCAGATTGCGTGCGTTCGAATCGCACCGAGCCCGCCATCATTCAAATCTCATCATTTTAATTTGCAGGAACGGGGTGAACGGGCTCTTGGCTTCAGCGTGCATCAAGGTCAACAATAGAGACGCGCAAGATGCCAAGAACGCCTTGATCAAGGCCGGCTTGCTCGATCCCGATAGAGATCCGATGCACGAGGGGGATTCTATCTTGTTCCCCGTGCAAGACGGGACGGTCACGACCCTCGTTAAGATAATGCGCTGCCCGTTCGAGACGATCGACGGGGCTTGCCCCGCGAGCCGAAAGAAGCGGCGTGGCAATCTCGTCGACTTGCTCGCACGCGAATTGCCCGATGAACTTGCTGAATACGCCCCGCGCGCTTTCAACATCATCGGCACGATCGCCGTGCTCGAGATCGACGAGCAACTCGCACCCTTCAAGGAGGCCATCGCCCGGGCGATCCGCGAGATCCACCCCCACCTCACGTCGATCTTTTCCAAGCAATCGGAACGGGCGGGCGATTTCCGCACGAGCCAGCTCGGCCTCTTGTGGGGCGACGGGAACCCCGTCACGACCCACGCCGAGAACGGGTGCCGGTTCCTCGTCGACGTGAAGGAAACGTTCTTCGATCCGCGCCTCGTGCACGAGCATGACAGGGTCGTGAAGGCGATCGTATCGGGGGTTAATGGCAACACGTGCAACGTGCTCGATCTGTTCTGCGGCGTTGGCCCCTTCGTCATCCCGCTCGCCAAGGATCCTCTTGCCCGCGTGTGGGCAGTGGACCTCAATGCCCGAGCGATTGAATTGCTCGGCACGAACATCGGGACAAATCATGTAGATCCTGCACGCGTCTATGCCCATGCGATGGATGCTCGCTTGTTCCTCGAACGAAACGACCTCGACGGGGGTGCGTGCCCCCGTGCCTTCGACGCCATTATCCTCAACTTGCCGCGTGCTGCCCACGAGTTCCTCGCTGCGTGCAAACCGCGGACGATGAAAGGAACGCGCTTGTTCTGGTACACGATCGCACGGGATTTTTTCGATGGCAAGGAGATGCCGGGGGATGCGCCCGATGCCATTCAAGAGCGGATCCGCGGGCTAACAAGGGATGACGACACCAATCCCGTCAGCAAGGTTTGCATGGATGGCCTCGGCATCGTGAAGGCACTCGGCCTTGTGATCACCCGGATCACGCGCGTGAAACCCTTTTCCCCTTACAAGTTCACGTATTGCTTCGAGCTCGTGGCGTGATCAGGCCACCAGGTAGAGCGAGATCTCGATTCTCGCGCCCTCGATTGCGAGCTGTGCCCTGAACGCTTCGTCCAGGTCGCAAGAAGCCTTGTCGCACGAGACGAGCACCGTCCGGCCGGACACGAACGTGCTCTTTCGGAAGACCATCTCGTGCTCGTCATCCAGGGCGAGGTCCGGGTGTCCCTTGCCTGCGATCTCCTCGACCATACCCCCGACGCGCATTTCAAGGATGAAATCACGCCCTGCCCGGAGTGCCGCTTTCGTCTCCGCCTTGAAGCCGGCGGGGGCGAGGGTCGATGACACGCCGGCGATGCAATCACCACGGGCGGTCAGCCGTGAGGCCCTCGTGAATTCCAGAGTCGTCTCGTGGCACGCTTGCACGTTCGGGTGTCCCCGTGCCGTGAATGACTCGAGCAAGACGCGTCCAGCCATGAGCGCAGCTGTGGAATGTTGCTTCCCTTAAAAGTCGAGGAGGGTCTTGCACCCCTTGGGCACCTTCTTGAGCACGCGCTGCGCCTCGATCGAGCCGGCGCCGACCTGGTCGAGCAACTGCCGCTTGCCCATCAGGGCAATGGCCCGCTTGTAGTTGACCCTCGATTCGATGACTTGCGTGTCGTAGAACGCTGCCCACTGCGCCTCGAATTCCCTCTTGTCGTGGACGTACGCCGCTACCGCCGGGTCCCCTGGAAATAACAGTTCAATCACGCGATGTAGGAATTCATCCGCGAAGCTCGTGGTGGGGGGCAATTGAAACAGGTACAAGCCGCCACGGATGAGTACATCGCTTGCGAAGCCACCTTCGAAGGGTAATGACTCGATCAAGTCCCGGATCCCCGCGATATGTGGCGAGCGTTCGGGCACCGAAACGCAGCCGTCCCGCCGCGCCTCGTTCCACGTGATCACGCTGCAAGCCGGGTACCGTTTCTTGAAATGCAAGCCGACCAGGTCGGAGATCACGTGCCGTGACTTGTACGTGCCGGCGAGCAGCGTCTTGAACGGGACCAGGCGCATGTATCCCTTGATCTTGTAAGCTTCGATCTCGACCGCGCGTGCCTTCTTGAGGAGATCGGGGCATTTCAAGCGTAGCTCGTCGATGGTCTTGCAGCCAGCTGCCATCCGCTCGACCCGTGATGCCGGGAAGCGCAGCATGTCCTGGTGGCGCCGGGCGTGGGAGATCACCTTTTCGATGGCCTTCACTGCACGTGTGCCTCGATCTTGTTGTGCCGCGCCCATTCGTCGAGCCGGGCGTGGCGGGCGCTGTTGATGGAGATGAAGGGCAAGGCACGCTTCATGACGACCCCCAGCGCCCTCAAGCTCGCTTCCTTCTCGATCTTCATCCCCTTCTTCCTCAGCGCGATGATGCGGCGGGCGGAGCGCGGGCCGATGCCGGGCACGTGCAGCAGTTCATCGAGACTCGCGTCGTTGACTTCAACCGGGAAACGACTGGTGAATTGTCTCATGGCAAGGCTGGTCTTGGGGTCTATATCGAGAGGAAGATTTGTACCCTTCGGCGGGAGCACGTCCTTCTTGTCAAACTTGTAGCAACGCAGCAACCAGTCGGCCTGGTACAGCCGGTGCTCGCGCAGCAAAGGCGCAGGATCCACGTGCTCCAGCGGGCTGCCCTTGACGGGGTAGAACGCCGAGTAATACACCCGCTTGAGCTTGAACGCCGAGTACATCCTACACGTGTTCTGCAAGATCTCGTGATCCGTGGCCGCGTTTCCCCCGACGATGACCTGGGTGGTCATGCCCGCGGGAAGCGCGCGATTGGAATCCACCCCGTGCATCCACATGAGCCTGGTCATGAGATCCGAGTTGAAATCCTTCGTGCTCGAGATCTCGGCCAGGTGAACCCTCGACGGCGCTTCCATGTTCAACGAGATGCGGTCGGCATACTCGGCGAGGGCACGCACGTCGGAAAGGCTGGAACCGGGCAGCACCTTCATGTGGATGTAACCGGCGAACTGGTACTTTTCGCGGAGCAGCCGGGCGGTCTCGATCATATCGCCCATGACGATGCCGGGGTCGCCGGTGATCCCCGACGACAGGAACAGGCCCTCCACGTAATTCCGCAGGTAATACTGGATAAACGTGTTGGCCAACTCGGCGGGTGTGAACGCTGCCTTTTTTGACCTCGCCTGGCAGCTCGTCGCGTTCTGGCAGTAGAAGCAGTCGTTCGAGCAGCTGTTCGTCAGCAACACCTTGAACAGCGACACGCATCGTCCATCGGCCGAATAAACGTGGCAGCAACCCGCGGGGAGACTGGCCCCAAGGAATCCCTTCTTTGAACTGTATTGCCGGTAGCATTGCCGGTGGCTGATAGTCGCCGACGATGACGTGCAAATGTCATATCTCGCCGAGGAGCCGAGGATCGAGACCTTCTGCAACACGCTGTTCACGGTAATCGATAGGCACTAGACGGTACTGGCGTTTTATTCGGCGATGCAGCACAGAATTTGTGAAATGATAAATAAGGTTGAATTGACCGTGGCCATGTTTTCAGTTGCGCGAAGGAGGTGTAACTTTATCTTGGACTATTTGCACGAGTATTCCATATCTCGACCGGATCACGAGCGGAACGATGTATGGGCGACATGGGCGACATGATCGAGACCGCCCGGCTGCTCCGCGAAAAGTACCAGATCATAATCACGATCGCGCCGCGGATCCTACCCGGCAGATCGCGATCCTCCACCTGCTGGGGATCACCATCGAGGGGAAAGCCCGGGGCCCCCGTGTGGCATCGCCCTGGACATCGCCACGTTCCGTTTCACAGCCCGACGAAAGCACGTCGAGCACGCGCCCCGCTGGATCCTCGTGCCCGCTTGCTAAAAGTCGGAGTTTAAATAGATTTGTTAGCATTATCGGGATGGCGAGCAAAATGGCGACTACCGAACCTATCCCCGCGATACCGTTCAAGTTGCCCGTACTCACCGCCGCCACCGGCCGCCCGGGGGCTTCGATACGATGCGATTCCGGTTCAAGCGGACGACGAACGAATGGGTGGGGAGCGACGCGGACGGGACCAAGCACCTCGCCACGACCGCCGAGTTTTTCACCTTGTGGGATCTCCTCGTGTCTGCGTTCAAGCCCGGGGACGCGGGGGGATGGTGAAGAATGGCGACCATGACCAAGGCCAGCGACCTTATCAGCGTCTTCGGGAACGAGCTCAGCAAGGAGGACGCGTGCCGGCACTACATTTATCATTAGTGAAATGATAAATAAGGTTGAATTGCTTTGGAAGAATCATCCCGATGATCGCGCTCGCCGCTTACTTCGTTTTCCATTTGAGCCAACGCTGCATGCTATTCTACGGGCAGCTCGAGCCAAAGGACGTGGCCGAGGAAACGTTCACGAAACTCTTCGTGGAAGCTGAAAAGCTGCTTATCGGGCAATCTAAGCTCGTGACGATGGACGGCGCGCAATTCGTTATTTTAAATCAGGAGGACATCATCTCTTGCGCGCTCGTTTCGGACGTGTCCAAGCAAGACGAGAAGAGCGCGATCGCCCTCCTCACCAGGCTCGGAAAGGCATTCAAGCGCCAGTTCCAAGCCGAGATCGACGAGTTCGATCCAAATGCTTGCGACCTGGGTGCCACCTTCGGCGGGTTTTCCAGTATCTTGGCCACGGCGATCAGAGATTTTCTCGCGCCGAAGGAGGGCAAGCCGGGCGAGGAACAAAAGGACGCATCGAAAAAACAAGACATTACGGCACCGACACCGGCCGCGGGAAAGGAAGGCGCGGGCACCAGGTTCCCGGGCGGGAAGATCTCTCCCGAGGAACGGGATGAGATCCTGTTCCACGAGTACGAGGACTTGACAGAAATATATAACGTGGAGATGGTGGACGGCATCGTCTCGAAGAGCAAGATATTCATCTACGCGGACATCGGGGAGTACCACGAGATCACGGTCGACTATTCCGACTTCCCCGCGATGCCGAAGATCGTGATGCCCGCCAAGCTCTCCGACGTCCTGACGATCACGCAAACCTTGCAAAATTGGAATCCGGAAAATCCCCCTCGCGTCGTCGACGTGATCGCCGAGATCGAGCAGATCGTTAGCAGCATGCACCCCGCAGGTCCCACGGCCGCCGAAAGAGCCGCCGAGGTCGAGGGGTACATGAATGAGCTCGGTTTCGAGGGTTCAGGAGAAAAAGGCGCCAATAGAATGTCCCAGGTCGAAAGGGCATCGGCCTCGAACGTGCTCGCCAGCCGATTGCTTGCAAAGGATAAGAAGGCCGCTCAAGACGGAGCGAAAGCCTCGGAGGCACCTTCACCTGACCACGCATCCACGATCGTCGACCAGATCATCGATGAGGGCCGACAACTGGAACACAAGACCTCGCTGAGGGACATGGTGGCCAAGCAAAAGGCGGAGGAAAACGCGCCCCAACAAGTCACCGGCGAAACTTCGCCGGCATTCGCTCCGGTACCGACACCCCCTCCTGCTCCCGCGACGAAACCGCAAAAATTCATCATCCGCCCGCGGTTCGTCGTCGACGGGGAGGAATTCACGCCAGGCAAGAAGGAACCAGAACTTGAGCCGCCGAAACCCGCCCCGCGGAAAGAGAGCGTCCCACCACCAAAGATCGGCGTCATCGACGAGGGCATAACGATCTCCCCGCGACCCAGGCCCGCGAGCCTTACGCAAGAGGAGCGGGAGTTGCTGGTCAAGCCAGTTACCACCAAAAAAAATGTTGACGAGATGGATCACGACATTGACATCACCGCCAGGCAGCGGCCTGCCAGCCAGGTAAAGAACTTTGCCATACCGGACGTGAATGAACTTGATAGCTTCGTGCCCACCGCGCCCGTGAGGCGTCCCGAGATCAAGCCCCAACCCGCACCGAAGCAAGCACTACCGTCTCCCGCCAAGCCCGCCCAGAAGCCGGCACCGGCGGCCGGGGCCAAGCCAAGGCCAGCACCGAAGAAAAAAGATGATGATGATGACATGTTTGGCTGGGGCGACGGGGAAATGGAGATCAAGCAGTCGAACGTGGAGATCAAGGACTTCGATGGCCCCATCAAGAAGATCAAAAACGACAGCTAGGATAACCCTGGCTCGCGAGCGAGAAACGCAAGAAAGGTTTATTTCTGCTTCTAGCGTGGATTTAAACCATAAGGCAATCGAACACCATGGAGATGGAACCAATGCTCATCGGGATAGTAGGTAAACCCAATGCTGGTAAGAGCACGTTTTTAAACGCCGCCACGATGGCCGGCGCGAAGGTCGCGGATTACCCGTTCACGACCGTCGACCCGAACCTCGGCAAGGGTCACGTGCAGCGTCCTTGCGTTTGCCGGCAGTTGAAAGTCTCGGACAACCCAAAAAACTCCATTTGCGAGAATGGCATAAGATTCGCCCCCGTCGATCTCCTCGACGTCGCTGGGCTGGTGCCAGGTGCTCACGAGGGCAAGGGAATGGGCAATAAATTTCTCAATGATTTGAGCCGCGCGGACGTGCTCCTCCATATCGTCGATTTCTCGGGTGCGACCAACGACAAGGGGGAGATCGAGAAACCTGGAACCCACGATCCCGTGAACGATATCAAGTTCCTCGAGGACGAGATCGCGTACTGGTTGAAGGGCATCATCGAGCGCCAGGATTGGGTCAAGTTCGTCCGGACGGCGCAAGTCGTTAAAACCCCGCTTATAGCAGCCCTGGTCGAGCGCTTGAGCGGCATAGGAGTCACCGATGCCCACGTCCAGCAATCCTTGAAAAAGGCTAACTTGTTGGACAAGAAAATAACCGACTGGAACGACGACATGCTCCTGTCGTTCGCTCGCGCGCTGCAGAAGATTTCCAAGCCGATAATCATAATGGCAAACAAGTTGGACAAGGAGGAGGGGCGCAAGAACTTCAAGCGTATCTCGGAGATGCCCGAGTACAAGGGGAACGTTTTCCCTTGCAGCGCCCTTGCCGAGTACCACCTGCGCGTGCTGGCCAAGAACGGCACCATCGAGTACACGCCCGGCGCGCCCGATTTCAAGATCTTCAAGGCCGACAAGCTCAGTGACAAGGACAAGGCCGCGCTCGCCAGGATCAAGTCGGAGATAATGGACGTGTATGGATCGACGGGCGTGCAAGCCGGGCTCGACAAGGCCATATTGGGCGTTCTCGATTACGTCTACGTGTACCCTGTTGCCGATCAGAACAAGTTCTGCGATAATGATGGCCGAGTTCTTCCAGACGTGTTCCTGGTCAAGAGAGGCTCGCGTCTCATCGACGTGGCGGGAAAGATCCACACCGACCTCGCGAAGACCTTCGTGCACGGCATCAACGCGAGGGACAAGCGGCGCCTCGGTGAGGACTATGAAGTACAGCCCGATGACGTCGTCAAGATCGTCTCAGCAAAATAGATGCAACTGATCGGCACGATCGGTTGAAAAACACGCGAGCCCGGCGTAGCTAATTATGCACGATACTTGTGGAGATCTTTGTTGTTGGGGTGTGTGGTGAACAGAATGGGACCATTTCGTTTCCATGGAAACGATCATTATCATCATCGTGATGATCGGCGGTATCGCGGGTGTCATCGTGATTATCTTGGCCGTGTTCAAGGCCCGAAAGCATTGATCGCACTCGCAAATTCAACAAGATTTCCCTCCTCTTTTCGGGAGTGACCGATGCCATGGGGATGGTGTAAAATCCTTCGCAAGACCACGAAACCAATTTTTTTATTATACCGCTTTCATTCAAACAACTTAATTACGACGTAATTGTGTTTAGTGAATTCTAATGTCCATGTACAAGAGACTTGGCGAACAGTGGCATACGGCGGCAAAGTCCAACGTGAAACAAGCAAATTTTTCGCGTTTAATCGAATGGCGTCGGCAACCGACGGTCGTTCGTGTGAAGAAGCCACTGCGCTTGGACCGCGCCCGGAACCTCGGTTACAAAGCAAAACAAGGTTTCGTCATCACGCGCGTGAAGGTGCGTCGCGGGACATTCGTTTCGAGGATGCGGCCTTGGATGGGCAGGCAGCCGACAAAGATGGGTGTCAATAAAATGACTACCGGCCAATCCCTCAAATGGATCGCGGAACAGAGGGCTCAAAAACGATATCCGAACCTCGAAGTGCTCAATAGTTACTGGGTCGCCCAGGACGGCCATCACAAATATTTTGAAGTTATCCTCGTCGATCCTGTCCACCCGAACATCATCTCGGACAAGCACATCAACTGGATATGCCAGACCACGATGAAGGGGCGGGTGTACCGCGGGCTCACCAGCTCGGGCAAGAAGGCCAGGGACCTCCGGCACAAGGGCATCGGCGCGGAAAAGGTCCGGCCGTCGCTCAATGCCCACGATCACCGCGGGAAGTGAATTGGTACACCTCCAATTCGTTCTTATGGTTCTATCTCGCTTCTCCTCTCCTTGATTCTGGCACAGGAGGAATCACCGTGAACCAGGACTTGCGCGTCGCTTCCGTGCGGCTCTCGGCACATGCCCACCCGACCGAGGTCGTCGACAAGGCCAGGCAGGCCCTGGCCAACTTGATCCCAGCCGGGCCGGCCTTGCTTGGCAAGGCCATCGAAACCACGATCGTGGATGGCGACTACGGCAACAAGATCCACATACTGGGCTTGCTGCTCAAGTCCGCGAGCCAGGTCGATGCATTCTTGCAGACCTTGAAGGAACGCCTCCCTGACGAGCACAAGCAGTTGATACGGCAGCACTTCGACTCCTTTTTCAACCCGGACAACAAGACCTTGTTCCTCCGTTTCCACAAGCAGCTCGCGTTCCAGGGCCAGCTCCGCCTCTCTCAATACGACGACATCGTGCACGCCAGCATCAAGTTCACGTCGTACACGGGGAAGGCCACGGACGGCGATGAAAGAACGAACATCTTGAAATTCTTGCTCGAACAAGGGATAATCGCGTGACGCGTTCACGCGGGTAGCCGTGATTCCAGTGCTCATCGAGCCACGCGTGGTGCCGCCCTTGCCGGGAGGCGCCAAGGAGGGCATCGGGCGATGGATCGCCCGGGCACGGTCGGTCGGGTACGACGGGTTCGTGATGGAAGTCCCTGATAGCGAAAAAAACCCTGGATCGCCCGGGATATTGCATAGCACGCTGGCAGAGGCCCCGCGATTCACGGTCTACACGAGAAAGACTCTCTTACTTCAGGACCGCGGGAGCGTGAAGACCCGGCTCGCCGGCATCAGGAGCCGGTTCCGCGTCGACGCGATATGCGTGCGGTCATCGAACGCGGAAGTCCTTAACTTCGTGGCGAAGGATGGCCGCGTCGACATCATCCGGTTGGAAACACAAGACGAGCTCGATGCGTTCAACGACGGCATCGCATCGCTCGCGGGCCAGTACGGGACGTTCGTCGAGCTGCCTTTCTCGCCACTCGTGCGCACGAGGGGCGCGTCCCGTTCGAAATTCATCAGGACATGCAACAAGATCCTGGAGACGTGCGGCGCGTACCATGCCCGGCTGTTGTTTTCCAGCGATGCCGAGCGGCTTGTCGACGTGAAAAACGCGTGGCAAAAGGCCCTCGTGCTGGAAATATTGCTCGACGCGAGCAAGCAAGTCGGCCGTGAAATCGCCATCAAGAATCCTGCCGCCCTCGTCGAGCGCTGCAAGGGAAAAAAGGATGAGCTGGTGGTCGCCAGCCCCAACATTGCGGAGGACGATGCCTCGTGAAGGTCGAGCGCCAGCGGTACATCAGGTTCCGCATCTTCTCGGAGCGGCCCGTGCCCGCCGACGAGAAGGAACTCGCCACGGTCATCTGGCGCCAGTACAACGGCTTGTTCGGCGAGGTCAAGAGCGGCAAGGCTGGCTTCTGGATCACGGATTACGATCAAAAGGGACAAGAGGGCACGATCCGGTGCGCGCACGTCGTGCAAGACGAGCTCGTCGCCGCCCTCACGCTCATCACGTCGATCAACGATATCCCCGTATCAGTTGACACGCTCAAGACATCGGGCACGCTCGCCAAGCTCGGCGAAAAGGTCGACTCGTGATATTACTTGTATTCCGTCGCCGTGGTGAACAAGTAGTTAAAATACTGTAACGCGACTGACCCGAAGCCCTTAAAGTCAGATTTAAGCCCGAAGTACGATGTCAAGGCAAAAATCGATGCCTTGAGGATGATGATCGCGTCGACCCCGTCGACTGCGATCCCGGTCCCGAATATCTGGTCCCGGACACGCACCTGGCCGATCTTGGCGAGATCCGCGACGATGTCCTTGCCCGGATCGTTTTGCTCGACGAGGATCTTGATGTCCGTGAGGCCCTTCTGCCGCTTCTCCTTCACGGCATCGACGATGCCGGCTTCCTTGAGATCGGCGAGGTTATTGGCCGCGACGAGGATGCTCTGTTCCGCGCTAGCAATCAAATTCAATGCCTTCTTGAACACTTGCTCCTTCCCCCGGTACACGAGCAACGAGACCTGGAAGGGCGCGTCGATGTTCTTGAGATAGATGTCGTTCAACTCCTCGACAATGACCTTCGAATGGCTCGCGAAGTCGTCCATCACCTTCTTGCGTGCCAGCATCAGGGCCTCGTCGGGTGGGTTTGCCGTGTAGGTGCTCGGGCGCTGGTTATCGTCCCGCGTGATGTAGCCCTTGTCGAGGAGTAAAGACAATATGTTGTAGATGCGGCTGTACGGGACTTCCGATTTGTCGCTCAGATCCCGGGCATTGTGCGGGCCGTGCTTGATCAAGGTCAGGTAAAGCGAGATCTCGTACTGCGTCAAGCCCACGCCCGCGAGGGCGGCTGTCACCTTGTCGGAGATGGTAGGGTTGCTCTCGGCCATATCGCTCACGCGGACGGGCGTTCAACTTGCCCGCTGCTTTTACTCTCTGAGTTGGGCGATATAAAAGGTTCCTCCAGGCACCTTCATAGATCATAGCTAGACCTTAAGAAAAATTACGATTTCGCTGCCACGGTTAACGAATCCCCAGAATTCGGTATGCATCCCCGCAAAACGTTTTTTACCACGATTGACAACGAGAAATATCATGATACTCATATCGGGTTATGACGACATCCAAGGAATCGATAGAATTGTCATCGTCTCCTCCTTTCTTGCCTTGGCCATTGGCGGGATCATCGTTTCGGTGCTCGTCTTGTTGAAGCGAAAGAAAACCGACGCCGCCACGTCGAGGTTTTACTTGCTCGGCATCGGGTTGTTTGCGATGCTCTTCGGCCTCGGCAGGCTCGTCTTTTTATACCATGACTACTTCGCACCAGACCCGCTCGATGCCCCCGTTTACCTGGTGGGTGAAATCTTCACGTTAAGTGCCCTGATCATCCTTGTCTTCTCGATCGAGAAGTTCATCTTCACCAAGACCAAGAAACTCATCACGATCATCGGCTTGATCTGTCTCGCTTTGGTGTTGGTCTTCACGCCGCTTGAAACAGAGCCGAGGCAGATTTCGGCGCTCGCCTACGTCACGGGGAATGGCGTGCTAACCGTTCTCCCGTTCTTCATCTACATTTACATCGCCAAGATCTCCACGGGCTCCGTTCGGAAGCAAGCGCTGTTCATCATCATCGGTATCGTCATGCTCGCTATCAGCATCATCGGGGGAAAATACTTGTACGACTTTCACGTTCTCAATCGGCTCTGGTCGCAGCTGTTCGGCATCATCTTCAGCTTCATCGGGTTTATTCTGCTGTCATACGGGCTGGTGAAGACCCCGGCCACCAAATAGGCGATCCGGTACACCAGTGTGCCAGGAACCATTATTTTTTCCACCACTCCCTTTTCACGAGCCGATCGAGACGCCGACATCCCCGGTGGCGTGAATGGCCGGGAAATGATTTAAACGACGGCTGCTTGTTTTTTCCTACATTACCCGAAGCGGATTGCGGGATTCATACGAGGCCATTATTCTTTAAGGATCTCGGCATATTCGTTTCTGTAATTGGCCCGACGTAGTTTAAGGCATCTGGCATGAGCCAAATTCCGACAAAGTGGCTAGAACGCCCGGCTGTAGTCGCAAGGACGCACGGATGAGGAAAATCAACGATGATTCCGTGTCAGCCAGCAGCAAATACCGGGATGTCGCCGGTCCGAGAAAAGATCCGCACGAAAATGGATTTTTCGGAATTCCGGCCGTCGGGACCATCTTTCTTTTTTCCATTTTTATCGTGAAGTCAAGTAACATCGAAAAAAAAAGCGATATATAAGAAAAAGGGTGAAAAATTGCTTACCCGGATTTCTTCGCATCACGCTGGTTCTCGATCTCCTCTATCGTCTTGTGCATGGCCTCGTACGGTTTCACGAGCAGGGCCATGAGCGGGATGACCATGAGCAGGCCGGTGAAGATCCAATAAGCTGGCCACCCAAATGCCCCGGCAAGTGACGCGAGGCCAGGGCCAGCAACATAAGCGGCGCGGGAAATCGTGACGACGATGCCCATGCACGTGGCCCGTATCTTCGTGGGAAAAATCTCGGCGAAATAAACCGTTATCCAACCGAGCACGATCGGCATGCACAAGAATATCCCCCACATGGCGATGTAATGGAACGTGATGCCAATAAAGATGAATGATGCAACGCTGCCAATACATCCGATGATCAACGTCCATCTCCGCCCTATCTTGTCGAGAAACAAGCCAGAAAGCAATGCCCCGACGGGCGTAAGCAGTCCACCGACGATCAAGTAGGTCGAATTGTACTGGTCGATCCCTCCCGTCCGGACCGCCGCGATGGACGCATCCGAATAGAAGTTCTGGAATTGCAGCGTCCCCATCTTGAACGTTGCAGACCAGATGAAATACACGCCAGCCAATACCAGGGCGTAAATGCAATCCTTTTTGGTCATCATCTTCAACGCGTTCTTGAGATCCAGGAGCTTGTTCTGGCGTTGCTCCTTGGCCTTGATCCACCGCTCCGGTTCTTTGAAGACGAACACCAGCAATAACAGGCAAAGGACCATGAAGATCACCCCCCAGAGGCCATATGCCCATTCCCAGCCCCAGCCCCAGCCAGGCTTATCCCCGGCGAAATCGGGCAGGGGAATAGGAGTTTTCGGCCGTGCAATCATCGGCCCCAGGATCGCGTAAATCGGGATCAAGCCAATCAAGAACGCGAGAGCCCCCAATTTTCCCCTGTTTTTCGCGGGGGCCTCCTCTGCAACGGGGATCTGCCACGTGTTCGCCAGCGTTGCCATCGTTATGATCGAATACAATATCGCCGCGATGTGTATCCCATTTGTTCCCGTCGGATTAACCACCGGGAGCAACACGGAGGGGATGCCCATCATCAAGACGAGCAACATGAGCCCTTTCTTCCGATCAGCGGCATCTGTGTACCAGCTGATGAAGAACACGGCAAACGCGATGACACCGTAGGCCATCAGGTAAACGTTCAGCTCGTTGACCGAGATGCCGAGATCGTATGCCATGTATTTCAAGACACCTAACTCGACTTGTGCAAGGTAGTTATCCATGAGCGAGATAAGTCCCATCAAGATGACGACGAACCGTATGTATTCCTTTGGTCTTGTTGTTTCGGTTGCGCTCATTTCTTTTTTCCTCTGAGGAGACCGTTTAACTGATCCTTTTTACATTCTAAAGCCTTTCTGTTTCAGTCTATTCAACGCTTGATGTCACGACTGAAATGATACATGCCCGTGCAATGCCGTCTCTACCCATTTTAACGTAAGCGTCTCGGCTTTGGGTGAAGTTTATATCCGTGTGATACCCATATTTGTCTAAAGCCCGTGATGTAAAGGTGGACGAATCATGGCTATCATGACGGAAAACAATTATTTCGAGAAGTATGGGCTCCAGCT
>JAUQYZ010000035.1 GCA_030587475.1 Candidatus Sigynarchaeum calidifontis
TGCATTTAGGTGGGCTGCGGTCGGCCGAGGCTCTTAGCAAGCGCGTCCATTCCATATTTTTGTTGCGGAACGAGCCGTCATTGAAGTTGCAAATAAAAGATAATCGGCGGCATCGGGCGGGCGTTCACTTCAAGCGGATAGCTGGGGCAAGTTACAAGGCAGATTGCTCGATCTGCAGCATCAAGGTGCAAGCGAAGGCTTAAAAGATGGAAAAATGAGAGGAGGCTGATCATCATTCGGACTTAAAACGAGCCGCAAAAACTGATCGTGTGTTATCGGTTCTTGATGTCGTTTATGGATTGCTGTCGGAGAATAAATACAAAAATGGCGGCAAATACGTGCAAAAAATAATACACGGGAATCATCGATTATAACCGGGATCTCCAATATCCCGGTTTGCGACGCAAATGAGCAATTGCAATGATAATAACTTGGTTTTCATCGATATAATACAGTATACCAAATGGAAATCGGGATAACAATCGCCGCCGTACTTTTCCTTCGATAATTGGCCACGATTCAGGCGAATCTATTATTGATTGAATGGATTTCTCTATTTCGGATAAAAAATCCAGACTCAAGCCGGTTGCCCGTGATTCGTAGAACCGAGTCGCATCCCGCAATTCCTCTTCCGCTTCCCGAATGATGATGTGGTCAATCATTGGAGTTCCGACCGGATCTCCCGCAGTACTTCATCTATCGATCGCGCGGTGGTGTTGCCCTTCTTGAATTCTTTGTACCGTCGCTCCGCTTCCTCGATCCAAGCACGCTCGACGTCAGCATCTTCTTCGTCATCCAAACTGTGCAGTAATCGTTCCGCCAGAATCGCTCTCTCGTGAGGCGTGAGTTGGAGGGCTTCTTTCTCTATTTTTTTGATCCTTGAAGTCACGGTGGGTTGCCTTTTTACAGTTATGTTTAGATCTTGAGTTTATCAAGTAATCCGACATTATTTTTTTTTTGCCATGCTTGTCCTTCTATCACCCCGTGCCAGTGAACACGTGCCGTTCTATCCAGGCCGAGACGTTGCAAGTTGTACATTGCGCCCGAATCTCGAGTAACCACGTAGAAAATGCGTCTTGGCAATAATGGATGAATGCACGCTTGATTCCCCCCAGCGTGTCGAGGTGGACGCCGTATCGATCGAGCAAGCCATATTTCTTGGCCCACAGCAAGAACAGGTAGCACGTGAACGTCAGTGCAACAAAGCATTGTTGTCCGTCTAGCTCACGCCACTGGCAGCCGTGCAAGCCGAGGTTCTGGCTCATATCCCTAAAACCGGTTTCGATTGTCCATCTCAAGCAATAATACGACAAGATCGTTGCTGCATCCCAATCCATGTTACTCGCGATGAAGACGCGAAAACGTTTCTTTGCAGGGCTCTCTTCATAAATACCATCTTCAATAACGTCCGGTTCAGCATCATCCTTGTCATGATGATTTGGATCGATGAAAACCACCCGGTGTGTTCCGATCTTCTTGAAAAAAACGTCTAGAACTGTTGTATAATATACCTTGCGTTTTCCTGTCTTTTGATTAGTCACCGTGGTTGGCAGAAAAGTATCTGGCGAGATACCATCGAACATCTCCCCCAAAGATTGCTTCTTGTTTGCATACGTGCCACTCCAATTGCGCTTCGGTCTTGAGATATAGCCCTTTTTCATATCTTTAAGCACTCGCACGTTATCCTTAGTCATGAAGTAACTATCCACCAGAAATATCGATGGACAGCTTGGTAACATGCAAAGGCTCTTGATCATGTCCCTGGCTATCTGATTCTTCTCCTTGTATAATTGTGGCTTTCCGCATGCTTCTAATTCGTCTTTCTTGCGATAAAACGTGAAATAAACCGGATAGTCCTTTGATTGGTCATGGTAATGAGAAGCAATCATCGACATTCCGAGAGCGGTGTCATCCAGCGTCGTCGAGTAGAAATGCCCGACACCCTCGATGTTCTTGCTCGAGTGCGGTATTAAATGCTCGTCAATCGATATCACGCCACTAGATTTCATTGAAAGTCTTGGATCCCCTTGGAATGCGCTAATAATACCCTTGTGAAGATCCGGCATCATCATGGCGAGCTTGTGAACGTGACGGTAGAAGGTAGCTTTGCTTGGGCTCGCTACGAGCTGGTCTGCGATCCTGCTCGGTGACGGTTTTTCGAGCACGATCTTGCCAGAGATCAAAGCACCGAGGAGCCAAGAAAGATCCACGTCATCTTGGCACTTGGAATCCACGTGTTTTGTGATGAAATCATCAACAACGGCGTGGGATTGGAGCAATTTCATGATCTGGTTGAATTTCCGCACGAGTATTTATAACCGTTGTCATGAATCTCTCCGCGGGTCTTGCCATCTTTTAATAAGACGAGGAGATTTTTGTCAGCAAAAATAAGATGAGTTGAGAAACTCAAGTTATTGTTTTCCTTTAAAAAGGTGGGTTTGCACGAGTGTATTGACCGAGCGTGATCGAATGAACAGCTTGATAATCTACGCCATCAACGAGAAGAAACTGCTCGCTGCCCCATTGAATGTCTATTTTCAGCCACGCATCCATTCTTGCGAGTGGGCGAAAAAGAATCCAGGGAAGTTCTCGTTCACTGCCAACGCGGTCGATTTCATCACATGCCTCCTTCCTGAAGGCGAGTATCATCCATAAATAATTGCAAGGATCATCCGCCCGAAATCATCCTTTCTTTCCTGCCGCTCTTGCCCGTGATGAGCCTGTTTATCAACAGCGCGTAGACAGACAAGATGCCGGCCACGAGGAAATAGATGCCGGTCAGCCGGAACTCGGGTAGCGTTTGCATAAACACAACAACCGTTCCATCGCTGGAATTATCAACATCATCAATGATGGTGAACACGACGCTGATGTGCCGCGTGCCATTTGGATGGAACACGAGCTGTCCCGTGAAATTGCTGGAAGCAACAGCACTTTCAAGTAACGTGCTTGGAGTAATGACGGTATCATAGACGAGGCACGCGACGGAATCTATTCCGCCCGAGAACGTGACGTTGAGCGGCGCGTTAACCGCGAGATTGATGTAATAATATTGACTCGTGGAAAATGCTTGGCGATGTGACACGGTGCTTGATGGCTGCATGGTGGCCGCCGCCGAGAGCGGCACTTCCGCCGCTGCAAGGCAAACGATGATGAGGGCGAAGATCGCCTTCTTACCCCGCGACACGGCGAGCCGGTCGCGCCGGATGGCATCCACGGCGACCGACGCCATGTCACGGCCGTCCTTGTTTCCCAGGCTTTCATTGCCAGCAGTACCTGGCGTGGAGGATGGGGCACTCACCAAGTACAAGTTCTTGAAATAAAACCTCTTTCGCATCGTGTAAAACACGACGAGGCTCGCGATGCATAAAATCGCCGTCGCAACGGGAACTTCCAGCTGGATGTCGTAATAGAGCGGCGCATAAATCAAGTTAAAGGCCAGGGCCATGTAAAAAGCAACGGCTATCAATGCTTGCACCACGAATTCCGTGATGACCATCGTCGTGGCGATGTCTGCGGCTTCCCTCGTCGTCGTGCAAACGGACTTCGCCATCGCCCCGATGCCCGATATGGCAACGATGCCCAGGAAGATCGTCATCATGGCGAGGCTCATGAGGAAGGTGTCGGGAAGAATGCCTACCACGAGACCGATCACGGGCATTGCCCCCGGCACGAGCAACGCAAGTGCTACCAGCCCCGTGTACGGCAAGACGGCGGCGATGACCTTGCCATTCGTGTCCCACGCGTGCTTAAGCCCAAGCACTGCGAGGACGAACGGGAGCATGGCGATGGTGATGAATAACAGCTGGAAGGGGTCGAATTTCAAGAACCGAAAGTTGAGCCCGAGAACGAGGGCAGTGCTCGTAACGAGCGTCCCGAAAAACCGCGTCCGTGGGGTCTTGTGAAAGTTAATCCAGCCCGCCCAGAAGGAATTCTCGACCTTCTCCTTCGTTTTCGCTGCATGCTTGATTTTCTTGACGAGATCCTTTATGCATCGCGTGCCCCGGAGGTTGCGAAGGAGGTAATACGCGTTCACGAGCACGAGAAAATAGTCGATCAAGGTCTTGCCGCCCATGCCAAGGAACACGGCATACATGGCAAAACCACCGATCGTGTTCGAGAGGATTTGCTGGTCCTCTTTTGGCAGGAACGCCAGGGGCTTTAATGTCCCGTACCAGATGATCATGATTCCTAGGAAAACGATGCCTAGGCCAGCAAAAGCGCCAAAGAACTGGATTGTAGTTCCCAGATCTTCCCAGTACCCTGAAAGTGGCAGGGCAATTTCAAGCCATCTTGCCGCTCCATGAACAATTTCAAGTACGCTGGAAAGGAAGTAATCCATTCCAAGGAGCATGCAACCGCAGGCGAGGGCAGTGATGAAATTGATGGTTCTCGATTTTCCCTTCTTGAATTTCTCGATGCCGCTATCGCCGAAGAGCATACCGACGATATCTAGCTGGTAAACGGCGATGACGAAGATGAGCAGTTCCAACCACGTCACCGCGCCGGGAAGGAGGAATTTTATGATAAACGGCGTCAGCGAGAGCAAGAACAGGAAGAAGCCCGCTACCTTTTGCTTCAAGGTCGATTTCTTCCTTTGATGCTCGCTCCCGGCATCAGGTGCGTCCATCTATACCCACCCTTGCATTAGCCGCGATACTCAAAGCGCGGTCTGCCACTATCCCATCTTTCGTGTATAGCTTGATAAAATTGACGGGCTTCAAAATATGCCATCACCCAAGTTCGAGTGATTCTTTATTATAGCCACCAGCTGCAATGGCACGGTCGACCACGAACTGGGCATAGTGGAATCCAGCATCGCGCCAGTAGACTGGCGTGCGGTCGCTAACGAGTTCCACGACTTTTTTCGGGGATTGCTGTTATGCGACGATCGCTGCCCTTCGATGAAGTCCCGTTCGACCATGGATTTCCATCTCCGCGGAACTTTTATCTGAATTTATCAAGATCCTCGGTTGCTCCCTGCTTTTTTGCCCCCTTCGACCCACCGCCAGCCTTGGTCTGCTTGTCCTTGATGATCTTCTTGACGGCGGAGTATTTCTCGGCGAGTGCCTCGGCCGGCGGTATCATGGTATGGTACGGCACGTAGCTGTCGCCGGCATGCACGGCCGTGATGTTCGCGTCAAGGATGCCTTGCACATTCTCGTTCAGCTCGAACCCGATGAAGTGCCTGAATTTTGCCTTGGCGCACGCCGCGGACGTGCCGTTCCCCATGAACGGGTCGAACACGAGATCGCCCGGCTTCGAGCTGAAGTCGATGCACCGGAACACCACGTTCTCGGGAAGCTTCGTGCCGTTCTTCTGCTGGCCTGGCCGGTACGTCCGCGGGATGTCCCATATATCCAACGGGTAGTGCTCGATCTTGTTGAAGTAATACTTGTCCGGGTTTTTAACGAGGAACATGACGTGGTAATGGCTCGTCACGTACTTCCGCTGCGTGAAAACGCCGAACTGGTATTTCCAGATGATATGATTGATGACCGTGAGATTTGCCTTGTCCACAGCAACGAGGACATCCTTCAAGTTTGTCCATCCAGAGAATATATACGCTGAAGCCGTGTCCTTCATGATACGGGGTAGTTCCGAGATCCAGGCAAGGGTGAACTGGTCGTAGTCCCCATCGACTTCCTTGTAGCCTTCCACGACGAGGTCGGTCTTTCGGTTGTACTGGGATCCTCTCCCATCGAATTCAATTCCGAATGGCGGGTCGGCGACCACCAGGTCTACAGAACCACCCGGTAACTTCCGCATCCCCTTGATACAATCCTCGAATAAGATCCGGTCGACCTCGAACGGGAACTTCGCGCTGTTATACATCGCCCTGGCTTCCTCTATCTCCCAGTCTTGTTCAGGCTTGAAGTTGAGTGCAGCAACGCCGGCCATGTACGGGTTTTTGCGTTTTTTCGCTGGCGGTGCCTTTGCTTGCTCCATGATGCGAACGAGGTAGTGTTTATTAGGAAATCTGAACTGTCTATTAAAACATGTAAAAAAGCCCAAATAAAACTTCTTATGAGCGAACCAATAAGACCGAAACCCGAGCTGAATATAGAAATACGTTATGCAAATCGCGCCCTCCCCGACGCCGTCCCCGGCATGACCCACGCCCCCCTCGTCTCCTTGTGCCACGCCAGTTACACGACCGTGCACGATGCTGCTATCCACTCCATCAGCGATTGGCTCGCGGTCATCGAGCCAGCTCACATCGTTTCTACGATCGCTGCTTTGAAATTCCTGCTGCTATTGATGATTAACGAACGATTTCAAGACGTCTTCAAGCACGGGATTCTCGTAAGCCAGGCTTGCTTTCTCGCACAACTCTCGAAATCTCTATCCGTCGTGATAATAGCCGCCGCGCCTTCTTGCATCGCCAGGGCGAGGTAATAGCAGTCATAGATGTCGTGGTTGAACGCTGCGGCGTAGTCAAAGGCCTTGATAGCACTCTCCCGCGCCAGGCCGGCATAGATGGGACTCGAATAGCTTCGCAGGAATTCGGAAATCACGGCCGCCGCGTCGGGCCTGGCTATCTGCCACTTGGTCGTCAGCACCCAAAATGCTCGGAACGGGAGGAATTCCGGGATCATGAGATTAAACTCTCCTCGAAGGCCGGCATCCATGACGCTTTTAACGAACTTGTATCCAGGGTGATTTTTTACGAAATAAATGGAGAAGCAATTGATGTCGATCACTTTCTTGTCCATTCAATCACCGAAGGTAGATTCGCCCGCATTTGGAAACGTGTCATCGATACACGATAAAGAAAAAGAATTAATCAACAAAGTCCCGCATCTTGTAAATGCGGGAATTCATTTTGTCATCCTCCATGATGGAAGGTCGGATCTCATTTCGCCATCATCACGACGCGATGAACCACTGCTGGTCTCGGGAAGCACCTTTTCCAAAAAGCGGGCAATCCGCCTCTTGCAATCGCGCTGCCGTTCAAACAAGACCGTGTGCGTCTCGCCCTCCACGAGCTCCAGCACGCCGCGGGGCAGCAATCTTGCCAGATCGCGGTACCCGGACTCGGGAAAAAGCTGGTCGCCCGTCCCGCCGAGCACCAGCGCGGGCTTGCCTATCGCGGGCAAAAAATCCCTCACCTTGTCCTTGATGGCCAACGTGGGCTCGTATGCTCGCACGAGGTAGATGGACGGGTTGATGCGGGTCTTGAATATAGGCCACGCGATCGTGATGCCGGCTTTCATCCAGAAGGCATAGCGCTTGCGCTTGAACAAGCCGATGAACGAGTAAAACAACGCACGCGACACGCCCGTGCGCGAGCGACGCATCCAATCCGTGATCATGTCCAGCCCGCCGGTGGATATCACGTGTGCTGCCGATGCAATGATCAGTCCTTTTGCCAGCCTGGGCTTAACAACGCCGAGGGCAAGGGTCACGAGGCCTCCGAACGACAAGCCGAGCACGACATCGGGCGAGAAGCATCCCTTGATTGCCTTGCCGATGCTGATCGCGATATCGATGGCCGTTTTCCCTTCAGGGATGTCCCCGTACCCGACGATCAAGACCCGGTAACCAGGCGGGAAGATCGGGACGTAGAGCCGCAAGAACATCCACGAGAAATTCCGTATCCCGAAAAGGATTTCCTCGCTTCCAGGCAAGACCAGGGCGAGCCGCTCGCCCTTCCCTGCCAGGATGTACGGGAAGCGGCCATCAAGCATTCCGGATTCGCATTTCACGCTGCATCACGTAGCAATCGGTGTTATGCAAATAAATCATTCCTCTTTTAAGCCGCCTCGAATGCATATCCAGGAATCCGCTTTCCTTACGGGAACGAGTTGTACCGTTATAACACAATGACCATCCAGACGAATTGATCCAAACCGCCACGTTTATCTTGCGGTTCGATCACCGTCCATTCATCAAATCCAGAGGTGAAGAACACGCCATCCGTTATGCAAAAATGGAAGGCACTGTCGAGAAAAGCCAAGGCTGGCATCTTGTTGCTGGCATTCCTTGGCGGGGGCGCACTCGGATTCGTCATTTGGGCGGAAACACCTAACCCGCCCATGCAAGAAGCCCTGGATGCCCTCGTGTCCGATTCCCAAGTGACCGTTACCACGAGCCCGCATATCACCTTCATCCCCACCGGCTCGAGCCCCACGATTGGCCTTGTATTCTATCCTGGTGGCCGCGTCGATGAACGATCCTACGCGCCGGCGGCCAGGGAGATCGCCATTGCTGGCTTTCTCGTCGTCATCGTCCCGATGCCGCTCAACCTGGCTGTGTTCGGCATCGACAAGGGTCGGGAGGTCGTGAGCCAGTACCCAGGCGTCTCAAAATGGGCTATCGGGGGGCACTCGCTCGGCGGATCAATGGCTGCGGAATTGGTCGCCAAGGATCCGGCGCTATTCGTCGGTCTCGTGTTCTGGGCCTCTTACCCATCATCAAACTTGTCGGGATCCTCCATCCGGGTGCTGTCGATATCCGCGTCGAACGACGGCTTGAGCACGCCCGATAAGATCGCAGCGTCGCACGCGATGCTCCCGCCCGGCGCGACCTTCTACGAGATCGCCGGGGGTAACCACGCGCAATTCGGCTGGTACGGCGACCAGTTCGGGGACAAGATCGCCACGATATCACGAGCCGCACAGCAATCACAAATCATCGCGCAAACCGGAGCATTTTTAGCTTCATTGTAAGCTAACTCTTAATGCCACGCCATGGATACGTCATTCGAGACGCTTTTTTATACTTGCTTCACCAATCCCGGCATGACGCGATTATTTTAACACGCGGCAAGGAATGAATGAATTATTGACGAGGTCAGCATCAAACGTGATGAATTCCGAAGCACCGTGAATCAATGCCGATGCGATGTGAATGGCATCACGAGGTTTTAGTGAAGATGCTTCGATAAAATCCTGTGCCTTCTTGATAACATCCTGTTGACATTCAAAAATTGCAACCAATTTTTGGGAATGCAAAGTTATACCACCAACACGATGCAATTCATCACGAATTCGCCTCGATCTTGCCAGCAGCTGCCTCGAGGAGCCCTTTCGGGATGTCGCCCGCGACGTCATGCACGCCAGGCTCACGTGGAAATGTTGCTAAAACTGAAGAAGTTGCTAAAACTCAAGCATTTATAAGCACGCGCCCGGCCGGAAGATTGTTGGTGCTCCGGGGTTTCGAGCGGGAAAGGTTCCCTGGCGTGCGGGGACGAGCCGGAACTGCGTGGCACGAGACAAAAGAGGCGAACCTAAACCATGAAGGAGATGGAGACAGAAGCGGAGCTCGCCGCGATGATCGGCGGGCACGACGTCGTCGTCTGCGATTTCTTCACGACCTGGTGCGGGCCTTGCAAGGCACTCTCGCCGGTGCTCGCGGAAATCGCCGAGGAGACGAAGAAAAAGTACAGCGCAGGAATCGAGTTCTGCAAGGTGGACTGCGAAAAGCTTGTGGCGACTGCCGACGAGCTCGGTATCACGAGCATCCCGACAGTCGTTTTCTACGTCAAGGGAAAGCCTGACAAGGACGCGATCATCGGGTGCCGCGGAAAGGAAATATACGTGGCGAGGATCGACAAGATCATGAAGGCTATCGCCGGGAAGGCGGCCACGACGGGAGCGCCCGGGTGCTCGCCCGTCGCCAAGAAGAAGGCAGCGAAGAAGCATTGAAGGCAGGGGCGAAGAGGCATGCAAAGCGAATTCCGGATACCGATCACGTTCGACCACGAGGCTATGAGCGGCGAGGCAGAATGGCTGGAGATGCGGTTCCATGCCATCGTCGACGGCACGTTGGCCCCACGAGACATACCAGCGCTGCTTCGGAACCTCGTCGGGCAGCAGCGGCCCAGGCTCGCGTCCTGGATCCCCGAGGGGAGCTGGTGCGTCGTGCCAGACCCCGCAGAGTCTGACCTGCCGTCCGATGCCAGGTTCCATTACATGGACGGGCCGACCCTCCACGCGGCCGGCATCATGGCACGTGCCGTCGCGTACCACCCGAAGGAGGCTGCCCAGGTGCCAGAAATGCCGGCGGCGCTGCACAAGGCCCTCCGGTTCCTCGCGGCGCGCAACTTCCACGGGCATGGATACGACAGGGAAGGCACGGAGATGGCCTGGGTGCACATCCTGCACGAGGGCTGCATCATTGACTACGTGGCGGGCCACCCGGGCGAGTGTGCTGAATTCCTGGCGGTGCTACGCCGGAAGCGGGACGAGTTCCAGCACCGCATCGACACGGGGAACACGGCGGGTGGCTGGGACGAGGACTACCACGACGACCTCGTGCGGGCGGTGGCCTACCTCGCGCCGCTGGATCAGGCGAGCAACGATGACGGGAGGTAGACGAACATGGGATGATGCCGGACGAACCACGTGAATGCAAAGGCCAGGGTCTTTTCCGCGCTTGGCGGGGAGCTGTACGCCGGGGATGACGTTGCCGAGGCACGGCGCGTGTATGACACGCTCGTGGCCAAGCACGCGAGGGAGAACGCCAAGCTCAAGGCCAGCCGGTCGGGAAGCACGCGCACGGGAACCAAGCGCCCCAAGAAGAGAAGGGCGAAACGCGTGCTGGCCGTGCTCTTCATCGATTGCGAGATTGCGGAGACCCTGGAAGGATAAACGTGCGCGAGGGGAATGCCCGTGAACCCCCTTGTAGCCACCAGGAGCAGGCCTTGCAAAGGCCCCTGCGGGAACACGTGGCCGCGCTTGAAAAAAAAACAGCGCGCGGCGTTGGCAGCATGGGAACGACCGCCCCGCCCATGGAAACGGGGGCCAGGCGGCTTTTTTTTTATATTCTTAAGGATAGGGGGTTGCTAACCAGTTCCGGTTTTGTTAGACAACATTGGACCCGGCATGGATGATATCCTGGCTTGTAGGCCTTGATTGAATAATCGACAAGCTTTAGTTTGGAAGGGCCTGGCCCATGCCATTGCATGAGAATAGGTCGCACGTTATGGCTGGTTCAATTTCACGCCCCCTCCAGTTCTAATAGTATAGTGAAGGTCTGCTGATCGTGAAGGACAAGAGCGCTGTCGCGACGAGCACGCGCGTCATGTTGAGGCCGGTCGCCAGCGAAGACTTCCCGTTCTTGTTTGAAACGTGGAAGGATCCCGATGTCATGCGAAACTTCAATTTCAATCCCGCATGGACGTCGATCACCGAGTTCGAGGCATGGCTCGCCAAGCGAGCGGCTAAAATGAGACCAGGGACTTCACGATCATCTCCTGCAAGAATGGGGCACGGGTCGGATGGGTGGGATTCGGTATCCGTGAATCGACCGAATACCACCGCCAGGTGGACGTCGCGCTCGTCATCCATCCCTTCTGCCGCGGGCAACGCCTTGGCTCCGCCGCGCTGGAACTGGCGGTCGGGTATGCATTCGGCCCGATGGCGTGCGATGCGATCACGGCGGGGATCTACGAATTCAACGACCTGCCGATGCTTATGATCGAGAAGCTTGGCTTCGAGAGGACGCCGGCCCTCGATGTCGTGGAAGAAAGTAAATGGGGAATGGGAACGGTCGTGCAGCGGACCTACGTCATCGAATCGCCACGCGATGCTTGATCTCACCAGCTAGTCCTGGTCATTCCCGCATCGGCGACCGGGAATCGAGCTAGGCACGGGCGTTTTCCTCGGGCAGCTTGAACAGCACGCCTTGCTGGAGCAAGAGATCCTTTACCTTCTCGTGGTCCACGTGCCGGAGCTGCACGCCGGCCGAGATCGCTACTGCCGTGGCAACGCCTATCCCTTGCCCGCAAACGATGGTCGTGCCGATGCCCCTGTGCGTGTTCATGGCGGGGTCCTCGAAGCTGACGGCCCGGCCGCAGAATCCCAGACCGTCGATGCAGTTGGAGACCAGCGCGCGGAGCGGGACGTGGTACCCCCACTTGCCCGGCTTCCCGAGGTCCTCCTCGAGCGAGACGTCGTGCCAGTTCGCGATGCCGACCGCGTCGGGCTTTTCCGTGTGGCTCTTGACGTCATGGCCGGTGATCCGGTATATGCCGTTCGGGATCCGGGTCGTTCGCAGGCCCATGCGGTCGACCGTCCTCAGGAGATACGAGTTTTCCCAGCCAGGCATGTGGCGCATGACCCGGTATATCCCTGCGGAGCCGTACACGTTGCGGACGTGTTCCTCAGACCAGGTCGTCGCGTCGAGCGATTCCCAGCGGTAGTAAGGGCCATCGAGACAAAAATTGCCATGACCGGGCGGCCCGATCCACTTGGCATAGAAACCGACGAACGGGGACTTGCTCTTCACGATGACGTCCAGATCCTCCATCTCGTCTGCCTGGTCCCACATCTCCTTGGGGGCGCCGACCGCCGTCCTCTTGCTCTTGATCCAGACAAGGCGCCCCGTCTCGGCATGCTTCTTGAACTGTACCGGATCGGCCGGATAGAACTCGAACTGGGAGGAGCCAGGGTCCGGCGTCATCTGGGTGAGCGCCCAGGCCGTCCACTTGGCCATGTCGACGCCGCCGATCCACACGTAGCTTTGCGTCAGGCCACGGCGTTCCGGCGGCCGGATGCGGCAGCCTCGGTTTCCCCAGTTCCCCGGTGGCACGTCACGATCTGGCTCGTTCCCTGGCGTCCCGCCAAGCCACCACGACACGAGACCGTTAGCGCTCGCGTCGATGACCGTCTTGGCCATGATGGCTCCCCTTCCCCATGCATGCTCGACGATCACGCCCTCGCACGAATGCAGTATTGGCTCCGGGGGCATTGACCCGGGCAGCGATTGCAGGCCACCCGGTTTCGGGAGGGAGGGAAGATCCTTTCTCTGCTGCCTCGCGACGACCGGTGCGACCGCCCTCGCATCAAGGAGCAAGTCGATTCCTGCCTCGTCGCACATCTCGAGCAAGGTGAGTTTGATCGCCTCGATGTCCAGCGCCTCCTCGCCGCACAAGTTATGGTCGGGCCCGAGGAACGGGAACGACGCGGTCATCGACCTGCGAAGGCTCACGAAGTCCTCCCACAAGCGATCCGAGCCGCCCTTGGCGACGATCCGCTCGACCATCTCGATGCCGATGCCGAGGATCCGCCACTGGCCAACGTTGAGCCGGAAAGCGTTCGTTTTCCATTGCGTGACCATTGTCGCCACGGACTGGCCACCCAAGTACGTATTTTGCTCGATCACCATGATCTTGCGTCTATTTTCACCCAATGACTTGAATGCCCTTGCGCACGACACCGCCGCTGCCACGCCACTCGGCGAGCCGCCGATGACGGCGACGTCGACGTCAGCGATGACGGGGCAATCGAGGGCATCGCGCGTGTATATCACGGGCTGGTATCCAATGGTGGGTTTCATGTCCGTTCCCTTGCCAGATCTTGGATCCAAGGAATAAAAGGTCGAATCACTGATGGTCGATGGGTTTTCCCTTGGCATTGGACATAATTATATAAAGAATATCACATCTTGAGTGTGATTAATTGAGCTTCATTCCTCAGACAAAAATAAAGCTTCTTTCTATTCATTCGATTCAATCCGTCTCCCTTCGGGGAAGAACCGACTCAAAATAGATACTCGTGCTTGTCTCATCGCGCCCGTGATTTCGACGGTCAAGCCATGGAAGACCGTGGAATCGTCGGGTCGATTTACGCAGAGCATGGCCAAGAATAATGAAAGCGGCAGAGCTGAGGATAGTATATGGTCTGCCC
>JAUQYZ010000163.1 GCA_030587475.1 Candidatus Sigynarchaeum calidifontis
ATTAATTCGTCACCATGCACGAATTCCTCGCTATAACAAAATGGGAGTCGCTGGGCCACGACAAAAATGTACGGACAAAAAATGGCACCAATCAACTAACGTTCTTGCCCCTGCTTGTCAAGTAACGCTTGAGCCGAAATATCTAAGGCGCTACATTTTTCCTTTGGGAAAGATGCAAAAAAAGAAAAGGTGCAACGACACATTATAGATGCAAGTTATCGTAACTTTATATGGCATATCTTTGAAAGTCCAGTCATAACATTCTTACAATTTTGTACAAGATAATATTCATTTTATATGCTGAAAATCGGGATATGCTTCCTGATTCATCGAGTTTTTATCATAAACATTTTTCTTTATCATCCTTGCGGATTATAGCAGAGAAACCAATTAAGAGAGACACCAGCCATGATTTATGGCATCGTATTACAATTTTATTCAAGATTATGAAAGAAGGCAATATATTCTTAAATGTGAATGCCTTTAATGGCGATCTATTCGATGATGCGCAAGAAAGCGGATTCACATCATTCCAACTGAAATTATCCAATGATATAGTCTTAAGAGTTGTGAAGAAATTAACGACGACGAAAGTGGATAATGTCAATCAACGGATTAACTTTCTCGAGTTAGATGTTGAAGAAATTGGATCAATATACGAAAGTTTACTCGAATATCAACCTCGGTACGAAAACGATAAGTACTACTTGTTTGTATCAGGCGAGGCTCGGAAGAGCTCAGGAAGCTACTACACGAGCAAAGAAGTGGTTCGCATGATGATTAGAGAATCTCTTCAATCTCACCTGGAAAGGATTGAAATCACACCAGAAACACCTAAACAAGAAAAGATTGATAAAATACTTGACTTGAAGATATGCGATCCTACGTGCGGTGGGGGCAGTTTTTTAATTGCTACACTAGATTTTCTTGGTGAAATTTTTGCAAAGATCGTATCTGGAGATGATTTTCCACCAAGAGATATCCTTGAGAGTTCGAGACGAGACATCTTGGAACATTGTATATATGGTGTGGATGTAAACCCATTTGCTATTGAATTAACTAAGTTATCCTTGTGGATTCACGCTTGCGTGAAGGATAAACCGCTGAACTTTCTAAATCATCATATAAAATCGGGAAATTCCTTAATAGGAACTCATATTCGGAAATTTTTAAAAACGGGGAAGGAACGTGGGGGTCAAACCACACTGCTCGATGCTCTCGATCTAGCAGGAGAATTAAAAAGGGAATTTACAAAGGTAAAAAGGATTAATGACAATACAATCAAGAATATTAAAGAAAAACAAGAACTAATAAAGAAAATACAAAATTCAGAAGCGTATCGCTATTCTTCCATCATTGCAAACGCATATATTTATCGTGTGATTAAGGAGGGAAATAATCCAAGCAACTTTGACGTATCGGTTTCTAAATATCTTACAAATAACAATCCCAAGGATATATCGAGTATCGCGCCTGTTAAAAGTGAAGAATTGGAGGAGTTTGCTTATAACAAGAAATTCTTCCATTGGGACCTTGAATTTCCCGAGGTTTTCTTCAGAACCAACCCTGGATTCGATTTAATCATTGGAAATCCACCATATATACGGCAAGAAAGGATAGATGAAATCGATAAGGATTTGAGTTATAAAAAAACCTTAGCCGCATTATTCCCAGTTTTTGACAATAGATTCGACTTTGCATTATATTTTTTACTAAAAAGCATCGAGATCGCCAGAAGAGGTGGATTTCACTCATTTATAATCACTAATAAATGGCTTCGAGCTCAATATGGGAAAAAAATCCGCGAATATCTTGAAAAAGCAATTTCATTCAAGAAGATCATCGATTTAGGTAAAATGAAGGTGTTTCAAAGTGCTACAGTTGATACAGTAATATATTTACTCGAACGCGAGAAACCAAAAGACGAGTATGAATTCTTTTTTAGCGAGCCGAGTTCAATTGTGGACATTGAACAAGTAGGCTTCACTGTTTCACGAAGCGATCTGAAAAATGACACTTAAGGCAGAACATCCTCGCGTCCGGGGTCTTGAAAACGTGAAAAAAGACACGCTGTTAAAAGCAATCTCGATGTTGTTCCTTGCAGTCGTGTCGGCCGAGACGGGGATGGAGGAAATGTATTTGAGGCCGACATATTTCTTTGGGTGAGAAGTTTAAAGAGAACGAGGTGTGAATTATTAGTTAGACAGACTCCTCATAAATTGAAAAATGACAACTGTAAAGAATTCGTGTCATGAAGTTTGTGCGAGATGTATCCGTGTAAAGAAGTTCAAGCAAAATGTACGTTACTCGTGATGACATGTCAAGAGAGTTCGAGTGAAATGTTCCGCGCATCGTCAAATCCGTGGAAGATCGACGCGAAAAAGTTCTAGCGAAAAGTATCTTTTACAGCTCGGACAACTTTTTGATGGCACAGATCCAACTTTTCACCAGCACGTGCAACATGGCCTCGGCACAACAATTATTATTGGTCAATAATAAAGACTAATAAATACCATAATAATAAGAGCATTCATCGTCAAAACACTCAGAAAGATCCAAATTCTCTTCTCGATTCTCTTGTAAATTCACATTCTCCATAGGTGTATACTTCCCATCTTTGGTTTCTTTAATAAAAGTGAGCATTTCACCAAGGGTGCTGTTTTTCTCTTGTTTTTTTAGTCCATCAATATTGGAAGACATAAAACTCACCTATTCATAGAAGCGTCTTTTTTCCTACCTCTAATTCAATATCATTTTTCATCCCACTTAAATCAATTTCGAACCCACAAGAACAGGTCAATTTTCCATTTTTCGGGTACGGAATTGCACCTTTTCGCTTTATCTCAATATCATGAGCGGGATTATTCTCAAACTTGAAGTGGATCAAGTATTGTTTTCCGCACTTTTCACAATTCACGGGAGCATCAACAGCACCAATATTCTTTTTCGCTAATGGGATTTGAACGGCTTCTTTTCTTTGGATAGCGGTTTTAAATATCTTTCCACTTTCGTGGGCGAATATCTTGTATATATTTGTTGAATCGAACAATAGGCGAATTACGGTCTGAATGCGATAGACAATTTCCGCTAAATCCGGTGTATCATCTATACGAATAATTTTGAGCAAGGTTTGGAGATCCTTAATCTTAATTGGTCGACCATGAGAACGCCATTTTCCCCGATTTGTAAGTAATTCGGCGATTTCCTCTGCCCGTAATCGTCGTATTTCATCTGTTACTTTAATCTTTCGAGTCTCGGTGAAATCCCAGGCCTTAAATTTGTATTTTGTTAACCATTCTACAACGAGATCCTTCGCATATTGGACCGAATTGAAAACACATTTCAATTCACCAGGGGTGATTTGAGAGACCGTGATTGCATCGAACGGGTTTAATTTTTTGTTTTTATCGGCTTCTTTCTTCTTTTCCTCTACCCATTCAATATAATCTATTGCAGAAATAGGCATACGACCTATTTTTAATTGTGCGTCGATGGGTCCCAAACTCCCACTTTCGGTCATCATGATGTCATCGCCAGCAAATGTCAATATCGTGCCAGCACTCTTTGCCAATCCTGAAATAACGATGGCGATGTGTTCGAAATGATCATGGAGATATCTCGCAATTTCTTCAGCTGCTTCGATGATACCTCCTGGTGTCTCGAGATAAAGGTCCAAGTTCTTGGTATCTTTACCCCTTAACAAGTCATACAGCGTGTAATAGTCGTCCATATCGAGAATATTAGGAACGCCAGGCTTATTGACGGTACTTGCATAAACTACTAAATATGTGCCTCGAATCTTGTTGTATCTTTTAATAAGCCCGAGTAATTCTGCTTCTAGTTGGGCAGGTCCTTTACCTATATAATCATTTAAATATCCCACGATTTATCTATCCTCGTTATAATTCATTGATTGCTATAGTATAGGAGATATTTTCGACAGAATTATTTAAACCCAAAGGTGTAAAGAATTTCTGTAAAGTAATTCGAGTGGTATCTTCCATGTGTAAAAGAGTTTGAGCATTAACTTCCATTCGTCTTGCGTTGGATCAAGAGAGTTCGAGTGATATCTTCCCAGCATCGTGAAATCCGTGCAAGATCGATGCGAAAAAGGTCGAGTGATAAGGTAGGTTTATACCTAGCAATAGTTACATATTCTGGTCAGAATAACGGTCAATTTACACAATGAGCCATCCTATATTTCCAATCATCCCATTGCTTTCTCGCGGGGAACAGGCGCTCATACAACGCGGGAACATCGGGTGAAACGATAACGATTCCCTTATCGAGAATCTGCCCCTGGATCTGAATGGGCAGTTCGTTAAAGACCCGCACATCGAACTTATCTTCGGCCTCTCCCCCGAGGTTTTGGATGACGTAACTCCAAGCATCGTAATCAGAAATATCAGATGTTACGATACAGATATCAACGTCGCTTCGACATGTATTACCGCCCGTCGCGTAACTCCCATACAGGAGCACGCCAAGAATGGCGGGATTGTCGAGTGTGAACGAAAAAATCCGGCGTAATCTCTCTCTCAATGCTTGCTCAGCCATTTTTCCACCTTCCCATAAAACGCGAGGGCAACATCTTTGGTTTTCTTGATGCTTTCCAATGCCAGCTTGTCGATGATTCCGTTATAATCATGCGCAATCCGGTTTCTGAGTCCGTTGAGCTCGTTCATCATCCGAGTCTCATCACGGTCGATGATCCCCGCATTGAGTAATTGCTCGAGATTCTGATAATTGTCTCCGACGATGTGACCGAGATCTTTCACGATCATCGCTGCGACGTCGGATATTACTTCGGCAAGTAATTGCGCGGAATGGTAGATAGAAAAGTGATTCCGGAAGTAATTATCTTCCTCCGCTGGTTCGCCTATTGGTTCCGCTAGCCATCGAGAAAGAAATCGATGATATTTCACTAGATGGTCCAGCTTGTCCATGTATCGGTTTTTCCGGTCGGAAGGAAGGGACACCATCATCACACCCATGAGATATTTCATAATGCCATTTAATATGTTTTTTCCCGCATCGCGAGATATCAGATATGCCACTATCCGAGCTTGAAATAACGGTCATACTTTTTTCAAGCTCGCCGCGAATCCGTGATGCCGGGTAACGATCTCTTCTTCATCTGGCCTAAATTCAAGAAGGTTCTCGAGAATCATTTGGTCAAGAATGCACACGACGATGGAGGCTCGAGATTAAGCATTTCCAACTCGATGTTGAATGATTTCCATTTCATCGATCACTTTTTTCGAAAAGAGGATGATTGCAGGAAAGGGTGTCACGCGTGCAAATTCTGCGATGATGTGTATCAAAAGATGCAAGCTAAACGAGTTATGAGATAGCACGAGGTTTTGCCAAGGAAATGTTGTATTGCTAGGTATTGCCAGCGAAAAGTTGTTTTCCCGAATCGGGAATCTCGTTGTGCCAAGTAAAAGTTGTATTTCCGGCGAAAACGCTTGGCGTCCCGGCCCGTCAAGACGGGGGAATGTGTCTCGCGCAAGTCGATGATTGAAAACGCATGTCAACGCTTAAAAAGCATCGAAGCGGGAAGGTTTCTCCCACAAGTAGATGCATTTTCGTACTTCTTCCTTGCCAAACGCCCCCATTTGTTGACTGCTATTACCCTTTCCTATTGGCAATTTGTCAATTTTCCTTAATACAAGCCCGGCTTTTCCTGCAAATTCGGACAGGATTATATCAACAGGTATTACGACACCAGCAAATCTAACGTTATCATTCACGTAAAAAATTTTTCCGGCATTCTTGAGGACACGCGATAATTCGAAAATGACAAATACATGCTCTAAAAAATAATTTTTTATCAATCTAAGGACATTCGGATTGTTCAATTGCTTCTGAATCTTTAAATTCTCAAAATGTTCGATTATGGATCTTACTAGCGTGTTTTCTTTAAATGCTTCTACAGCCCGGTTAAAAACATCTATTTTATCATTTCTTTCATATATTTTTTTAATGTATTCGATTTTTTCCTTGTTTTCCACGGTGCACGTGAGGAGGCTCTGTCGCAATTTACTGATGCCCTCTTCTCCTGCACCAAGAAAGGCCAATTCCAATGCATATACTCTGGTATAATCGTAGCGATTTAGATACGGGGGTGACGTTATGATCAAATCGATTGAAGCATCGGGAATGGCCGGCAGCAACTCGAAATTCGATCCCTGCCTCAACTCGATTCTCGCGGTTTGGGTTCTGAGGTTCACCATGTAAAACGATTGGAGGTCATTAATCATCGAACCCAACTGCGTAAAAAGGGCTTCTTCAAAGTTCCATATCTTGGTTTTGGTATACTCTGCCTTCGGTTTACCAGAGCGCGTGTCCCATCTGAGAAATTGTCCAGCCTTTTCGACAAAACTTACTTTATCAAGAATCGAGAAGCATGTAAAGCGAAGGATCTCTTGGATGGTTCTATCTTGAACGTTATTTCGGATATAGAATAAAAACGCGTTAATTTTCCTTTCAATTTCCGGGGAGAATGCCTTCTCGGTTATTCTCACGTGCTTGAAATTCGTCTCTCGTGAAATCGGCATCTCCAAGAAGTTCATTTTTTTTAATCGATGCAATTGGTCTTTAAGGAGATCAACATTGCAGCGTTCCGCCAATAATCTTGCATTAAGAACGAAAGGACCAACCGGTAACAATTCAATTCCGATTGAATCCAAACCGCGTTCACGCGCGCAAAAAAGGGTTGTTCCCAGACCAGCGAATGGATCCAGCAAGGTGCCTGCGTTTATTCCGGATTCACTTATCAAGTGGTCCACGAGTTTTGAAGAAAAACCTTCTTGATACCGGTACCAATTGAAGATAGGTACATTTTTGTTGGCTTGTGAACTAACAAGCTGTCTGTTCAATAAGGGATTCAAATGAATATATCTGCTATATCTCTCTTCTGCTTCTTTCAATACATTGAGCAAATGCCCAGGTACTCGAATTTCATTTGTCGTTTTCATTGAGAACCCGTGAAAATTTTCCTCGTGCATCTGTATGTGTTATTGATATAGATCGCGTCAATATTAAGCCATTTATATCACCGTGGCAACAAGGCAGTACCATTTCTTGTTGCGCCTTCCGCGTGTTCGCTCGAATACACTTGCATGCGATCCATGCATCATCGAGCGTCGTCACCCCCGCGGAAGCATCCATCTTGCTGGCTTGGTAAAGTCCCTCGCATCTGGTTCCCGGCTCCTTTTTAAAAATGCACGCTTTTGAATTCCGTTGCAGAACCATTATACATGCATGAGATCGTCAAACAATCTATCGAAGGTTATGGGCACCTTCTATGCAAGGATAAAGGCATCGACGTTCCCATTCCTATGCCGGGATCGGTCTACGAGGCGCTTGTCGAAGCGGGAAAGCTTGATGACCCGTTTTATGGCGTGAACGAGCAGAAATCGCAATGGGTTCACGAAAGCGCGTGGACCATCACGAAAGAATTCGAGCCATCGAGCTTGCTGGTTGGCAAGAAATTCAAGATCCTCAAATGCTACGGCATCGACACCTTTGCGGCGATCAGCCTGAATGGCAAGCAGATCGGCACCGTCGACAACATGCACCGGGAATGGGAGTTTGACGTGAGCAACATCTTGCACGGGGGCACGAACACGCTCGCGTTCTCGTTCAGGTCGCCGTCGAAGGTGGCACTAGCGGAATGGGAGAAGGATGGCAAGCGGATCTCGGCCAGCGGCGACTCGTTGACGGGGAATGCCAACGTCCATAAAGCCCAGTACAGCTTCGGGTGGGACTGGGGGCCGAAGCTGCCGGATATCGGCATCTGGAGAAAGGTCGAGCTCGTCGGGATGGACGGGTATCGATTGCTCGGTGCCCAGGCGACTTGCACGTTCAAGAGCAAGAATCGGGATCTTGTTGATTTGCACGTCGCGATCGAAGCGGAGTCAAAAGGAAGCCTTGCGAAACCGGTCAGGTACCAGGCAACGATAACGTATCATGGCCCGAAGAAGACAGCATTCACGAAGGAAGCGGAAAGTGCCGAGCCGAACCTCGTCTTTTCCTTCAAGCCCGAGCTGTGGTGGATCAAGGAGCTCGGGACGCCGAACCTCTACGATTTGCACGTCCGGATGCTGGTCGATGGCGATGTCGTCGACGAGCTGCGGCAGAAGATCGGCATCCGCGACATCAAGGTCGTCCAGCGCAAGGATACCTGGGGGGAGAGCTTTTTCTTCGAGCTCAACGGCGTGCCCGTGTTCGCGAAGGGCGCCGATTGGATCCCCGTCCATTCCTTCATCCCCAAGGGAAGGCGCCTCGGCCTGCACCGGTCGACCATCGAGGATGCCATCGCCGCCAACATGAACATGCTCCGCGTGTGGGGTGGCGGGGTCATGGAAGACGACGAGTTCTACGATGCTTGCGACGAGCTCGGCATCCTCGTTTGGCAAGACTTCCCCTTTGCCTGCCGCCCGGTGCCACGGCTGAAGGAGGGCGGGACCCCGAATAGATACTACCAGAACACTGAAATACTGGCGGTTCAAAACATCAAGCGGCTCCGCAACCACCCGAGCCTGGCGATGTGGTGCGGCAACAACGAGGTCGAGACCGCGCTTCAATCGTGGTACGGGGCCAAGGCGAGAGATTTCGTCGATGATTACCGCAGCATCTTCGAGGCCTTGCTGCCCCGGCTGGTGAAAGAACTCGATCCAACACGGTTTTATTGGCCTTCGTCCCCGAGCAGCGGCGGTCTGGACCATCCCGAGGTCGAGAACATCGGCGACACGCATTTCTGGACGGTCTGGCACGGCGGCGCCGATTTCACGGTGTATCGCAAGAATTTCAGCCGGTTCCAGAGCGAGTTCGGCTTCGAGTCCTTCCCCGAGATCAAGACTTGCAAGGAATTCTGCCCGCCCGATGAGTTCGACTTTGAAAGTCCCGTAATGAAAAACCACCAGAAGAATTCCGGCGGGAACCAGAAGATCATGGATTACATGAAAAAACGCTTCCGGATCCCCGCTGATTTTCGAAAACAGGTCTTGCTGTCACAGATCACGCAGGCCGAGGCGATCGAGTACGGCGTCGAGCATTGGCGGCGCAACCGCGGCGCCCCGGGCAAGGAGCGCTGCATGGGCACTTTGTACTGGCAGCTGAACGATTGCTGGCCCGTGGCTTCGTGGAGCTCGCTCGATTACTCGAAAAAACTGGCCGAGCAGCACGGCCGGCCCGGGCGATGGAAGGCACTGCATCACTTCGCCAGGCGGTTTTACAAGCCAATCATCGTTTCCATCGCTGAATCGATGAAAGAATGCGAGCTCTGGGGCGTGAATGACCTTCCCGAGCAAAAGAAGGTGACCGTGGACTGGGTAATCTTGCATGCCGACGGCACCGTGCGCTCGGAAGGATCGACGGAAGCCAAGCTGCCGCCCTTGAGCAGCACCCTCGTGGAAACCGTCGATGTCCGCGATATCTTCTCGTACAAGGGCATGATCCTTGAAGGTCGCTTCGAGCAAGACGGGCGCGGGGGATTGCGGTTCCTGGCCAAGGAAACGGGGGAAGCCGAAAGGGATCGTCCCGCGTGGGTGCCGATCGAGGCATTGTTGGGCGATCTCGTTGGCAAGCACCTAGCGATCGTGACGTACCTCGCGAAGGACGGGAGGCCGAGCGACCGCCCCGCGGCTGGATTCTTGCCGACGAGGCCGACGAGCTTCGCGGGCGCTTGCGTGCTGGACGATGAAGGCCACGCGTGCATCAAGCAGCAGCTCACGCCCTCGAATCCACAGCTGTTCAACGTGCCGATCGCAGAGTTAATGGAGGAGCATCTCGGGAAGGATGGCGTTGTCCTGGAAATCGAGGGTTACATGCCAGATGCGTCCTTCATCATCGCGTGCAGCTGGCGCGACGGGGATACCGTCCTAGGCGAGACATTCAAGCCGTTCGGGCGGCCTGGCGATCTCCCCCTTCGCGATCCAAAACTCGAGTGGAAGGTCGCCGGAGGAGCCAAGAAGGAATGGACGATCGAGATCACGGCGGGAGCCCTGGCCGTCCATGTTTTCATTGCAAGCGACGAGCTGGATTTTTGGCCGGATGACAACTTCTTCTTGATGAGGAATGGCAAGAAACTCGTGAATATCACGTTCTTGGAAGATGTTACCGAGAAGGATATAATGCAAAAAATCGCCGTGAGCTCGCTCTATGACCTCATTAATTAAATCGCTCTTTTGTTCCGCACTTTTGCCAAGGAAGGATGACAATATTGGCCTTCATTTTGGAAGAGAAAGAACATAAACCATCCGGCCTCTGCTTCAAAAAGGATGGACCCGCTTTAGGATGGAAGGTACCTTGAGGAGGAGAGATTGGAGGAACGCCCAGCAGTAAACCAGGTGCCCCTCGTAGCCCGCGGGCCTTCCCTCCCAGTCGAACACTTCCGCGCCCAGCCCCATCTTGTCGACGAATCCGTTTTGGAACCCGCCGCCATTCGGAAACGCTCCATCGCGCTGGCGCGCGAGCATAGCGTCCAGGATCTTGTTCGCTTGATCGACCAGCCCCACGCGATATAACCCGTCTATCAGCCAGCTGGCGTTGCTGACGCAGCACCCGCCGTTCAAGAATTGCCCGAACTCGAAATACGCGCTCATCTCGGCGCGGGGAACCGGCACGAGGTTCAATGGCACCCCGAGGTCGAAGCGACGAAAGCCAGTTCGTTCCATTGCCGTCCAGAACTTTTGGAGCATTTCCTTCCCCACGGTCGAGTCAACAAGGCCGTAGCTGATTGCCATGCTGGTTGGAGAATCGTTGTGGATCTCGTGCAGCTGGCCATCTTGGCTGCGCCAGAACCCCAGCCATCCAGTATCGGGGTTATAGAACGCGGGCACATAACTCGACTTCAACCGCTCCGCCCAGCTTCGATAATGCCTCGCCTGGTCGAGCCGATCGAGGCGCTGCTCGAGGGCGGCCATGCAGTTCCATGCACGGTACGCGAGGGCATTCACGTATGCGTTTTTATAGCCGCTGATATAACAGTCCCACGCGCAGTCCGGGTCACGGATAGGCTGGGAGCCATAGTTGCCGCTTTGCTTGGACTCGATGATGCCATCCCCGTCAACGTCCCGGTCCTCCATGTAACGCGCGATGCGTTCAAGCTGCCCGATCCGGGCTGTGAGCCACTCCATATCATTACTCGCCTCGATGTAACACCATGCCGCGATCAGGACGGCAGGGTTGCTGTCCATCACGTTCTGGTTCCTTCCCCCCGCAGTGTACGCGACGAGCCCGTCGGCATCGGTCTTGCAGTCGATCCAATAATCGATCGCGCGTCGGAGGAGGGGACGCATGGAGACCCCGGGGCACAAGTCTGGGATGAGCAGGGTCGCGTCCCCGAGCATGTAGAGGAGGCTGCTCACGGGATCGCTGAGGGTGTTGTTGGCCCACACGCCCTTGACTCGTGCAGTGCCGCCCGACGCGCCGCAACTGAATTGTAACAAGTTAAACCACCCCCGCCGAGCGGCTTTCCACGCAAGCTCGTCCGTAAAGCCTGCAGGTCGCGCGAGCACTATCGGGGCGAGATCCAAGATGACCGGCGCGTCCGGTTCGGGGATGGGGACGTGCACAAGGAGATCGATGCATCCCAACCGCCGGTTCCCTTCCAGGTTGCACTTTATTGGGGATCTCGAGCGTCCCGTGGCGAGCACCTGGCCCAGGTCGGGCGCGCTCAATATGAAAGGAGGGCTGAACCAGCCCGCATCATCCCACGTGTTAGCGATGATTGACATGACGGCTGTTCTGGGATTGAACGGCACGTACAGCAAGATTTCCGACACGTCCGGGGTCAAGCCCTCGTTGCAAGAAAATTGCATTCGAAGCGTGCCCGATTGCATCGCCAATTGCCAGTACACGTTCTTGCAGCCCTTCGCGGTGATTGTATATTCGAGTAAATTCCCCCGCGCGATCGCATCGCCAATCACGGCTCGGATCTCTTCACCTTTGCTGGTAAACGCGAGGTCCGTCGGATCGTTAAGCAGGTTGACCGCGTGCCGGCCGGTGCATTCCGTGTCCCAGCCCAACCTGGTGATCCCGCCGGTCTCGGCTTCGGCTTCAAGGTGCAATTGCCATCCGGGGCCAGGATAGTCGAGCATGAAATTTCCCATGGTCAAGTGCCATCCGTTAAAAACCGGGCTCTTGCTCGGTCGTGGTGAAACATCCGCGGCACCTTCACCCGTCCTTGCTCGACCCGAGCTGTTTCTTCTCATTTTCTGTATCGTGGTAGAAGGGTAGTGGAAATCGGCCATGCATCGGCGAGCGCTTGATCGCGGCATGTATCATCCGGGACATGCCACGCATCATGAATTTACTAGGCCCGGCCAGGCGGATGGACTCGTCGAACTCACGCATGGTGTTGTCGTCGAAGCCACCGAAAAAAGCATAGAGTGGTGCGAAGATGAAGATGGGATAGATGAACATCGAGAAGAGGATCGTGAAAGCAGTTAATAGTGCAATCGCGACCATGCCGGCGCTGGCCAGCGATTGCATGACCGAGTACAAGATGTATAATAGAGGGACCGTGATGCCGGCCACGATCAGCGGTGCTAAAGCGCCCTGCCACAACACGCCCCGCTTCCCGAACGGCAACTTGAGTATCCGTTTGTGGAAATAGATGAGCTTCAACGCCACCTCCGCGATCGATGCAAGGAACCTCGACCAAACGATGGCCTCCCACGTCAACCCGAGCGACGTGAATAAGTAAAGGAAGACGAGGAATGATGGATTCGTCAGGAGGCTCAGGACCACGCCCGTTGCGGGCTTGTCACAGGCTGGAAACAGCCTTCCCGACAGCGATATCATGGGCCCGTAGATGGTCTGGGTGATGATGATCACGCTGATCATCCCCTCCAAAGGCGCATAGGGCGAAAGGGCTGGGACGAGGCCGACGAACGCCTTCAACAGCACGGGAAAGAGGAAAACGCTCGGGACGATCATGTACGTGGAGACGAAGCCGAAATACTTAACGAGCGAGGACACGTAATAACGGAACAGCGACTTTTTCCCGTTCAAGAACGATTCGGAGAACGGGGCCGTGGCATTTCGTATCATCTGGCCTTGCATGGCCGTGAGGTTCGTGAACATGCCCGCGAACGTGATCAAGCCGATCCAGATGCTATACGAGGACACGAGTGCGATGACCAAGAGGTTGGTAAGCATCTCCACGAATTGCCCGGCCAATTGCTGGATCCACAACTTCCCGGAAAACGAGAACAATTCTTTCGCGATCTTGCGATCAAAGCTTGGCCGGAAGAGATCCACCAGGGAGACATCGATTGCTCTCCCGAGCCGCGCTCGGAACACGCGCGCACCGTACACGAAACCGGCGACTTCGACGACCCAGAGCGAGGCGATCCACGCGATCGTCGCCCCCATGAGCTCGCCGAGGGCGGGTATCTGGGATCCAGCCCAGCGGCCGATCAACACGGCGCAGACTTGGATGACGGGCTTGAGCACGGAATCCTTGAAAAACGTGTACGAATTCAGCGCGCCGATCCGCTGGAATCCCTTGAACACGGAGTCGAAGAGCTGGGTGCAGCCGGGGAATTGAATCAGCAAGTATGCTAGCATGAACCACGACATGTGCACGAGGTTCGTGAACGGGAGCCACCAGAAGACCACGCAGCTGAGCAGCGTTATCTGGATGGCACCCGTGATCATCTGGAACCAGTTGAAGAGCTGGAGATATCTCGACGCATAACCGGGATCTTTTATTGCGTGTTCACCGACGAAGCGCAGCAATCCATCGTTCAGCTTCGTGTTGCTGTTTATTTCCGCGCCGTGCGTGCTCCCGAAATCGAACAGCCCGAAAGCAAACCCCAACAATCCATACACGAGGTTCGCATAACCCTCTATCTCGGGATACGGCATGTAGATAGGGAGAATGATCGGGATGATGGCAACGAACATGATGGCCCCGATCAACGTGTAGATGACGTTGTTGTAAAACCCTCCGAGTAACCTGTGGAACCCGATGGAAGAATAACCGTCTATAGGGGAGGTTTTCGCAGCCTTGGACTGTCCATCACGAGACGAGCGCCTGGTAATCGTTTCGACACCCTCTTGAGTTGTTTCTGTCATCCCATCGAGGAAATTCTTTGAAACCTTTGCTCGATGACATGGAGAACGCGGAACATGGCATAGTTCAATGGTGCTGAGAACGAATTGAAGGTAGCTTACGCTCGTGTCATCGAGATCGAACGCGGCGATGTGTTGAGGGCTTCAAGAAGGGCGTTCTCATCCCATATCAATGTTCATGAAGAGGAGATTCCGATCTCGCGGAGATTTTCTTTGATTTCCCCTATGATGTTGTCGACAACCGCGGCAAGCAACTTCTCGCCCACGTCAGGACCACATTTCGAGGGATCGGCAATGTCCTCTTTCCACGTCCATATCGGCCCCTTTTCTCGCGGCATTCTCCGGTTTCCGACCGGATAGAGGGGGATGGTCTCTTTACCTGGCCGGAAACCAGCGATGTCGACCATCGGGATGCCGATGGCTTCACCAACGCGCCACGCGACCGATGTTTCACCCGCCTGGCCGTGGCCACCGTACCCGTTCGAGAGATATTCCATGCCAGTCACGAAATCGCACCATCGATGACCGAGCAATCGCACGTCCAAGCCGCTTTCCTTCGCCTCCCTAGCAGCGGCGTCCCGGGCATGGCGCAAGGCATCTTGCTGGCAAGTGCCCCAGTGGCCCATCAAGACGAGCACGACGCGAAACCCGATTTTCACGAGTTCACGGTAGGTCTGGAGGAGAACCGCCTCGGCCGTGTCTTGCTCGTACACGATGGAACCAGGATAGGTCGCGTAGCCGTACGTGCCGATCCAGCAAGTTGGCATGAGCACACCGGCACCGAGCTTGGCGATCGCTCGTTCGCAGATGTAGGTCGCGTTGAGCCCGTCCATGCCGATAGGATTGTGCTCGCCGTGCCATTCCATGAGCCCGGTCGGCTGGATGGCCAGCGGGCAGGTGGCCAGCACCTCGCGTATCCGGGCGAGGCGCATGTACTCGTATCGGTAGGGATTCGCTTCTGGCAACAACGGCGCTCACGCGTTCGCTGGTGAATGAGGGATATCCTTGCCGAGACGCTCGAGATCGAGCGGATAGTTCCCGAACTGCTTGTAAGCATCGTGCATGATCTTGAACCCGTTTTTCACGGGCTTGAGCACTCCACGGGAGATGTATTCCGTCCCGACGAGGCCGCCGTCGAAGCGGCCGAGGTAATAGATCATCTTCTTGACATAATCCATGATGCGCCCGGGTGTCCCCCTGATGGCGGGCATCACGTTCTGGATGTCGACGACGTTCATGAACGCGACCTTCCCGCCGAAATGCTCGCTGCAGTACTCGATGCCCGTCTGGTCGGGCCCGTCGAACTGGAAGGCATCCAGGCCCGCGCCGACGATCAGCGGCATCAGCTCCCGGATGTTCCCGCAAGAGTGCATGAGAAAATGGACGTTGTGGTCGTGGCAGTAGTCGATGACCCTCTTGAGCCGCGGCACGAACAGCCGCTGGTAAGCGGCGGGACTGATGAGCGGCTCGTTCTGCCCGCCGAGGTCCTCCGTCGTCATGATGGCATCCACGCCCCGCTTGATCCACTCGTCCGCAACTGCGATGTAATACTCGGCCAGCCGGTCGAGCAAGTCTGAGGCCTGCTTAGGGGACTTGACGATCGCTCGCATCGATCGCTCCCAGCCGAGCAGGAAATGAAAACGCTCGAAAAAGAAGTTCCCGATCGACGCGAGCCTGTATCGCTTGCGCCCTAGCATCTTGGCGAGGAAGTAGAGCCAGTACCGGGAAGGCTCGTGGGGATCCGGGAACTGGTACCGCTCCAGGTCATCCCAGGTCTTGATCGGCGAGTCCAGCACCTGCCCGAGGCTCGTGATGGAGCCGTTCCGCTCCCAAACGACGCCCCACTCGTCGATGGCGACGTGTTTCGTCTTGATCCAGCCCCGCGGCAGCTTCCGCTTCGATCGCCACGTCCCGAACTGCAACTCGAGCCGGTCGACGTAGGGCATGTACGGGGGCGCGGGCTGCCAGCTCCTCGGCGTGATGATCGTCATGGGCAATACGTCCGAGGCCAACGTGAGCCCGTAATAGGGCACGCGGTCGGGCTTGTCGAACTCGATGGCCTTCACGACGCGTTCGCGTGAATTCATGGCGTTCTCATCATATGAAATTGTTGTTCGTGGCTATCATGCACGAACTTGAGGGCAACGTCCTGGAGGATCCTCGGGTTCGATTCACCCTTCCAGGATGACTCGTGGACGACATCCGAAGCCATTTTTTGGCGGGGGATGAACCCCAAGAGGAGTCGCGGAGTGCCGTCTGTATATTCTCTCTTTCGATGAGTAAAGAAGCTGATCTGTAATCTTATCTTTGCAAGTTTAGACATGATATGCAACACCCGCTTTGATCGTCCACTTCACCTACAAACCGGCAGTGCAGTCGCTCGTGCCCGCGTGCTATAACCTGGCTTCCAAGCCATCACAAAGGAACAATTTTTAATTTGAGTTTGGTGCAGTTATATTCGATAATGAGTGAAGGACCCGAAGAGCCAAGTAAAGCCTCCACATTTGATATTGATAATTTAATCCATGACATAAACTTAATAGCAAAGATGGATGAAATCGAAGGCAATATAGAAGATCTTGAACTGGAAACCAAGGAGGTACCCGATTATCTGCAAGATCTACGGGGGGGCTCAAGTCCCGAGATTGCGTTGATGAATAGTTTCTTTGCAGGCACCGCGGGCTTGAGCAAGATTTTGTTCGGGCATAATAGCCCAGAAATGTCGACGACTGAAGGTTCTATCGACTGCGAATTCGAGGAAAAAGGCATTCCTACCCGCATCGAAATCAAACATTTTTTTTATGCACGAAAAGATACTGAAGGTTCGGGCAAAAAGATAAAATTAAGTCCCTTATTGTTGGAAAAGTATGCTGGACAGATCGAAAAATCGCTCCTGAGAAAGGAATACGTGGCAATAACCAATATCAAGGAATGGTATTTTTTCAGCAAACGAAACAGGACTCCCATAAACACGGAACCAATATTCTTCGATGATCTCGTCATCCAATTGACGTCCGGCAAATGCCTAGCGGATTATATCGAAAAATTGGAGTTCATTGCTGGACGGGGAAAGCTTGACGAGATGTTCTTCTGTAGCTTGAAGGATTGGATAGCGAAACTATCCGAGGTGCAATATACCCAACCGGACAAGGATAAGATAGAGGAATTGGTCGCCGGTTTTATAAACAAATTCGTTTTCGTCATGACGTTAGATGATCACTTCGCAATCAAGCCAAACTGGATAAAAAACGAGTGGATCGAGAATGAAACAAAATGGCTTGCGATCGGGAAAGAAAAGGTTATCGATGCCTTTCTTAACGAAGTAAATCTGTGGTTTTATAAGCACTACGAAATTGACTTGTTTAAAACGCAGTTGTTCGATTTCGTCGAAAAAAGCCCCGCCAACATTGAATTGTTTTACAAGAACATCCGATTGGTCCTTGGTTTGGAAAGTTGGCAGCACGGTACCAGGTATCGCGGAATTACCAGCTATAATTACCGGTTAATCAGCGAGGACGTCTTCGGTAAAGCATACGAAAACATCCTCGCAGAGGACTTGAGGACGCGTAGTGGCGTCTATTACACGCGAAATCATATAACGAAATACATGGTTGACTCGACTGTAGGAACGTTATTTGGCAAGAAAATAGCATCATTTCAAGATCTTTTCAATGAGGCGAAATATAAAGAAGCAGAAAAGGTATTGGACGAGATACAATCGATAAAGATCCTGGATCCCGCTTGTGGTTCAGGATCTTTTTTGATCAAATCCTTCAAAGTAATCTGGGAACAATATAAAATCCTCAAGGATTTCTTGAAAGTTAAAAAAGCATCGAAAATCAAGGACGAGTTCATCAGGTCCAGTGCTTCTTTGTGGATTTCCGAAATCGAGAAAAAGCTCGGGTTTGGAAATGACAAGCTGCTTGTTTCTAGAATCGTGCTCAGGCATCTTTTTGGCCAAGATATCGACATGAAAGCAATCTCGATCGCGAAGGTCAACTTGTGGCTCGAGGCGATCAAGCAGGTACCACACGAATATCACTTCGAGCTGGCAAAAGGGGGTCACGTGCTTCCAAACCTCAACTTGAATTTGCGCAACGGGGATTCTCTCTTCCTTTTCCAAGGCACGATAAATGATGACCTCGTGACCAAGAATGGACACGACATCGACACGATTTTAAAACTGTTGAACGAGTACATCGATGATCCCTTAACAAAACATGACGATGTCGACAAGATCATCGAGCTGGAAAACAAGATCAAGCGGAACTTCCAGCCAGCATTAGAGGAATACTTCAAGAGCAAGGGGGTCGACCTGTCGATCCTCGGGGAGACCGTCCCCACGATGTGGATCATCAATTTCTTGATGGCTTTCATGAATAGTGACTCAAGACTGGCAGCAAATCCTGGTTTCGACATCGTGCTCGGCAATCCCCCCTATGTTAACGCGAATATCAGAACGAAGTACTTTTCAAGAGGATTGAACGCGTGCTGGAAGAAACTATTCGTGTCCGCGAGAGGAGCATATGACCTCTATCTTTTATTCCTCGAGCTCGGCTTGAACTTGTGTAAAAAAGATGGGATGGTCACGTTCATCGTCCCGAACAAACATCTCTCCGCACCATATGCTCAATCCTTCAGGAGCTTCTTTCTTTCCAATCCTTTTTTCATGAAGTCCCTCGCGGACGTGTCGCTCCTCGATGTTTTCGACGAACCAGACGTGTATCCGATTGTTCCCGTCTATCAGAAAATCCAGCCTCCAGCAAGCGCAAAAATACACGTGGTGAAGCCAAAAACGATAGCCCAGATCAACGAAGTCACTACTGGGTTTTTGCACGATCATGAAAAGCTCGGTAAATTGCCAGAAAAGTTATGGGGTTTTCTCTTGTTACCCGATGATTCGACATTCTTCGACATCTGGGAGCGTTGCGAGCCTCTAGAAAAACACGGGACGGTTCAAGCATCGAGTTCGACCAACGAATCTTCGTTGTACACGGCAGCCATGTCGGAATACGATCCTACAAGAACCGGATCAAACAAAAAATTCATTAAAACGGGAGGAATCGACCCGTTTCAATCTTTATGGGGATACGTGCCGGTTACCCACCAAGGGGCAGATTTATTAAAACCCGTGCTTGATACAAGCCATCCCAACATGTCATCCTTGCGGAAAGCCCAATTCAGCAAGCAAAAACTCGTGTTCGCAAAGATATGCACGCAGCTGGAGGTGTTCCCGGATCTCGATGGAAAATATGCATCGTCGGACACGAATTTCTTCTACGACGGGAAACGGGACATCGCGTTTTATGGCGGGTTGATGAACAGCCACGTCGTCCATTACATGTATTCCGGCTTGTTCGGCGCGCTTCGCATGCGGGCAGGAGATTTCCAGGTGCAAGCGCCCCAGATCAAGCTAATCCCGGTTCCAAGGGCGATAAGCGATGACCAGGCTGCCGCGATCCAAGATCTCACCCGGAAGATCGTGGACATAAAAGCCAACATCCTGCTATTCTACTCGATCTGGAAATCCGTCACGAGCAAGTTCAAGGATGCCGATAAAAAATTGAGCGAGATATTGATCGCCGAGAAAGCAAACTTGCTGGGTAGAGATCCTGCTGTCTGCTGGAGCTCGAGCGTGTCCATTTTTCCGGGTTCAACGGACGTCTTGCTCGAGAAGGCCTTCCAATCATTTACCTTGCGCCCAAAAGCGGGCAATGTCTTGTCGATATGGGGGATTAACGGGGCAAAGTCCGAGGAGGTATTTCACATGCGGTTTTCCGATGCCAGCTTGATGGACTACTTGATGTGCGCGATAGAATGTAACTTGTTGGAAACGGGAAAGTCGAGGGCAACATTGAACGATATCTTTGAGAAAGCCATGGTTCCCATCATCGAGGATCCGACGAATGCCGTCTCGAAAATAAAGAAAATGATGGTAAAGATAATCGCGCAATTCAAGGCTGAAGCTAGTTTCCCCCATTTCCCGACTCCAATCTATTCCGTATCGGATCTCATGATGAAACAGCACGAGCTCGAGCATGAGCTGAACGAGAACGTGTTCAAGCTCTATGCTGTCAATAAGGCACAAATTGCCGAGATGCTCGATTATCTGGACGTGCTCGATTTGGACAGAGCCGGCTATCGGTAAATCATGGGCTTCGACACGCGCTTGATCGTTACATGATGCCCCGTTGGACGCGACGTGCGGATCCCGATCATGTTTTTCTTTGATCGCGGGAACTTTTCCACCACGTTCAACGTCTCACCCAGGGGATCGATGAAGTGTTCCACGATACCAAAAGAACACGACACGATGTCCAATTATCCGGCCGTTAAAGAACCGAGGTTGATCCGGTTCAGTAGTGGAAAACACGGATCACGCGTGCCGAAAATCCGCAGCGGAGTCGTCGCGCTCCTTTATAAATGCTGCGTTCTTGACAACTGCGCGGACGTGCCCCCCGCCCACATCGTCCCCCATAAAAAAGACGGCCAGTTCAAATACCTGGCTTTGCATGGTGACGATACACAACCCGTGCCGTGATGGGAAAAGCAATGGCAAAGAAGATAGTAAAAATGCCCGACGGGAACTGGATAGCCATATCCGTCCTGAACGACAAGAAAACCGAGTATAATGTCAAGGTATTCACGGTAAAGGAATTCGTGGATTTTTATTCGGCCTTGGACAGGCATAATTGGCTCGATTGGGGTCAAGACGTGATCGCAGTGGATGGCAACACGATCATCGCAAGGTGGTATGCCGACGATGAAGAAAACGCCAACAAGTTACAGCTCTTGGATGACAAGGCCGACGCGAAGCGGGGCGACATACCGTTCGGCATTTACAGGGCTGAAAACTCGCGCTGGGGCGTGAAACTGTGCCCGATGACGATCAACCAGGACAAGTACATCGACCTCCTGTCGGAGACCACGCGCGACATCATGGATGACATCGCCGCGTTCATCGCGTCAGAAAGCAGGTACAAGGCGCTCAACTTGCTGCACAAGCGCGGCATCTTGTTGTACGGGCTGCCAGGGACGGGTAAAACCATGCTCATCAACCACATCATCGACAAGTACAAGGACACCGCCCACGTGATTTTCCTCGAGAACGACGAGGTCTTCTTTGCGAACCTCAACGATTACAAGGAGATCCTCCAGGACAAGCTCACGATCTTCGTGATAGAGGAGATCTCGAGCTTCTTGCAGCCCCGCTCGGGCGATGATTTGCCGCACCTCGACGCGATGCCGGAAATACTGACGTTCCTCGATGGACAAGCCTCCTGGGATAACATGCTCTTGCTCGCGACGACCAACTTCCCGGAGCGCATCCCGATCAACCTCGTCGACCGGCCATCACGGTTCGACCGCATCATCAGGATCGACCAACCTGGTGATGCAATCCGGAAAAAGTATCTCGAGACCGTGCTCGGCGATGGTATCGTGACGCAAGAGGTCGTCGAAAAAACGAACGGCTTGTCCATCGCGCACCTGAAAGAGATCTGCGTCCAGGTGAGGATGCAAAACAAGCCGATTCTCTCCGTTATAAAGGAGTTGGAAGATCGCAAGGCGGAGATAGGCAGGTTCTTCATGCAAGGCGACAAGGGCGGCGGTTCCGGTGCCCTCTTCACGTGATCGCACGCCCCCGCGATTATTTTTATCACGTGAAGACGTACAGGAGACATGCGCTTGCCATGCGGGGCAACTTGAACGACTAGTGTTGAAAGAGGAAAGGCTTAATGGATCATCGCCCTTGGTTCAGGAACGGATTGCACGGGCTCTTCCTCTTTCGAAACAATAGAGAAGTCCGGAATTTTCGTGTTCTTCAGCTCCTCCGAGATGATGTCCTTCGTGATGCCTTGCCTTTCGAGCATGCGAAAACCCCCGAGCAAGAAGTCGCGGATCACGGCAGGCAATTTCTTGAAGAGCCACCGCCACTTGCCGAACGGGTTCAAGAACCGCTTCGCCTCGCTCTTGATGTAGTCGTGGTCCAGGTAGTATGCCGCGTACGCCTCCTTCATGAGGCCATAAAGCTCCTCGCTGCTGAGCTGGTCGGTCCGCATCATCGAGTGGAACAAGTCATAGTCCCGGTAATCGGTGCTCGTGATCATCCCTTTCGCCTTCATCTCCTCGTAGAACTCCGTGCCGGGAAAGGCCGTGATCGGCGTGAACTGGATCATGGATAATTTCAGCGACTTCGCAAACTGGATGTTCTGGTACACCATCTCCCGCGTCTCGCCCGGGAAGCCGATGATCATGCCGCCGAACCCGGTGATGCCTTGCCTGGTGAGCGCTTGCACGACATCAGTTACTTTTTTGGCCGTCGTGTGTGTTTTTTTCATCGAATCGAGGCTTTGCTGGTGCAGCGATTCGATGCCAAGGAAGACCTGGCGGAAATGTGCCTTTCGCATCAACGGGACGATCCACGGGTTCGCGTGGAGCGCGTCGACCCGGCATTGACCCCCGTAGTGCATCTTGCTCGCGATCTTCGACCGGGTTATGCCTTCCAAGATATCCCTGACACGGCTCGGGACGATCGTGAAGTTATCGTCCGCGAAAAAGATGTACTCGGTACCTTTCGGGACGCTCTCGATCTCTTGCAGTACCCGTTCCAAGGTCTTCGTCCGGTAGAGGACGCTTCGGTTCTTGTCGTTCCACATCTTGACGATGCAGCAGAACTTGCAAGAATGGGTGCATCCACGCGCGGTTTCGACCACGTCGGATCGAGCTCCCATGAACCGGTACTTCTTCCCGCGTATGAGGTCGCGACGAGGCAAGGGAAAGGAGTCCAGGTTGCATTCGAGCGAACGGGGGTCGTTGTAAATGACACTTCCATCTTGCCCGCGGTACGCTAGGCCGTCAATATCCTTGATGCTGGCCCTGGCCTTGTTGCCGTCGATGAAATCGACCAGCTCCCTGAAGGTGTGCTCCCCCTCGCCGCGTATCACGTAATCCACGCACGGGTTCGCCGCGACGAAACCAGGATCGAGGGTCGCGTGGTAACCGCCGATGATGGTCGTGCAACCGGTATCTTTTGCCAGCTTGGCCACGTCCAGGGCCGCGTTGATCTGGGGCGTGAGGGCCGTGATGGCGGCGACGTCGACCTGGTTCAGCGCTGCACGCAAGGCCGCCTCGTCGTACGTGTCGACCTTGAAGTCGAGGAGCTGCGCCCCGTGCTCGGGTACCATCCCCGCGAGGATCATCAAGTTGAGCGGCGGGGTCGTGGAGAACGAGTCGAGTCCCGTTTGCGGGCAAGGCGGGTTGATGTAGAGGATGTCCATCTCGACCGGAGCCTCACGCTTTCGTGTTCAGCTCGGAGCCGCAGCTCGGGCAGAACTTCGCGATGCGGTCGACGAGCTCCTTGCATTTCGGGCACGTGATCTCGACCGGGGGCGGGTTGTATTCAAGCCCGCCGAACTTGGTGCTGGTTGCTTGGAGCTTCTTGACCAGCTCGTTGATCACGGCCTGCACTTGCGAGCCGATGGATGCTGGTATCAGGCCAGCCTTCACCGAGTGCTCGAAGTTCTCGAACAAGAGATCCACGTAATTGCCGAAGAAGTCCATGTCGGACTTGTAATGCTCCATGAGCACCGAGTCGATGAGAGCCCCGACGTCCTCGTTTACCTTGTATACCTTGACGGCGGGGCCGATGGGGGTCTTCTCGTCCTTCTCGTGGATGAGTTTTTTCTCGTCCACGAGGCGTTTCAGTATCGGGTAAATCGTGCCGGATTGCGGGGCCCACGAGCCGGCGAACATCTTTGCCAGATCACTGATCAGCTTGAAACCACTGATGCCAGCCGACGCCATCCGGATTTTCAAGAGCGTGATGAACTCGTGGGGGGAGAGCTTGACCAACCGGCCCTTGTACTGGAAGGATTTTCCAACGTTGAGCACGTGCTATCTACCCTTGCCTCTTCGATTTGATCTTGTCCATCTCCTTGTCCACGCCACGCTCCAGCCAGCTCTTTTTCGGGGGCTTGCCAGCGGCCTTGGCCGCGGTTGCCCTGTATGCCAGGCCCTGGATGACGATCCCGACGAGCCAGAAAACCGTGGGCCACAAGAACCACATGTACCCGGGGGACGAGAAGAAGTTGATGAAAGCGAGCGCCGGGACAGCCGCCAGGTAAATCGCCGCGTCCATCACCAGTCCGATCTTCGCCCCGCCAGCCGTGCCGCCCACGTACAGCGCGTAGATGGTGCCGTGGGCGACGAGGCCGATGAACCAGCCGGCGACGGGATACACGAACCATGCCGGCGAGAAGGCACTCGTTAAATAGTTTATTGCCGCCAAGGCCAAGTTCACGCCGATGAATGCTGCCAGGTGAATTCTAAAGGCTAGTCTATGCAAGATCTTTGCCTTCGCGATGTGCTTCAATTCTTCATCCGAAAACGGGGTCGAATTGGAGGATGTTGCCATGGTCAGTCATTTTTTCGTGTTTCGATTGAACGTGATCCGGGCCTCAACTTGAGGTCTACTTGAAGCCTACTAAAACTCTACTCCCCGTCTCTTATAAACCTATCGACATGTAGGTAGGATTCCGAGCACAAAAAAAAGACAACGTACAAGCCGCCAAGTCGGATCCATGCACTAGTTCTGGTCAATCCGCTTGGTTACAAAATCGGGAAGTATGTTCCCGAAGAATTCCTTCGCTCCGATGCCGAGGATCTCGTCAAGGAGTTGCACCTCGTGTATTTCGAAACGCCGGCCAAGACGGGCGACAACGTGGATGACGTGTTCCAGACAATTGCGGATCTGATCCTCAAAACATGGTAACCATATTGCGACCCGCATCACACAGATTGCGCGAATTCCTATTTTAACATCGACGTGCAATATAGCTCGGAGCATGCAAGGCAAGGTGCGATTATGATACAGTTCAATTTTGAAATATTTTCAGATCTGTTAGCTTTTTTTACTTTCGCCTCGGCAGCAATCGTGTGTTTCATACAGGGAAGGCGGAAAAGGAACAGCGCCTTGCTCGTGTTGAGTATCGTGCCCACCGCGTTCGGTATTTCTGTCTTCTTGCAAGCAATTGCATACATGATCCTGGTGGACGCGGCCACCATTGCAATGGTGATGAAGGAACTGTCGGTCATTGCAGCAGTGGTCGGTTACGTTTTTGTCTTCATGTTCCTCAATTATGTCTGGTTCGAGCGGATGCGCATTTCGCTGCTCGTTCCCGTGATCATTCTTGCAACCCTAGAAATAGCATCCATGTTTCTCGAAGTGGGGATCGTTCCATTATACTTCTCTGAAGGCGGGACGCTGGTCGCGACCAGCCTCGGCAAAAGTGGGTACTTGCAGGTCTTCGAGACCATTTTCGCCAACGTCGGCATGAACCTCGTGCTCATTGCTTATTGGACCAAGTCGTATGTAAAGGCCCCCTCTGCCCTCAAGCGCACCGTACGGGCATTGTTGATTTACATCTGGCTAGTTGTCTGTGCAAATTTATTAATCGTGGGTTTCTTTTTTAGTTCGGACAAAACCGTGCACGGATACTTGAACTTGTTCATGTATGGACTACAATACCTGGTCATCACCTCGGGATTCATTCTTATCATTGCCCTGGCCATCCGAGATCCTCGGTTACTCTTCATCTTGCCATTCCGCGTCGATCGCTTGCTCGTCATTTACAACAATTCTGGACTGCCACTCTACGAATACCAGTTCTCCGCCCAAAAGGTCGACGGCATCCTCTTCAGCGGGCTCATCCAGGGACTGCAGCAGCTCTCCGTGGAGGTGCTCCAGAAGGGCCAGATCAGCCAGATCATCCTCGAATCGGGGGTATTAACCTTCCGGAAGATGAATTTGTTCACGGTCGGGCTCCTGGCCTCCCGGAACTCCCAGATCCTCACGCGTAGCTTTCATACATTCACCATCGCCTTTGAAAGGCAATTCACCGATGCATTGCAGCAGTTCAAAGGAGAAAGGAGCGCCTTCGACGGCGCGGACCGGCTGGTACACGAGTACTTCGGCTTCGTGCCCACGAGCGCGTGAACGTAATCAATCACGACGCGGGCGATATAGATAAGAGATTATTCCATGGTCAATCCCTTGTAGAGACACAAGGCGAAAATGGCCCCTATGGCATTCGCAAGGAGATCGGGTTTGATGTACGCGCGGAGGATCATCCCGCCGAAGGTTAGCAATAAAGATACTATTATTATGATCGATTTCTTGCGTAATATCCCGGTCGTTTGTATGCAAACCTTCAGGTAGGTGATGAAGATGTTTACACCAACAAGCACGAGGGCCACGACCCACGCATAAATGATCACACCGAATACGATTATCAAATCCGGCGCCATCGTGACGAGGAATGCAAAAGCAATGATGGCCAACTCCGCTATCCACAACGCGTAAGTCAGGTACGGGATCTTCTTCTTCTGGATGTCCCTCTCGATCGTATTGCTCATGAACGAGAGGCTTCCGCCGATGCAAGCGAGGCTCACGAAGGTAAGGAGGTTCTGTGAAAGAGCACCCCCGAGCACCCACATGGGCATCGACGTGAAGCTCAGCGTGCCCGACCACGTCACTTCAGGATCAGCCGCGCGCCACCACTGGAACACCTGCCATGAGCAAGTCGCGATGCCCCCGCAGATCAAGCCATAGCCATAGTTGTTGTATTTTGAAGCTACGCCCTTCCGTTCTGGATTCTTGTTCTCGTTCCTTCCGCGGAGTAGTAACAGGATGCCTAAGCCAAAGAGGACGACGTAGATGAAGGTGGAGAAGAAGGTACCCAAAGCCTCAATCACGACGTTCGGGGTCTGCCACTTCAAAGAGTATTCCGTATAACCGCCATACTCGTTAATGATCACGATGTAAAAGCTTATGCCATACACGGGGTTGCCGTTCTTGTCTAGCGTGGTGTCGTTTTCGAGACCCCAATCGTTTTTGAAGTGTTGGTACGAGAGGTCGGTTTCCAGGATGTATGTGGTGTTGATCCAGGTCAATAGCTCGCTAGAATTCTTCGGCGTGAATTGTGACAAACTCCAATTCGAATTCAAGCCCTTGATCATCTCGGTCTCGTTCAGCACGTAGACCGACACTTTTTGGGTTGAACGGAACTCCATGATGTTCGGGTTTCTATACCACACCCAACTGCTCGTCGATGCCGGACTTGTTGGCTTTCCGTCCCAGGCTGCACCGAACCGGTTGTTTATCAGTGCTGCTGATTGGCGTCCATTGCCTTTCGGGCTCAATTCCCCCCGTATGAGATCCAAAGCAGAGCAACATGGAGCAAGCAAGAAAAACATAACGAGTGCCAATGACGCGCATGCGATGATCGTGTGGTCCGAGACCTTCATGTTGTTCACATCGGTTGATCATACGATGATTGCACTATATAAGGAAGTTATATCCGCTTTTATCAACCAAGACAAGTAATCAGTTTATACCATCTCAAGATGAATGATTATAATGGTTGAAGATCGAGAACCAGACAACCCGGATCGGTCCACGAACCAAGATCGTGCATCTGCCCAAGCGGATATCAAGATAGATCCCGGGGAGACGGTGAAGAAGTACGATCTTGACAAGGAATTTCCCGAGTTCACCGGATGGGAAGCCATCGGCTTTCACCGGGGGTTGGGGCGAGAATTTTGGCAGGTGATGATCGAGCTCATCACGACATCGCTCGATATCTTCATCATCTCGCTTCTATTGCCTATCCTGGCGCCGTTCCCCGAGGTCGGCGGGTATCAAGGCATTGCTGGTGGGATATATGCCCTGGTGTACACGGCCTTCGATGTCGGGACGAATTTCGGCTTAAACCGGTTCATCGCAGAATATCGCATAAAAAACGTCAAGAAGATGCTACAGTTCATATCCTTCACGATATGGTGGCAATCCTTCACAGGATTAATTCAAGTTACGATCTTGTCGATATTTACTTTTCAAGTCATCGTGAATTCGAATTTTGCTTATCTTGCTTGGATATTGTTGCTGGGCCTGCAGAAACAATACCCCGGCTGGCTTGGAGTGTTCCGGTCCACCTTAGAGGGAATGCAACACCTGGGCAAGGTCGAAGTCTTGCGGTTCCTCCAAGGCCAGGTCGTCGAGCGTATCTTGACGATCGGCTTCGTGTTATATTTCCGCTGGGTCGGTGAGACGAACGTGAACATCGGCCTCCTCATGGGCGTCATCATAGGGAACGTTATCGGGAGTTACATCGATGATTTCATCTTCGAGGCCATCGCGGCCTATTATTTACACGGGATCTTGAAAAAATACTTCGGACTTTCCATTCGAGATTGCTTCACGTTGCACTACGACCGCGATGTCATGCGCGAGATCATCTTCTACAGCCTCCAGGGTTCGGCGCTGCCATTTTTAAGTTCATTTGTCGGGACATACACATTCTTCACTTACGTGGGTAATATCAACGCCTACGCGTATTGGTCGACCATCATCGGTAGGGGCATCGCATTTGCTGGTCAAATACGCCAATTCGGCGACTTCTCGCTGTCCACGGCAATCGCGGAGTCCTACATGAGTGAAAAGAAAACACTCTCCGAGTTTTACATTTCGTCCTCGGTAAAGTGGCGATACATGTTCATGATCATGATCGCCTTTATCATTCTGGCGATTCTTCCCTACTTCTACATCGTCATCAGGGAACTCGGCGCGTTTAAATATTACATCGGAGCGGAAAACTTCATCATCGCCGGCGTCTTCATTCGACTCGCGTGGCCGTTTGTCGAGATACCCGATGCAGTCATGTGGGGAACCAAGAAAATAACGCAATTCAATATCATCCGCGTGTGCGAGGAGCTCGGAAAGCTCCTCAACACGTGGTTCTTCGTCGTGTTTCTCCGCGTCCATGAGACCTGGGGCACCTTCGGCCTCTTGTTTCTCATCGGGTTCAGCCAGTGGATACCGATCTGGATCAAGACGGCCGCGTGTTACATCTACATCCAGAAACGGGTGCTCAATATCAAGATCTACTGGCGGTCCACGATCATCATCCCTGCCATCGCCGCGCTTCCCAACATCTTGATTACACAACTCTGGTATTATACTGGCTTTTTCCCACTGAAAGCAGCAATCGGCATGGAGGCCACTATCGCGATATCCATCGCGGTGTTGTTCTTCGTCGTCATCTTCACGTACTTTCCCTTGACAGCTCTCCTCGGTGGATTCGATGAATACCAGCTATTCACGCTGAAGAAAGCCATCGATCTGAGCGGACCGTCCAAGCCGATCTTCAAGATCGTCGAGAAACTGGTGATCAAGAGCGCCAAAATCTCGAGAAAGGTGGGCGTGTTCGGACGATACCCGATACCACACGAGGAAGCTCACAAGGAAATCCGGGAATTGATGGAAATCAAGCGTTTCGAGCTGAACAAAAACAAGAGAAAATGACCGCGGCGCCCGCGTCATGTAACTTATACGAGCACTAGGCCGTCCCAGAATAATCACGTAGATATACTCTATAGTTCCATGATCTAACAGAACGATCTATCTGATCGACAAGGCCCAGAACATGGACGCTAGCGAAACTGAATCGAAATCTTCGCACGACGAGGAGGTGGGGGTCAAGCTCCCCCTCCGCCGTGCTGCAGTCTCGATGATCACGATCATCGTTGCGGGGATCGTGCTTGAATGTCTCATCGTCTTGGGCTTATTTCAGCTCGCGCCGAAAACACCACAAACGTGGACCGGATTTGTCGCGTGGGTCGTGCTCGCCCCTCTCGTTTTCTGGTTGCTCTATTTCGTGTACCTTTACGTAACCGTGCTCGTCACGCGGGCGTTCCTGGCCTACTTTGACCTGCGATCCAAGCCGTCCTCGGCCATCCTTAAACGCCAGTTCAAGGATAAAAACCACCCGGACTACCGGACCATGCATTATTACCACTTGCGTGGAGCAATCGTGAAATACCCGGTGTGGATCGTGTTGAAATGCCCTATCCCGAGCTTGATCACCCGCGTGTCGAGTTATTTGTGCCACAACAAGATTGGAAAGCATATACTCCACGAGAATAGTTATCCGGGGCTTGAGTTGACCGAGATCAAGGATGACGTGATCTTGGAAGCGGGCTCGGCAGTCAGCACGCACGTGGTAGAGAGCTTGTACGGCAACATCGTGCGCATGCGGGTCGAGGTCGGGGAAGGCGTGGTGCTAGGCATGAGCTCGGTCATCGGGCCTGGTGCCGTCGTCGCAGACGGCTTCCACATCGGCGACAACTCGATCGCGTACCAGAAATGGCCACTCGTGAAGCAGCCGGGAATCGAGGGCCACTTCTTCAACGGCATGCCTGCTCGGCATTGCGACGAGTGGTCGATATTCGCCGACGGGGCGCTCAAGGAGCAATATGCTTCGTTGAAAAGAAAAGCTGGAAAAGCCGATAATTAAAGAAATATAGATAACGGGACGCTCGCTTTATTATTTATGAAATTGAAAGCGTGATCGAAAGACGTATATCTTTCGCCGAAGCCCCCGCCATTATATTATACGCGCCTGGCTCCAACACCCATGCACTAGTTGCCGGGTTCCAGATCTTGAAGTCGCTAGCCTCGATCGGGATCGCCACGTGTACGGTCGCTCCATTCGCGACGGTGACGCGCTTGAAGCCCTTGAGCTGGAGATGCGCCCGTTTATCATACGCGGAAGTCGCTTTGTTCACGTAGATCTGGACGATCTCGTCGGCATCGACCGCGCCCGTGTTCGTGATGTCCAACTCCACGAGTATGGTGTCGCCTTCGCTGGCCGTTGACATGTTAAGGCTGATGCCCGAGTAAGAAAAGTTCGTGTAGGATAACCCGTGGCCGAACGGGAACAAAGGCTCGCTGTCCAGGAACATGTACGTGCGGTTGTTGCTCATGTCATAGTCGTCAAACCGTGGCAACTGGGAAAGCGAACGATAGAAGGTCATGGGCAAGCGGCCGCTCGGGCTCACGGCGCCCGACAAGATGTTGGCGATCGCCGTACCGCCGTCCTCGCCGGGGTACCAGATCATGAGCACCGCGGCTGCATCATCGATCCAGCTCTCCATCCCGATGGCTGAACCGCCGTTGACGAGCACGATGCTGTTCGGATTAGCAGCGAGCACCGCGTTAAGATAATCAAGTTGATATTGGGGCAACTCGTATCTGAGCCTGTCTCGCGATTCTTCCTCTGTTTCTGCACCCAGCCCGCACACGATGATGGAAACATCGGCACCCGCGGCCGCTGCGACCTCGGCTGCGTTGTTCGAGTCGTTCGTGAACGGCACGTGGGTGAACGAGATGCTGTTCGCGTTGGCCCAGGCCTGGATGCCTTGCATCGGGCTGATGGCGGGCCGCGCCGGCGAGCCGCTATAGCCGCCGAACTTGGCGGTGTCGGCACCAGGCCCGGACACGACGATGGAAGAGATGTTGGCTGCGACGAGAGGGAGGACCGCCGCGCCGCTTGCATTCGAGTTCTTGAGCAGCACGATGGATTTCTCTGCAAGCTCGCGCGCGAGCGCGTGGTGCGTGTCGTTCGCGATTATCGACGGGGCGAGGAACCGCCATGGATCGTCCTCGGCGGGATCGAAGAGCCCGAGGCGGAACCAGCGGCGCAAATTCGCTTTCACGGCGCGCTCGAGTGCCGCGGGCTCGATCAAGCCCGTGTCGTATGCAGCCATCCCGTATTTGGCAATAGCATCGCCACATTCCATGTCGAGGCCCGCGTTGATGGCCATTGCCACGGCTTCCGGCGCCGTCCTCACGTTTTTGTGACCCCCGTTGATCGTGCCGATGGCTCCACAATCTGACGTGACGTAACCTTGGAAGCCCCACTCGCCGCGAAGAACGTCCGTGAGGAGCCACTTGTTGCCCGTGCATGCGATTCCCGTTGAATCACGCCCGGCCACTTGTATCGCGTTATACGCGCTCATGATGCTCTCAGCTTTTCCATCAACTATAGCTGCCTCGAAGGGTGGAAAGAAATATTCTCGTAGCCATTTCTCGTCGATTTGCGCGACAAGATTGAATCGATCGCGCCATATGCCCTCGGGCGTTGTCCAGCCCTCCTCCTGGTTTGCGACGAAGTGCTTCGGCGTCGTGGCAACCTTGAGAGGAGCGTCGAGGTCACGCATGCCATCTCGCTGCGTTCCTTGCATTCCCTTCACGTACGCGGTCACTAGTTCCGCTGTAAGGAATGGATCCTCCCCGTACGTTTCAGGGGTGCGGCCCCAGCGCGGGTCGCTGGCCATGTTGATCGTGGGCGAGTAATATACGAGATGTGAATGCCAATTCGGCCAGTTCGGTGCCTGCACGCGGCCATCTCTGTTGAATGCCGCCCTCGCCTCGTCGGAGATGAACGTGCCCATGGTGTAGATGGCGTCCGGGTCGAACGTGGCGCCAAGTGCTACAGACATGGGAAATACCGTCATGCCCCACGGCGCCATCACGCCGTGGAGGGCCTCGTTCTGCGCGAAGAACCCCGGGATACCTTTATCCGTTCCAGGGAAAGGAAGTCGCGGGATCGGCGGAGATGTCTGGGTGAGGAACGAGATCTTCTCCGCGATCGTGAGGTACCCGTAGAGATCGTCGACACGCTCGTCGATCGAGAGCGACGTGTCCAGGTACCTCGGGTTCATCACGGGCTGGCGTAAATACACGTCCTCGAGCAACAGCGGCACGGTGCAACCGAGGACGATCGCCGCGAGCAAGAGCGCCCAGCCGCCACGGTGTAATGGTTGTTCACCCGCCATCGTTCGCACCTCCGACCGTGGCGATGATCCTGGCATTCTCCTTTACCACGGGTAATTCCAGGCTCCGAATAAAACAACCGATGAATCCAGCGACGACGAGGCCGAGGGCGATGGCTTGCAGGTACAAGTCCTCTTGCCAGCGCATGACCTGGTATCCCGCATAACCCGTGACCAGCCCGAAAAGTGCCTCGGCCAGCACGCCGCCCCAGTTCTTCCTCGAGATCTCGTATCTCGAGACCTCCGGGAAAAGTCCACCGGCGATGGCGGGCACCACGAAAATCCCCACCACGTGCCA
>JAUQYZ010000333.1 GCA_030587475.1 Candidatus Sigynarchaeum calidifontis
CACCCACGCGAACGCCACGTGATTCAAGCTCGAATTCGATTTCATCAAAATAAGCAAAACAAGGATCAGCGAACAAGTAATCCACGTAGCCCGTAAACTTTGGAAACGCATGCAATATCGTATAGTCCCACGGAGTTGCAAGTGTTGGATCTACTTCATCTTGGGTTAGTATCCTCGGCCTTTTGCACCGCTTCAGATATGCTGGCCCCATTCTCGTCGCCAGGCCCAATCCGAGCCAGTAATCAAGGGTCTCGAAGTGACCAAGCACGTGAATCCGGGGTCGTCTTGCCTTTTTTGGGGCGTGCCGTGGATACAAAGCCTTCCAACCTGCATTATACTCCGATCGCACGTTCATGTGAAATATAATTGGCTTGGTTTTACCCAAAAAATCATCAAGTTGGGTTTGATAGATACTGGGTTTTCGAGTATAATGTAATACAATCATGGCATGGATCACGAGACTCTTTCTATAAATAAACCCAACAGAGATAAATAAACCTTTCGCGCGTCTACGATTCGTTCGATAAACCCAAGCGCGTTCGTATGTTTAGAATATTTGATGAATCAGAAATAATACTGGAATTGGAAGCCACAAGCACCACCTATAATGAACTATTACTTGTACTACTTGCAGATTAACGATTTCCTTCGACGAAATTGCCACAAGGATAACGGGTTCGAAAAATAGTTTAATTTTATTAAAATCGGCCGATTTGGATTAAATCAGAAAAGATGAAATAAGCTCGGATGCCAAGGCACGCGCCACGGAAGCTGAAGTGCAAACACTCCAGGAAAAAATCGCCGTGCTCGAAGGCCACGGGAAGGAGATCGAATCGGAACGGGACCGTGCCAAGCAAGAGCTCGAGGCGATGGCGCGGCAGATCGAGACATTCAAGCGCGACATCGGCGACCTCCAGGCGCGTATCGTGGCTATCGAAGCCGAAAAGGGCGAATTCAGCGCCCGCTTGCAAGAAGAGAAAGGACAATTGGAAAAGGAGGTGGCCGATCTCCAGCAACAGCGAGACGCTGCACTCGAACAGTATGTCGAGCTTGAGAAATCCATCAAGAAGCCGAAAGCCCTGGATCAGAGCGATCTCTCGACCGCCCGGGCTTGCATGACATGCAAGCATTATATCATATTTACGGAAGGGGATTACAACTCTGTCAAGGCCATTCATCTCTTCGATGCCACGCATCGCGGGCACATGGTCTCGACCGTGACATATTCGGAAGTAAAAAGCGGCTACGTGTCGAAGACGGACGAGTTCCTCGACAGGAGCTCGAAGCTATAACGCCCCTCCATTTTTTCCTTCACGTGCCTGGATGGACCACGCGGTACCTTCCGCCCCGCTTCTCGACGTCTATAGGCATGCTGAACAACTCGGATAACAAACGGGAAGTAACGATCTCGTCCGGCGGGCCACGCGCGAACACGCGCCCGTCCTTGAGGACGAGCACGCCAGTAAAGAACGGGAGAATCTCATCCACGTGATGCGTCACCATGATGATTATTGGCGCGTCGCGAGCAGAAGCGATCCGCGACAAGTCGTCGAGGAACCGCTCCTTGCTCGCGATGTCGAGGCCCTCGCATGGCTCGTCGAGCACGAGCAACCCGGGGCGGGCCATGAGGGCGCGGGCGATCAGCACCTTCTTCTGCTCGCCTTGCGAGAGCACGCCGTATGGACGGTCAAGCGATGACGCGAGGCCTGCATACGCGAGTAACTTCCTTGCTCGAGCCTCGCCCGCCTCGCCCACGTCTTGCCAGAGGACGGTGCCGGCGAACGCGCCCGCCATAACGATCTCGATGGCTGGATCCTCGTCGTGGATCAGGTTCTCGAGCGACCGGCTCACCCAGCCGATGCGCTTCCGCAGCTCGGTGAGATCGGTTTCGCCAAAAGTCTCCCCCAGGACTTGCACCTTGCCCTCCGTCGGCCACGCGTAGCCGTTGATGATGCGGAGCAGCGTGGTCTTGCCGGAGCTGTTCGGGCCGAAAACGACCCAGTGCTCGTTCTTTTGCACCCGCCACGTGACCGAGTCAAGGATGACCTTGTCACCCCGCACGTAACGGACGTTCGAGATGGAAAGCACTGGATCCATGATATCTGCCTCGGGGGGTTGCGTGGATCGAATTGCGCGTCCTACAAAGGTGCATGGACTGGCGGAACTATACGCGCTACCAGCCACGAAAATAGGATAGAAACGAGGTCACGCGGGCACGGGTTTCACGAACAGCATCGGGCCGGCCTCGCCAGCAGCCGATCCCGCCGAATGGACGAAGTATGTCACGAGCACGACGTCAGACGAGCTGTTCAGTGGATCGCTAACGACCCGGAAGTGCGGGTTGCTGAACGCCGTCGAACCGCCGTGCGTCTTGACGTTGAGCGGCCAGAACCCGCCGTCGTCCCAGCAATACAAGAAGGAGCGCCACGCGCCCCAATCATCCTTCCGCAGCTGTGCCTCCTGGACCGAGTATGTGCGCCCCCACAGCGCCCCCACCTCCCGGGCACCGATGTGGCCCTCGATCCAGTTGCATTCGAGCACTTGGTTGTATTCAGTCCAAGGCGAGGCCTGCCAGGAGGGCTGGGGAGAGTGGAAATCACGCAGCACGCCTGTTGCGACCCGGTCAAGCCCGCCAGGGCCATTGTAGTGCAGCCCGATGCGGATTTCGGCCCCGGCGCCCGAGATCGCGTAGAACGTGGGCGTGCCCTCCAAGTCGGACAGCACCCGCGTCGTCTGGAAAAGCCGGGTGGGCGCCGAGTTCGTCAGGTACTCGAGGCTCGGATAGTACCGAAACTTGATCCAGCAGGGACCTGTGGTGTTTGCACCTTGCCACTGCTCGTGCGCCACGTAGAACGCACCGGTCGCCGTGTCCCTCTCGACCACGGGCATGCTTGCCTCGTGCGCGAGCACGCAAACGAAATGCCAGTCGATTAAGTTGGATGAGTTGACCAGGTGCACGCTAAAGCTCGTGCCGTTGTAATGGTGATGTACACCATAATACTCGCCGGGCGCGTACTCGATCGCATTCAAGCAATCGAGCCCCTGACCGAGATCATCCGTCGCCCCGTATCGATAGCTGCGGGCAGACGTGCCGTCACCCAGCAAGTCGAAGACGGCCTGGGGCGGCCGCTCGTGATTTTCTAGCTGGTAGAGGACGCAAGTATCGGTGAACACGAACCACAGCGTTGTCCCCGCAGCGGTGAACAGGAGAAAGAGGCTCGCCATGACGAGCCGGCTTTTCTTGCGCATATCACAAACCGCCCTCTACTCTTTATCCCCGAGAAAGGGAAATCAAAGAACGATGGATGCACCCGCCACGAGCTCGACCGGGGCCTCGAACACGACATGCACGCCGTCCTCACTGGAGGTGACCTTTATCTTCACCGCCTTGCCGGCGACAGATGCTGAAGACGATGCGGGCTTCCGATCGATGATCAATTCCGCCAGCACGTGCTTGCCCGCCTTGCATTCGATCGCGAGCTTGCTGCCCTTCCACGAGAACGTGCCCCAGGCGGTCGACGAGAACCACGGGGCGTGCACGTCGCCGCTGGCGCGAGGCGCGATGCGCATCGCTTGCTTGGGAACATCGAGCTTGAAGCCCGTCGCCGCGAGCAGCACGGCCCAGGAACACATTGCCCGGTAATAGTGATCGCCGCATTCCACGTGGTTCCAGTACCGGCCCGCCCGCATGTAACGGTCGTGGATCGTGTCGACGACTGCAATGCCCTCGTTGACCATGCCGTGGTCGATCATCATTGACCCGATGGCGTACTCGACGCCCGTCCACGGGGCCATTGCTTGCCCGTTGTAGTGCGCCGGGAAGGAACGCTTCTTGTCCGCGGGGTACGACCCGTTGATGAGCCCGCTCTCGACCGAGAAGTTGTGCTTGAACACCGCGGCCAGGGCGGCCTTGACACGATCGGCGGGGATGCTGTTACCGAGGCCCATGAGATGCGTGAACCACTCGCCGCTCAGCTGGTCGGTCATGCACATCTCGTCCCGCCTGTCCTGGTCGATCCACAGATTGAAGTACTCGCCGTTCCAGAGCTTGTCGACGAATGCAGGGGCGGCTTTTGCCAGCAGCGCGTCCCATTTTGCCGCGTTTGCCTTGTCGCCGATGTCATATGCCATACGAGCCGCGGCCCGGAGCGCGCCGAGCCAGAGGCTTGCGATGTATGATGGCGTGCCGAAGAAGTTCCAGCCATCGTACGTATTGCGCCTTGTATCGTGATCTGGCAGGCCATCGCCGTCGCCGTCGAGTAGCTGGGTGTTGTCCATCGCGCGCACGACGTGCGGCCACGCTTCCTTGAGGTACTTCGTGTCCCCGGTCCATAAATAATCGCGGCACACGAGCATCACGAATTGCTGGTTCATGTCGACCCGGTCGAAGCCGTGGTCGACGTGCGAAAGGTCAGGCACGAAGAAGTGGGGGATGCGGCCGTCTTCCCGCTGGAACCGGGCACCCATGAGCATCTGCCGGAGCTGCAAGTCGGGGAAGAGGGCGAGCAAGTTGAACGATCCTTGATACGTGATGTCTGTAGTATGGAAGCCGCAACAGCCGAGCCCCTCCCACACCCCGAAGTCGCCGTTCTTGACCCACCACGTGCATTTCGGGATCGTCGTGAGCTGGGAGGCCCACGCGTCCGCCAGGTTCGACGGCAAGGACGTGTCGAACAGCGCGTCGGAAAATGCCTCGGTCTTGCTCACCAGCGATTCTTTATTCTCGATGAGGAACTTGTTCACGGCCTCGGCATCGTGGAACCAGTTGTCGTACATGTGGCCGATGATCACTCCCTTTTGGCTATAATGGTTCGGGAAGTGCCAGCTCAAGATGAAGGTGATGTCCTTGGATTCACCAGGCTTGATGGTGCAAGATGCGGCCAACGCCCCGTGTCCCCAGGATGGCCGCACCTTGTTGAAAATGATCTGGCTGTAGAAAAACTCGGTGAACTGCATTAGGATCTTGTCGACATCGGCTTCGCTCGCCGTTTTCAGGTCCACGCCCGCTTCGGCGTACCGCTCCATCAAATCGCGCGCGAACGCGTACTTGGACAGACCATCGAGTAGCCGCCGCTTCTCCGCCTTGGTCTTGCCCTTGGGAAAGTACTTGGCCAGCCGCGCCGGGTTCTTGACCCCGTTCCCGAGGTTCCAAAGCCGCCCGGCCAAGCGCCACTGGTGAAACACGGAGATATGCGTGTTCTCGTTCCCGATCCGGAAGTCCTTGAAATATTGCTCGAACTCCGCGGCGATCCACGATGCTTCCCCGCCGGAAACGGAAAGCGACAGGCTGCCGCGCGTCGCGGCGAAGCCCTTGGTCGCGGCCGTCCGCATCGTGAGGATCGTCGCGTCGCCGCTCTCGGACATGGTGTTGACGAGCTTCCGGTCCTTCAAGTCTATGGTAATTGGATTGGCGAGAATGCCCATCAACGCGACGTCGACGCGCTTGCTCGACTTGTTCGTGACCGTGAAGGTGGCGTAGAAACCCGGCGTGCCGGACGCCCGCGAGTCGTGGGGGATGAACGGCGCTAGCATCTTGCACGAAACATCGACCGGCAACGCGTCGTCGATATATGCCAGCCTTGCGACTGGGAAGCGTCCGTCGAAGTCGATGCCCTTGACGCTCTTGAGCCACGCGAAGCTGTAGAGGTCGTGCTGGTCGGTGCGGATGCCGAGCCGCCGCATGATCACGCCCTTTTCCTCGTTCTTGACCCGCAGAAAAAAGGCCAAGCACGACGGATCCATGGAGGGCTCCTTTTTTTCGCCGCGGCCTGGCTGCCGGGGCGCCCACTTGCCAAGGTTGAATATCTGCCACTCGTGGAAATACCCGTCCGGCCATATCTCGACGGAACCGGTCCCGATGCCGCCCAGGGGGATGCCGCTCTGGTGCGCGATGGTTTCTTGAATGACGACCATGATTTGTCATCTGCTTGAACCGATCCAGGTCGGTCATGCTTCAAAAAAGTACAGATTATAAGGCTACATTTAGAGGCTATCTTGTATTCGACCATGCGAAGCTGAAGGTTCGCCAGCCATGTTGTCCAAGGACATCATCAAGGAGCTCGAGGCCGCCGTCGGCGCCGGTAACTGTTCGACCGACGATGCTGTGTTATACACTTACGGTTTCGACGTGAGTGACGTTTTCGGCAAGCCAGATGTCGTTGTCCGGCCCGGGACGGTCGAGGAAATTGCGAATTGCGTGAAAGTTTGTGCCAAGTACAAGATTCCCGTCATCCCGCGCGGTGCGGGCAGCGGTGCCACAGGCGGAGCGGTCGCCCCGACGGGCGGCGTCATGGTCGACATGACCCGCATGAACAAGATCCACGACCTCGATCTGGCCAACCTGCAAGTAACTGTTCAGCCGGGCGTGGTCGTCGACCAGCTGAACCAGTTCCTCAAGCCGCACAAGTTTTTCTACCCAGTCATCCCCGGGAGCGACAAGATGGCAACCATAGGTGGCGTGGTCGCGAACGACGCGTCCGGCATGCGCGCGTTCAAGTATGGCACGGCCAAGGATTACTTGCTCGGCGCGACCTTCGTCATGGCCGACGGCTCCATCGTGCCCTTCGGGTGCAAGGCGCTGAAGAACGTCGCCGGCCTGGACCTCCTTCGGCTCTTCGCCGGGTCGGAGGGCACGCTGGGCATCATGGCCGAGTTTCGCCTCAAGATCTTGCCTCTCCCGCCTTCGAGGGGCATCTTGATCGCCTACTTCGACGACCTCGAGACGGCGGGGAAGGCGGTTATCAACACCTACCAGGCGGGCATCGTCCCGAGCGCCATCGAAGTCATGGACAAGTCTGCCCTGGAGGTCGTGCGAAAGTTCAAGCCCCAGACGGGTGTGAAAATCGCCGAGGCGATGCTCTTGTTCGAACTCGAGGGTGACCAGGACTTCGTGAAATCCCAGACGAACCGGCTTTGCGACGTGCTCGATGCTCTTGGATCGAGGGACCGCGAGTTCTCGGCAGATCCCAAGGAGGCCGAGAAGCTCTGGTCGGCCCGCAGTTCCGTCGGCGCGGCGACCAGCGTGTTCAAGGAGGGTTATAGCCGGGTCTACGAGGGAGAGGATATCTGCGTCCCGCTCACGGAGATGCCCAAGACGCTGCAAAAATTGCGTGAACTCCGGGAAAAATATCGTCTCGGCACGGTGATCTTCGGCCACATCGGTATCGGTTCCGTCCATCCCGCAATCACGATCCGGAAGTCGGAAGAGAAGGACTGGAAGGCCATGAAGGATCTGGCGGCGGAGATCCACGCGTGGGCGCTTTCGGTCGGGGGCACCGTCACGGGCGAGCATGGCATCGGCGTCGCCCGGAAGGAGTTCATGGGCATGATGTACCCCCAGGCATACGAAGTCATGAAGAAAGTCAAGCACGCGCTGGATCCGGACAACATTATGAACCCGGGGAAGATATTTTGAGGGCAAGAATCGTGGCACCAGAGAACATGCGGGCGGAGCTGGAGAAATGCGTCAGATGCGGGCAATGCCGCGCCAGGTGCCCGTCGCTCGATGCAAATGCCGAGGGCAAGCCCGGGTGGGACGTCTATGGCCCGCGCGGGCGGATGATGCTCGCCCAGGGGCTTGTTGACGGGAAGATCCAACCATCGAAGATCGTCCAGGATAGCATCTTCACTTGTTTTTACTGCAACCAGTGCGTCGCAACGTGCCCCTCCCTGGCGAACGTCACGGATATCATTCTCGATGCACGCAAGTACCTGGTCGAACAAAGCAGCGCCGCGCCCCAAGTGCTCCAGGTTCACGACACGATCGCCGAGACCAAGAACATGTTCGGCCTCGACCAGGAGGATAGAATCGAGTTATGGAGTGCGGACGTTAGTGAACTCGTCGAACGCCACGTGGGCAAGCATGCACCGGTCTTGTTCTTCGTCGGTTGCCAGGCATCGTTCAAGGGAGGCCTGGCAAGCATCCCGGTCCGCATGGTACAGGTCCTCGACAAGCTGGGGGAGGACTTCACGCTGCTCGGCGAGGACGAGGCGTGCTGCGGGAATCCCATGGATTTAACGGGCGGGCCTGATGATAAAGTAAAGGATTTGGCCGAGGCCAACGTTAACAAGATCGTCGAGCTCGGCGTGAAGCGTGTCATCTTCACGTGCCCCGGCTGCTACCGCATCTTCAAGAACGTATACCCGAAGCTGCTCGGGAAACCATTACCCTTCACGTGCTTGATGGCGAGCGAATACCTCGTCGAGAAGATCCAGTCGAACGCCATCGATCTCCAGCCGGTCTTGATGCCAGGAAAAGTGGTTTACCACGACCCGTGCGAGCTCGGCCGGCATATGGGCATCTACAACGAGCCCCGCGACGTGCTAAAGTCGATCCCCGGCATAGATCTCGTGGAATTCAAGCACAACAAGGAAGATTGCAACTGCTGCGGCATGGGCGGTGGCGTGGCCTTGCACGACGGGAAGGTGTCCGACTACCAGGCGCGGGCGAAGTCGGCTGACATCGCGGAGATCGGGGCCGGCACCGTGGTCACCCATTGCCCCGCGTGCTTCCAGGGCATCGAGAAGGCCTGCGACGGGCTCCGGACAGCGGGGATGGACGTGAAAGTGTTCGACCTGGTCGAGATCGTTGCCAAATCGCTCGGGATCGAGTGAACGCGAAGGCCGTGCATCAACATGACGAAAAAGAACCCGCTCATCGAGGTGCTGGAGGACATCACCTGGAACATGCCCGCAGAACGAAGGGAGGGTGTAACCGTTATCATCACGCATCGTGGTGCACGGAACGACGTGAAGTCGATTGCAATGCGCGAGATCGCGCGCTTCGACAAGGGGTACATCTACCTCAAGAAGCAAGATGATGATATAGGCCTGGATCACGAGGACGAAATCCCGGTGCCGCTTCACAGGGTGAACCAGATCCTCGATAGGAATGGGAAAATCCTATACGAGAAAGTGCATAAACATAAGGAAGAAAAGAAAGAGCCTTAAGGCTGCTTCGGGGGCTCCCCTTCCTCCGGTGTTGCTGGCGCCGCTGGTGCTGCGGCCGCGGGTTCCGGGATGGGAATGTTCAGCCCCGTGACCTTGTTGAAGAAGATGTAAGTCTCCTTGGTCGGCTCCGCGTCGGGGAGCATCGCGCAGCGGATCAAGTCCTCGGCCTGCTTCTGGTTGAGCTTGAAGTCGAGCAGGCCGGGGTTTTGTTCGAACAAGTACTGGGTCTTTTCACCGCTCGTGGACTCGGGCATGATGATGATCGCCCGGACGTACGTGTTGTTCGTAAGACCATCGACCAGGCGCTTCGCCGAGTAGAACGCGGCCACGCCACCGCTCCGGTCGAACGTCTTCACGGCAGGGATGTCGATGCCGACTTTCTGGCCGGAGAACTCGATGAGAGCACCTATCTCCTTCTCCTTCCCACCGACGAAAAACTTGAAGCCGAGCGTTGACTTGACCGCGTCGGCGGCCTGGCCCGACTTGACCGCGACCTTCTGGATACCCTTCGTGACCGCACCGAGCACGGAAGCCGGGTTCACGTCAACAATGAGCCCTTCCGCGTCGATGATTTCCTCGACACGCTGAGCTGCGGCCGATTGAACCGATGGAGTGGCAGCTAGAGCCACGGGCGCAGTCTTCGCGGCGGAAAGAGTAGCTAGCGGGGTTGTCGTGACGACGGCGGGTTCTACTTTCGCTGCAACTGCCTCCGGCTTGGTTTGCTCGGTGATCTCGGCGAGCGTGAGGTCGCCGTAGACGAGCTTGTCGATGAATACGCGCGTGAGCTTGATGGTCTCGCGCGGGTTCCCGTGCGTGCGGTCGAAGATGATCTTGAGCACGGTCTCGTTGAGCGGGAACAAGGGATCCGGGGGCATGTCAAGGTTGTTGAGCGTCCAGAAATGTTCCTGCACCTTCGCGAACCAGAGCTTGACATCACCAAATGTAAAAGGCTTGAGCTCGACCTCCGGCTCCATACGGGACTTGAAAGGGGCGTCAGCCACATCGAGCACTCTAGGCCATATGTCCTTCAAGATCGCTGCGACGATGATGACGTTTTGTACCTCATTGTAGATGCGCTTGAGCGTTTCGAGGAACTTGACCTCGGCATCGGCCCCGTGCGTGCGGTAAGGCGATTCGAACTCGTCGAAGTAGAGGACGAGTACCTTGTTCAAGTATTTCGAGATGAGCTTGATCATGGCGAGGCAAACGTCGTCGCTCTCTATGACCGACTGGATCTTGAGTTCCTCGAGCTCTTTTTCGTCCACGGCCTCGCCGAGCAGCCATCGCTTGGCGAACGCTCGTTTCGTGCTGTCGGAGATCATGCCGTACGTAATGAGCGTCTTGACGCAGTCCGCGAACACGCCGGGATAATCGTTCGTCGCCTGGGCGATGACCTCGTCGAGGTCAGCCTTGCCGAAGATGCCGAACTTCTTCTTGTCGCCGCCGTAGTCGTGGACGAGGGCCTTGGATACCTTGTCGATGATGTCCGGTATCTCGTTGATAAGGCACGTGTATATGTGGAAGAGGATGCGCACCGCGGTCGGCGGGCTGGGAATGTAGATGACCGTCCAGTTCGGCTCGGCCTTCTCCGCACCTTCCGCGCCTTCTCCTTGGATGAGCTTCTTCTCGGCGTCCTTGAACGCCCAGAACGCGTGGGTCTTCCCCGAGCCGGCGGCGCCGAGCATCGGGATAAACCTTGCCGTCTTGTCGGCAACGCATTTCTTGATGGAATTCATGACGGCGCGGTCGATTTCCCGCCGGGGATTCGGGATATCCACGGGGTCCTCTACATCACCGCGGGATACAAACCTATCAAAAGGCGTTGTTCCTTCCTTTAGAACATCGAGGTAGAGCTCCTTCTGCTCGTCGGTTAGTTGGTCTGACATTTCCGATCAGTTGAGTTCGGTTTTGGTTAATCCACCATTTATATAGTTCTATTAAATTGGTATAATCGTTTATGTATGGACTAAGTCTCCAGATCCAATAAATTTACTAGGCACGGTCATGAAGTTTAAATCCGTCGTGCCGTGATCCGATCACGTGCATCCCGTGGTCTTATTTCCCGTCGCGATGATGGTCGCGCTAGCCTTTACCATGGTCGTGAAGCGAGGGAAGCGACGCTCTCGACGTAAAACATCCGACAAAGATACCGATGCAACGTCGTGTGACAGCGTCCACGGGCATGAACATCGATGCGATGTGCT
>JAUQYZ010000227.1 GCA_030587475.1 Candidatus Sigynarchaeum calidifontis
TCAAGCAATTGTTGAACTTCCGAGGGCGCCGGAGCGTTGACCAATGGCGCGATACGCTCAAGGCTTGTATCGTCATCTGGAGCTGCCCTCACGTGGTAGCAGATGTCCTTGAAAAGTTAGATGTGCCGACTAGATGTCGGTCAAAGGCGATTAACGGGATGCAATTCGGGATAAAGAAAACATTAAACGTGGAGGCGACTGCATATCATATATAAGCAATTATGTCGGAAATCAAGGGAATCTGAAAAAGGTCCGGCTACACGACATCGATATCCCTTGGTGGTACCACCCCTACCCGCACCCGTCATAGAAGGGGTGGGTGCAATGTTATAAATTTTGGGGCAGATATTTACATCCATATAGCGTGTGAGCACACGTGCTCACACGCTGCGCGCCGAACACGTAGCAGACTTGATGAATCATGCCAGCAATAAAGATCCACGTCACTTCCGGGGCGACGGTGCCGCAAGGTGTCATTATCAAGGGTGGAGGAAAGAAATTGCCAGACTACCGCAACGTGGCGGCCGTCATCTACCTCGACATGGCCGACTTCAAGAAGATGGGAACCTTCCCCGGCACCGCGGTCGAGGTCCGGAACGAGTTCGGAAAGGTGGTCGTTAGCTCGCAATTGACGCCGGACGGACCCCATCCGGGCATCGGTTTCATGCCGAGGGGCCCATGGACGAACATCATTATCGGCCCGGAGACGAAATGCTCGGGCTGCCCCCAGTACAAGGACACTGTTGTCGAGGTCGAGCCCGTGCCCGAACAGACCCCGTTGCAGATGGCAGACTTGATGCGCCAGAGGTACATCGACCCGCTCACGCAATAGCCACCGACGCGAATGCCTAACTATGCTCATCACGGATGACGCAATTGAATCAAGGGAAATTATGGTCAATGTAAAAGTTCGTAATTCGTCCTATTTCATTTTATTTAACTGCGTGCGGCTTCCCATGTTCTTTCTGGCCTGGATCCCCGGTACTGGTTCGGTGTTCTCGATTTAAGAAAAAAGGATCTATTTTGTCATTCAGAAAACCGGCGCTTTCTGATCGTGGTTTCGGCGAGCCGTCTTGCCGAGGCAGCACGGGCAAGTGTGCAGCGTGACGGGGGCCGCCCCGAACTCGAGCAACGATCGCTGCCGGCGCTCGGGCCCGGTCGCCATGTTAACCCTCGACTTCCTGCGATCGGTCGCGGGGTGCCCACGCGTCGAGGGGAGGATGATCGGGTCTCCCTGCAAGGACCGCGCCGATCCCGGCGAGCGTGTCTATTTTGAAGCAACGGATCCAGTTTCGGCTAAGTTAAGGCGTTCTGGCATTCCGAGTGGAAAAAAGATCGTGTGCCGGGCATATAGAGGTGACATGGGCATAATCACGGGCGGGATAGAGATGTTCATGGACGCGGAATTCGACGGGGACCAGCCTGATTTCAACTATCCAGCCACGTCGACATGTCCTGGTGTCAGCGCGATTAGGGACGTGTACAATGCTGCGAGTACCCCCACGAAAGCGAGAAAAGCTTATGTACAATATCTTGCAAACCATCGGAGAATCAAGACCAACATCCCGGGGGTATTTTTCGGCCATTATACCTCGTCTTGAACCCCCTTTTGTTTTTTTCCCAGATAATCCGAATTTTTCGTTACTAGTGCGAAAAGCTTTAATTCCTCACATTTTCAATATCATCGCATGGGGGTTCATGAGATCAGGATTTGGGATGATGCCGTCATCAGCTGGGACCCGAACCTTGCCGATCGAGATCCCTTGCCATTCATCGATCCTTCACGAGTTGGAAAGATAATTGAAGTTCGCCTTGATTCGACGAAGCTCACCGCGATTCCCGGTTGGGTCCACCAGTTCCCGAACCTCGAACAACTCATCTTGCCGAATATTTCTCTCGACAAGTTAACGATCGATGATGTTACACATCTGAAGCAATTGAAGAATTTGAAAGAACTGAGTTTAGGCGGACCCATACGATCGAAGATACCCGATGACTTCGCGGAATTGAAGGGACTGCAATCACTCTCGCTCAGCTTGAATGATGGAACCTTTCTTCCAGGTACCTTTCACACGATGAAGAATATCACGAAGTTACGCCTACGGGGAAATATTACCACCTTTCCAAGCGAGGTGTTGAAAATGGGCGGATTGAAGGAGTTAGACATCTCGGATGCGAATTTGCGGTGGTTTCCCGACGAGCCTTCGAGGATGGAAGCCCTGGAATCATTCACTGCTTCGAGGAGCTGGTTCGAAAGGTTTCCCCCAGGTTTTTTCCCAGGCAAGAAAATGAAAAAGTTGGATGTATCTGGCTCTGATTTGCGAGAACTCCCAGAGATCACAGAATGGCCAGAGTTCGAGGAATTGATTATTGATGGCACCCCTCGCGAGTTCGATTCACTTCCAGAAGACATAGGTGATTGCAAGAAGTTGCGCGTTCTCAGTGTGGTATCGTGGGTAAAAGAAATACCGGATAGCATTGGAAGATGCACGTCTTTGGAGAATTTGGCTGTAGGAGGCGAGGTTCGCTCACTCCCGAAATCGCTTGGTAATTGTACCAATCTAAAAGAATTATGGATTAATTCGAGTTATATCTTTGCGCTTCCCAGGGAACTTGGCCAATGCAAGCAACTTACGAAGGTAAAATTCGATCATTGGTACGCGATTCCAGATGATCATCCCTTGAGGAAAATTATTGATCATTATGAGTCTGTCTAACTAATAATTCACACCTCGTTCTCTTTAAACTTCTCACCCAAAGAAATATGTCGGCCTCAAATACATGTCGTCCATCCCCGTCTCGGCCGACACGACTGCAAGGAACAACATCGAGATGGCTTTCAATAGCGTGTCTTTTTTCACGTTTTCAAGACCCCGGACGCGAGTTTGCTCCAAGCCGAGATGTTGCTCGCCGATCCCGATTATGCCTTCGATACACTTCCGCTGGTTGCGTCGTTTCTTGGGAATTTTAACGGGACTCGACTTTCTCTGTGCGATGCTGTTGTTAATGCCCCGGTCAACGAGTGCCTTGCCATTTTCTGGGCTTTGGTACCCATTGTCCGCGTTGATATTGCCAACTTGCACGCCTGGATGTTCTGCCTTAAGTTCATCAACCAGTGGGATGAGCGTGATGGAATCGTGCGTGTTCGCCGGATACGTCTCGACCTTTATGGGTACCTTTTTTTGTCGTCGATTAGCAGCTGCACGCGGTAGCCGAGGAAGACCTGCTTCTTTGCGGCGCAGTAGCCGAGCCGGGCATCCGGGTCAATATACGAGAAGGATGTCTGCAGCGCGGCAAATAAGCCCGGGAAAAGCAAGTCAACCGACGTATATTGTGGCGTTGAAATCCCGATGAGAA
>JAUQYZ010000286.1 GCA_030587475.1 Candidatus Sigynarchaeum calidifontis
TGCTGCGCTGGGACGACGTGCGCCGCATGACGCCCGGCGAGTTCGTGTCCCGCGTGTACGACGGGGCGGGGTTCCGCGTCATCGACGCGCAATCGCCGACGCCGGTGACCGCGATCGTGCCGGGCGGGGCGGGAGCGGCGCTCGCGGCCTTCGAGCGGCCGAAGGCGTACCTGGTCGACATCTCGGCGCCCGTGCGGCTCGTGGACTTCCCCGGCCTCGAGGCGATCATGGCGGTCGGCGGTCAGGCAATGCAAAACTATTACTCCCGCAGCATGTGGCGCGTGATAATGGACGCCTACCGCTCCGATCCCGACGGCAGCCTGTTCGACCACCTCAATGCCCCGGAGGTACTGGTACACTACGGGGTGCCTGAGGGTAGTTTCATCGGCGCGCGGCGGGGCGACGTGGTCGTGGACCGGACGCACAGGACCGCGACCTTGCGACAGTTCGTCGAGGCGCGGGGCTTGGCAGTCGTGCGAGATCCTGATCTCACGCTGGGAGAGAGAAACTCGATGCCAGTCGCGAGCCGATCGAACGTGCTCGCGGACGTGGCTAGATGGCGCTCCAACAATCCCGCGAATCCACAGCAATGGCAAGATCAATACTTTGGCACGACGGAGCCTTCTGGAGGGTATGAGGCGTTCCAGCGGCTCGCTCCAACGGCACAATTCCCCTATCCTGGTGCCCAGGGCTTTGCTGAGCAATCGGTTTGGCTTCGATTGAAACAATACCAGCGAGGAGCGAACGTCCAATGGAGGACTCGGCTCATCGCCTTGAACCAGCACTTGCAAGCCGTCTTGAAAAACGACATCAATGCGAGGACAGCCGCGCTCGCTGCGCTCCCGGCAGGCAGCCTGGCCCCGCAGTTCGAGGCGCAGATCCAACGGCTCATCGAGCAATCCAGGCATAAGATCGGTGGGGAGATCACGAGGGCTCAAGCGATCGAGGACTTACTCGTGACCATGCCCTGGTTGGTGGACATGCAAGGCTGGACCTATTACGTGGAGCATCCGACCTCGTTCTCGGCGATGTTCGAAAGTGGACAAGCGTATATCTCGCCCATGGCGGCGTTCAACCCGTTCATGGCGAGGATCGTTGATCTCGCGAAGACCGGGACGACACTCGAGATGGTCGACGCGAACGCGGTCTCGATGTACGGCGATCTCCGGCTGCTCGAGCGTGCGGCGGCGGCCTGGGGCGTGAGCGACTTGCTGGGGGTCGCGTTCAAGGCGGGGATGCTCGATGCCTACGCGGTGAAGCACGGGACGACGCTGAAGGCGCTCGAGCAGGCGATCCGGGGCACCCACCAGGCCATGCGGGAACTCGTCGAGCGACTCGTGCTCGGCCAGTCGATGCTGCTCGATGACACGCAGTTCGTGAGCGTGGCGAGCAAGACGATCAAGACGAGAAAGGACGGGCTGCTCGACGTGCTCATCGAGGCGGTCCTCGGCAACAAGAAGCCACTCGCAAACTTTTTAGGAACGACTGCGAGCGGGGCAGCAAGCATCACGAGATGGGAGTACTTGCTCAACAGGGACTTGAACGCGGCCGAGGTTAACCGGATCATCAACGTGATCAAGGAGATTCCGAAGTCCCAGCGCACGCGGGGCGCGCACGAGTCGACGATCTGGGCGCCGACGCCGCAGCAATCGATGTACTACCTGGAACGCATGCGAGGCATGGTGCACCGCGCCCAAGCGCTGATGCTCAACCCCGATTACGTCGGTGCCGAGCTGGAAACGAGCGGCACGCCTTCCACGCGGCCGATGGACGCGTACAGCGTGCGATACCGGCCAGGCACGACGATCGTCGAAGACCTTGTGGTCAAGCAAGCGAAGAGCTTCTCCCGCGAGACATTGTCGAGGAGCCACGCCGATGTCGCTGATTCGCTGTGGGACGACATGCGGACGGGCGTGTTCTCGACGGCGGCGCTGTCGGAAGCGTGGGTCGGGCTCGCCATGGAGGAGGACAGCGCGGCGAACGCGGCGCTCATCCACGAGATCGAGAACACGTTCAACTGGCTGAACGAGAAGGACCCGCGGTTTAGGGGGAAGGTGCAGCGGCTGTACGAGCCGGGAGACTTCTTGACGTGGAAGGCGGCGGGGCTTGAATTCCCGTTCAAGCTGGACTCCTATCGGCAGGCCTTGTTCCGCGGGTACGTCCAGGCCGAGCTCGCGAAGCATGACGCGGCCGGCGACCTCGGGACGTACACGGTGACGCGGATGATGGCTGACATCATCGCCGCGCACCACGCCGACCTGTCCATCTCCAAAGACTGTGCCACGCTGTTCCTCGTGCAAAACCGGGACGCGTCGGGGAAGGCATTGCGGGACGGGATCGACCCGCTCAACGTGAAAGGCGAATACGAGCTCGTGTGGAACCCGGTGAAGAAGAGATGGGATGTAAAGATAGACCAAGCAGGCCAGAAGGTCGTGCGGCCCGCGTGGGATGCCCTCGGGCAATGGATTGCACGGCCTGACGACGGCATGACATTGCAACAGTTCCGGACACAAATGGACGCTCTACCAGGTAAAATAAATGCTCTGGAAGGCTTTTTCATCGACACGCGGGACGTGACGATGCGGGCGGCACTCACGCGGAAGTCGCGCGGGCAGATTATGCGGGAAAACATCCGGCTCATCGACGTGCTGTGCGAAATCGCGGGGATCAAGAACGAACTGCGCAAAAAAGTTGGCTGGTGGACGGCCTATATTCCGACGGACGAAGAGGAATGAAATGTTATATCTATTAATGATCTTTGTTATTAATCCTTCCAGTTGCAGATTCGCGCGTGCCTTTTGCGGGATGGCATTCTAGATAGGGATTAGATTCTCCAAATCGCCTTCCATGGCCACGGATTCCTGGCCGCGATATAGTATTCCTCCCTAGGGGTACTGAAAAACGACGGATCGGGCGGGCGGCGCGCGATCCACGATGAATTGCAAGGAAACTGGCGAATACTACGAAGATTGTCGAGAGACTGGCGATCGTGGATGAAATGGTGACCGAAAAGTTTATTAGGGCGAGATGGGCATATATTCCTCGATGCACGATGAAACAATTGAGACCCTTGCCTGAAGATTATTCGGATATTCGCACCGGCGGGAAAGCCGAGATGTCCGTGCGCGTACACGGCAAAGAGGTGTTTCTGGAGCTCACGTGGACGTCGGACAGGCTCGGGCGTTACGGGCGCATGGATCCCGACGAGGATGAACTCGAGTGCATCAGACTGGAGTTGATTGGGCTCGGCATCGAGCGGCTCGCCGAGGTCGAGGGCCTGGACGAGCTGCCGAGGCTCGATGTGCTCTCTCTCTGCTTGAACAACATCCGCGCCCTAGATGAGCTGGCGGGTATGCCGTGGGCGGGCAAGTTAGAAATCCTCGACGTGCAAAGCAACCCGCTGGAGCGGCTCGACGGGCTGGCGGCGGCGTGCAAGGCGCTCGAACGGCTCGAGATCAGCGGTGGGCTATGGCAAGATGCGCCCACCCCGGCACTCGACGAGTTCGAGCACCTGACACAATTGCGTTTAACTCGGGCATCCTCGTTGAGAGGCATTGGTAACTTACCTATGTTGGAATCACTGTTAGCTAACGAGAACTGTAGCATCCAACGCATCGAGGGACTCGACGGGCTACCGAACCTCAAGAACCTGAGCCTGGCGGGCAATCACATTAAAAAAATAGAGGGACTGGGCGGTATGCCGAACCTGGAGCGGCTGGATCTCGGCAACAACCGTATCGAGCGTATTGAAGGACTCGATCGGCTAGCAAAACTTCGGTTTCTATTTCTGTCGGACAACCATATTATGCAAATCGAAGGACTGGATGAGCTCGAAAATCTTTACCAGGTAATCCTAGTCAATAACCCGATACCCGGGATCGACCATTACAAGGCGATGCTGCGCGACTGGCCCGCTGACGTGCCCCGGTCGGACGAGGGATACAAGGAGCTGCTCGAGCGAAGCGGTATCCACTTGTCTCCCGCGGTGAAGGCTCGGTGGATGAAGACGCTGGAACTTAGGTTGTATGATTACAATCAACCGCCATGAATTTTCATTCGATCGAGGAAAGGGGGGTGCATGACTTGGGAATCGACTACAGCCTCGTGATCTGCATGGCCGAGGACTACCGGCCGACGCTGGAAACGGTCGAGGGAATAATCCGCATTTTTGATAAGCACGGGCTGAAGACAGCTAGATATCCAACAGAAGATCGGTCTAAAATTCTGTTATCCAAGGGAACAATAGAGAAGGGAATCGCTCGTCTACGCGAGGGTTCCAAAATCTCTGCTCCTTGTCCCAAGTGTGGTTTAAAGGAAATGGTTTCTTCCGTTGACAGCCAGAACACGCCTCGTTATTCTGAATTCTTTATAAGGTGCAAAAAATGTAATTATGAGTTCAAAGTTGAGAAAAAAGAGGATGTGGCTTTATACATCGAAGAACGAGCAGCGCTGATCAAGGTGATCGAGAAGGAGGGCGTGGTTGACAGTTCATTGTGGTTGGCACTACACGAAATCGATTGGCAGTCGAGATCTTTAGACGCACGCCTGCCCGTATTCCTCTCGCCACCTTTTACGAGAAATGACTTACACGATTTATTTTTAATTTCAGATGGACCGAAGGATTACCGAGATG
>JAUQYZ010000298.1 GCA_030587475.1 Candidatus Sigynarchaeum calidifontis
CTCTAATGGCTCGACGTCATCTTTATATACGTAAGTTTTTCTAACATCATCATGTAAAGTTTACTTTACATCCTCAAAACAAGACCAACAATCAAGGGTGAAAAAAAAAACTCATGAACGCTGAAACAGAAGCAATCAAGGAATCCGGCAAGGCGGATCCCGCCATCGTACCGAAAAGCATCATCAAGTCGTTCTTCATCGGTGGCATGATAGCCTTGTGTTCAGTTACCTGGCTAGGCATCATTCCCGAGCCAGGAATGCTGTTGTGGAGCATCATCTCGACCGTGATGGTCATAGTTGGCGCGATGATCGCCACGGCGGCGTACATGCCCGCCTTCGTGCGCAACTTCTCGTATGACTTGAGCGATCGATTCATCGTGATCAATCGGGGCGTCATCACGAAGCAGAAGACGACGATCCCGTTCAGCCGCATCCAGAACGTCTCGGTCATCCAGGGGCCGCTCGATCGTCGGTTCGGCATCTACACGGTCAAGATCGAGACGGCGGGCTTCAGTGCAGCTGGTGGGAGCCAGGGAGGCCCGCAACCCGAGGGCCTGCTCGTCGGCATCAAGGACCCGAAGAGGCTCGAGAGCATCATCGACGAGCTCGTGCACCAGTACACGCAAAAGCCAATGGTTCCCGAGAACTTGAAGGGAAAGGTCTTCGAGGAGACGGACCTGGCGTTCGACCAGTTCATCGCCACGATCATGAGCAAGATGCAGGAGGGTGATCAAGTGAAGAACAAGGTCAAGGAGCTGCGAGCCGCGCGGAACATGTCCCAGGAACAGCTTGCGGAGAAGGTTGGCGTCACGCGCCAGACCATCCTCTACCTGGAGAAGGGCACATACAACCCGTCCCTCAAGCTTGCCATGAAGATCGCGCAGGTCTTCGACGTGAAGGTCGAAGCGCTGTTCGAGCTCGACGAGTCCGACGGGTGATCCAGCACCCGCGGATTCTTGCTTTTTTACCAGTGCGGGCATCTCGGCAATCAACAAGGCAATTACCAGCAATTCAAGAACGACCTAATGCGAATCAGGACAAACCAAGGTGAAAACACGTGAACAACGAAAAACAAGCGAACGACGACATCATCAACGTCGATGGATTGAAAAAACGATTCGGCAACGTGAAGGCGGTTAACGGCATAACCTTTCAAGTCCATCCCGGCGAGGTGTTCGGCCTCCTCGGGCCGAACGGCGCGGGAAAGACGACGACGATCAAGGTATTGCTCGGCCTGCTGGAACAAGATGAAGGGATCGTGCGGGTGCTGGGGCTCGATCCCCTCAAGGACGACGTGCTGATCAAGCAAAAGATAGGCTATGTTTCGGAAGAACCGCAGATCTACAAGGCGCTCACGCCCCTCGAGCTGTTCGAGTTCATCGCGTCGGTGCGGGGGCTGGACGGGGCACAGGTAACCGCCAAGGCGAAGGAATACATGGAAAGCTTGGGTGCATTCGAATACCTCAACCGGAACATCGCGACGCTCTCTCGCGGGAACAAGCAGAAGGTACAGATCGTCTCCGCCTTGCTGCACGATCCCGTCTTGCTCATCATGGATGACCCGCTGCTCGGCCTCGACGCGAAGACCGTCAAGGTCGTCAAGGAGGTCATCGAGCTGCACACGAAAAGCGGCGGCGCGGTCATCTTTTCCACGCACGTCATGGAGGTCGCCCAGGAGCTATGCCACCGGATCGGCATCATCAACAAGGGGACGATCGTGGGAATGGGTACGTTTGAGGAGCTCCGCAAGCAGGCTGACAAGGCGGGGGCGAACCTCGAGGACGTGTTCTTGCGCCTCACCGAGCAAGACGAGTCCGTGAATGCCATCATCGCCAAGTTGCGGGAATCGTTCAATCACAAGGAAAAACGCGCCTGAGGGGACGAACATGGTTGGAAAAAAAACGAGCCTCTACAGCATTGCCAGCAAGGTGCGGGACGAGGCGTTTCTCGAGGGCCAGCTCCAATTCGCTGGTAGCAACCAGGCACAAGTTCTCGATCGGCTCGAGAAGAACAAGAACGTCACCAGGCGCCAGCAGTTGTTCTTGAAAAGTATCTACGGGGTCTTGCTTGGTGTTCTCCCGATCGTGCCGCTCTACGTGTATTTCCAAGTGACCGACCTGCTCGCGGGCAGCATGATACCCGTGGAAATCCTCGTCTTCATCTCCGTGATGCTACTCGTGGTCTATTTCGGCATGGTCTCGATGTACTTGCTCGTCCTGGGCGTGCAATCCGTGAGCGGGTTCATGTCCGGGGAAGCGTTCGAATGGCTCGAAGTGCTGCCGATCCCGAGGAAAGATCTCCGGAAAATCGCGTTCATCGTGCTGTGGCGCGCCTTCGACATCCCCATCATGGCGGTCGTGGCGGTGTTTCCCGTGCTCATGGCGGTGGTGACAGGAGAGATCATCGTGTTTCTCGCGTGCTTGGTCGCTTCAATCTTGAACGGGCTTTTCCTTTTTTGCATCGTCGTCTTGATTTCAGAAAAGTTCAACCGCATTCTCAAGGGAGGCGAGACGAATTCCCGGAAGGCAAGCGCGATTCGCGTCTTCGCCATGCTCGGTGCCGTCATCGCGATGAGCTCGACCGGCCTCGTCATCAACATGGTGATGCAATCGATGGGATCGATCATCGCGAGCTTTGCGATCTTGCAAGATGCAAGCACGGTTAACTTGCTTATCAGCCTCATCCCGTTCCCGTTCGCCGCCAGCTTCCTCGTCACCTTCGCCATCTTGCCCGCCGGGACGGGATCCACTCCCTTGATCACGTCCACCCTGGTAGGCATCTTGATCCTGGCCCTTTTGGCGTGGCAATTGTATCGCCGCGTGTTGGCAAAGTTACGGAACATCACGTCGCACGAGGCGCGGACGGCACCTGGAAGTGTCAAGGAATCTGCCGAGCCTGTCGTGATGCGCGATATCAAGCCTGTTCCTCCTGTCAAGGCATACACGCGCAAGGATCTCGCCTCGATCACGAGGGATTTCCAAGGAGCCATGTACTTGTTCATGCCCATCGTGTATCCATTCGTCATCTTTCTCCCGGCATTGCAGGGCTTGCGGATGATAACCGGCGTGGATCTTTTTGTATTCGCGATGCTGATGGTCGCCATGCTCGTCGTGATGGACGCGGGCATGCTTGTTGCCGGTTTGCTGGGCATCGAGGATTCGGGCGGGTCCATCATCGCATCGCTGCCCGTGGTACCGAGGGACCAAGCAAAGGGGAAGTTGAAGATCATGTGCACGGTGCAGCTCATTTCCTCGCTGCTTCCCATCGTCCTGGCGGCAGGAGTCCCGGAAGCCATCCCCCTCGTCATTTTTTTCGTTGGATACTGTCCCGTGAGCGTGACCGTCGTGATGGTGACGTTCGCAGTGAAGGTTAGACTTTTCGGGAAGATGCGATACAAGTACGTGCTCGATGAAGCCATCGTGGAGCGGAAAGCCCTCAAATGGGTAGCCATTCTCGCCATAGACTGTGCTATCCTGGGCGGGCTGCTTTTCTTGACCGTGCTTGTAGGGCCGACTATCGGAACCACGGGGATTGCAGTGATGATAGCGGTCGTTGGAATCGCTGGAATCGTGCTAGTCCTGAGCATCCTCAACAAGATGTTTCCCGAGATGCGAGCCAAGTAAATCCGATGTGCTGTCACATTCCATTCTTTCTTTTTGGTTCTGGAATGGCACGTGCGAGCAGAACGAAATGTGTTTAATTCCCTTTCATGTAATATCAAGTAACCATCGACGAGACGTTGCACGCGATGAAAAGAGAGAACGCATTGCACATGCGCGCATTGCTCGCCCGGGGGAAGGACCCGCCCGCGACGCCGATCCCCGCAATCGACATCCTCAAGGGCTTCTCGATGCTCTTCATCTGGTACGTGCACTTCGCGTGGGCGTGGCACGACGATTCTTGGACGTCCTTGTTCAGGTTCTCGTGGTACATCCTCGATGTTATTGGCCCTTCGATGTTCATCGTTCTCTCGGTCGTCGGGAACATGGCGAGCTACCAGGCGACCACCATGCCGGGTCGAAAGCCCGGCATCACGCGCAAGAAGGTTTTCAAGGCATCCTTTCTCTTCATCTACGGGGAATGCATCAACCTGTTTTTCTTGTGGCATCTGGGCTGGTTTCACTTGTCTGGCTGGAATGTCATCACGACGATTGCCCTCTTCTCATTACTGCTCCCGTACATGCTCCGGCTGCGTCCGCGGACACGACTAGCTATCGTCGTGACGATCTTCATCGCCTACTACCCTCTCGCGATGTGGTTGACGGGGTATCTTGCCAGCCATGGCATCACGCCGGAGAACCTCCAGATCGATGTCTTGATGGATCCGATGGTCTCCATCTACTGGTTCTTCTTTTGCCACGGCATGATGACGCCTCTCTTCCCGTGGATAGCCGTCCCGTTGCTCGTCTCCGTGATATTCGAACGAGTCGTGAAAGCCATCGCATCGAAGCAATCCGATCTCGTACCGCGGGAATTGAAACGATTGTTGCTGGTCGGTGTCTTGATCCTCGCCGCGGGTGTACTGTTCGGGCTGTATCCCATGATCGACTTCAACCTGGGGGCGATGGACGAGCTGCTCACCCCTGGCTTCTATTTCACCTATCCCTTTCACACGGGCATCGTGGCATTTCTAGTACGGCACGTGCCCCAGTATTTGTGCTACAACACCGGCTGTGCAGCCATCCTCTTTTCGATCATCTCGTATTTGCACGTGAAAATGCCTGGTTTTAATGAAGTCCAGTCCAGTGTCAAATCCTTTGGAAAATTGTCATTGACCGCATATTTGCTCAGCCATCTCGGCCTCCTAATTCCGCTCTCCTTGCCCATCGAGCTTTTCTTCTCGATCTTCTTGCCAATTCTCATCGTCACCGTGCTCGCCTTTCATGCATGGGTGACGAGATGGAACGCGTTCGGGTCGCTCGAGTGGCTCATGGGATTTACAACGAATGCTGCGATATTCGGGATCGAATATCTCGAGAAGCAGAAACAAGGCCGCGCGCCGATGAAGGGTCTCACCGATGGAGAAATCAACAACGCCCCCACTTGTGCCACGTGAGGCAGCCAGCGAAGCGGGTTTGCCCGGCTCGCGGAAGCAAGCCATGCCGACGATCGACACGTTGAAAGGCTTCTCCATGATCATGGTGTTCCATGTCCATTTCGCGTGGCCATGGAGGGCATCCGATTGGTTTTCACTCCTTCGGCTTTTCTGGTACTTCACGGATTTCTTTGGGGTGGCGACTTTCCTCATTATATCGCTCGTTGGAAGCATGCGGAGCATCCAAGCGAGATGGGCAAGTGGCAACACGCCGTTATACACGAGAGAAAAGCTTTTGAGGATTTCCTACCTTCTCCTTTGCGGCGAGGTCATGAACTTGTTTTTCTTGCAGTGGGAAGGCCCGTTCCACCTGCTCATCTGGAATGTCCTCACCGGGATCGCCGTGTTCTCGCTCTTGCTTCCCCTGGTCATGAAGCTCCCCGTTTGGCTGCGCCTGGCCATGGTTATCGCCCTCGTCTCGCTCTACTATCCGCTGCTTGATTGGTCGATGGGACCGATGCGACAGGCGGGCCTGGCCCCTGACGAGATACGGCTTGCCAACTTGCTCGATCCACGCACGCTGGTATATTTTACCTTGTTCTGCCACACGATGATGATGCCCCCCTATCCTTGGCTCATAGCCTTGCTTCTAACAACCGTCTTGTTCCGCACGATCAGCTCGCCATCCGCCCAGGCGTCGCCCGCCCTCTTCTCGCGGGAGCTAAAGCGCATACTGGTATACGGGATTGCCTTGATCGGCATGGGGATTTCATCGGGTTTCTGGCTTGCCCGCGATTACGATGCAAGCACCTTCCAAGAGCTGCTCGTGCCAGGCCAGTATCTCACGTGGCCGTTCCCTGATGGAATCTTCGTGTTCCTCATCGGTGATGTGCCACAAAGCATATTTTTTAACGTCGGCATCGTGCTCGTCTTGTTTTCTACCATCGGCTATTTCCAGATCATCAAAGGAAAGCGGTTCATTCGCCAGGAACTCGTTGATAACGTGGGAAGATCGTCCCTTACTGCGTACATTCTCACGCACGTTGCAATGTGCATTCCCGTGAGCTTCTCGATGCCGGCATTCTACGTTATATTCGTTCCCATGCTCATCGCGTATGTCGGTGGCCTCTGGATCTGGAAAACGCGATACCGCGGGGTAGGGTCATTGGAATATGCGATGGACGCGCACGTTCATTACATCACCATCCTAATCGACAAGCAGAGAACGAAACACCGACATTGATTGCGAACGATGCCACAAAAAGATCATCCGATGAGAATCCAAAACACCGGCCGTGCATCCTGGTTCCGCGACATCATCACCCGCAAACCGAGCGCACCAGCCCAGTCCCTCGCGACTGTAGACACGCTCAAGGGCATAAGCATTCTAATGATGTTATACATCCACGTCGGAAACGTGTGGTGCGCCCCCGATTTCCTCGCGTTGATGAGGTTTCAATGGTACGTCACGGATTTCATGGGACCCGCGCTTTATTTGACCTTGTCCGTTATCGGGACCATGGCAAGCTCCGCTGCCCAGAACGTGCACGGCAAGATGCCATTGGCATCACGTCGAAGGCTCCTCCGCGCTTCATTCTTGTTGATCTACGGCGAGGTCATAAATCTCCTTACTGCAGGGCGACAAGGCATCTATCACGTGACGGCATGGAACGTCATCACGACGATAGCAGTCTTTTCACTGCTGATGCCATTCATCCTGCGGGTACCGAAGGCATTTCGAGTTGCAATCATCGTGTTAATCGTGGTGACCTATTACCCGTTCATGCAATGGGCGATAGCGGACATCTTCCCCCATGGCGTTTCGTTGGGCACGACGACCGCCGCCATGCTCCAGGATCCTCGCACGCTCGTGTACTGGTTGCTGTTCTACAGCGACATGATGACCCCGGTCTATTCGTGGCTCATTGTCCCGATCGTTGCGTCGCTCTTGTACGAAAAAGTAGTGATCTTGAACAAGCCTCACGCCAAGGACAAGTTGCGTGGCGAGATGAAAAAGATGGCCGTTATCGGCGCGAGCTTCGTCGCGGTGAGCCTTCTAACCAGCTTGTACATCATTCCCGAGTATAATACCGCTGTTTTCGAGGCCTTGATGCTCCCAAGTCCATACTTCACGTGGCCGATACCTAGCGGGCTGCCACCATTCCTCGTACGGCACGTTCCTCAATACATCTTCTACTGCATCGGGTTGGAATGCTTGCTGTTTTCGGGTATCGGGTGGATCCAGCTCGTGAAGGGCAAGAAATTGCCGCTGGAGGACAAGATAAACAACATTGGCAAGCTTTCAATCACGATCTTTGCATTGAGTTTCATCTTGTCGCTGATACCACTGGATTTGCCCCTCGCCGCTTTTTATTTCGTCGTGATCCCCGTGATCGTGCTCGTGGCTGCGTGGTGTGGCTTCTGGACGAGGCGTCTCAACCGCATCGGATCGGTAGAATGGATGCTGGACGTCTACGCGGGCACCATATCACATTTCTTGGATGCCCGGCAGAGAAAGGATGCTCCTTGAAGGTATTCTTGAGCGGAATCACGGCCGGGTCAAAGCCATATCAGCTGGCTCATCAAGCCCATTGCTCTCGCGTGCCTGTGCACGAGCGGGAGCTTGCCGGCGTCCGAAGCCGCGTGTGCATCCGAGCCGAGGGTGAACCGGGGGATCCCGATCCCTTGCTCGTGCACGGCGGCTAGCACGAGATCCAGGCCTTTTTTGTGGGCGGGCGAGAGCTTTGCCTCGTTAAGCTCCAGGCCGATGTTATTCCGGATGATCAACTCGGCCTTCTCGACCAGCATGCTGAAGTCCGGGTGGGAGATCACGATCGGCAGCTCCTTCATGCCGAGGTCGTGCAGCACCTCCCGAACCGCGATCGCCACGTCTACCGGGCCAGCGTCGTCCCGGCCCTCGATGAGGACGATGTCGAGCTCGTTGCAGAAGGGAGCGACGCGATCACGGAATGAAGCCTTGTATTCGTGCGACGTGGTGGAGAGCTCTATGCCCGCGTGCACGGAAACCCCGAGATCCGCTAGGGCATGCTCGCCGATCTTCTCGATCGTCTCAAGATACGATCGAATGCTGTCCCGGCCGCGAAATTCGGGCACGAAGGCAAAGTTGCCGTCCTGGTCGACATGATCCGTGATCGCGATGTCCCTGCACCCGGCAGCCGCGCAGGCTTTGACGACGGATAGCGGGGTGCTCTGGCCGTCGCTGAAGGTCGTACTCTTCATCTTCGAGAAAGCGCTCGACCGCAACGGACGCAACGGTTTAAAGCCTGGCCCCTGGTCATTGACGTGGTGATCACCCCCCGTGCCTTCACGATCTTTCCAGGACACACACAGCTGGCCGCGGCTCGCGGTCAGCCCGCTCATCGAGCTTGTCTACAACCCGGTCGAGAAGGTCGTGGAGGTCTACGTTGACGGGCAGCAATCGCTGAATTGTGCGTCGCTGGTCGCCTCCATCGACGACCTGGTCGAGCACGCCAGGGACATTAAGGCAATCGAGGACCTGGAGACCCTCCCCGGCATCGAGCTCGTGGAATGCGGCGATGTGGCCGATGTCTTCGGCACACCCGAGGCGGAGCTAGCGGCACATGCGAGCAATCTGCAAGCCTGGGTCGAGAACGACTACGACACGCACTTGCTGCACTGCAACATTGCCTTCCCGCTGCTCGTCGATCTCACCCGCGCCGGCGACGCAAAAGCGCGCCGGGTCCTCGAATCGACCATCGACGAGCGCATCCGGGACGGCAGCAGCACGACGCGCAAGGCCATCGCCCTCATGTTCATGGATTTCCTGTCCGAGGCACAATGGGACGTGCTGCTCGCCGATCCCGACCCCGAGGTGCGTGCGAAGGCGCTCGACTGCCTCCCGGCGCCGCTGTTCACCCCGACCCGCCTGGCCCGCGCCCTGGATGACGCGGCCTTGTGGGTCGGCCCGCGCCCGCTCGGCGCGAAGGCCCTCGACAAGAAGTATCTCGATGCGAGGAAGACATGGGAATATAACCGCGTACACTCGGCATGGACGCTCCAGCACAATCATAATAGCCACGGGCGTCCGAACGCTCTCTTCCCCGATGGGAGCATCTCCCGTCGTCACCTAGAGTTCATGGCTAGGGCGATGCCGGGTCTGACGGCCACGTACCCGTTCCTGCCCGTCGACCTTATCCGGTCGCTCGCCGGCAGTAGAGACGAGCGAGTACGCATCGAGATCGCGGGGCACCCACGCACGCCAGAGGACGTGCTCATGGATCTGGCCAAGGATGACAGTCAACAGCGGGTGCTGAATGCCATCGTCGCACGGCCAGATTTACAACCTCATCTCGCAGAAGAATTGATCAAGATGGGGGGGAAAGAGCTGGTGTCATCGATTCTTGCTCATTTCTTCTATCTAGGCGACTATTCTCGCATACGGCGGTACTGGACGCTCTTGAGTGACGAACGGAAGCGAGAAATAGAAGAATGGACGAGGAATGAATCCCTCCTAAAGATCATCCATTCATCCTGACCTACGGGCTTCGATATTCGGCGAGCAAGGTCGCCATCCCCATACCTGCATATGTCGGATCTTTTGCCCATTGAGCCTCACTCGGTGCAGCATCGCCGCGCAAAAATCGCAAGAAATTCTCTAACGTGGCACGGCGTCGAATGATATAAGCCACTTCGCCTTGGGCACCTTCTAAGAGATATTTAATTGGAGACAATAGGTTCCCATCCGAGTCGCATTCCTTCATTACGCCATCTCTGTCGGCTCCGAGCCACTCGTGGAAGTATTTACCGTCTATCTTCAAGAAGTCGTAATGTCCTATCAAGCGGAAAAACCCGTATCCCCAGAAAGCCTTGCTCATTGGCGCAGCAATGCTCAAAACTGTTGAAAATTCCCCGATTCTATACGTATACGTACCATCGTCGTTGATCGTGACTGATAAGCGTACCGTGTACTCCTCGCCGTTGGTCGTGAAGTGGATGATGAAGCCCGCGGTATTATCGACTGCGCCATAAATCTGGGATGGCAAGTGTTCGATGGGTTTGATCAGCGCCTTCCCCGCGACCTCGTGCCCGGTCAGCAGCGTGCGTGTGGCCTTCTCGACCTGCTCGATCGCAGGCCCGAGCTTGAACGAGCCCCGGAACCACTCGGTGGGAAGGGGGTTCATCGGGTCGGCCGCGACGAAGACGTTATGTAGCCATATCTCTTGCCTGAAGAAACTAAGCCACGTGCAAAGGCCCGTCTGGACGCCAACGGCGAGGTCGGGATGGGTTCGCAGCATAATGCCCAGCCTCCATTGTGTCGGTAACCGCTTTATGTACAGTCCGTCGCCGAGTGCCGGGTCATAGGCGATCCCAGGCTTGTTCAAAAAACCGGTCACGGCGGCGACCAGATCCTCCAGCGTGCCGATGTTGAGCAAATTTGTCGGGTTTATTCTTCCGGTGGACATGTCGATGTAGAGATCGTTCACGATGCCCGGCTTACCGCCACCAGACACGATCCGGAGAGATCGTTGGACGCCGTGCACGTCTATATTCAGTATCAACTCGTCGATCGGGAGCATGAGGCGATTGCTAATCATACGAAGCTCTTGGCCGAGACCCAGGGTTGTCCCAGTGTCATCGGCAGTGGCAAGCAAGTCCCTCAAGGTCGCAACGGACTCTATGAACGGCGAAGACGAGTAAAAACCTTGCCCGCCGATGCTTTGTCCGACGCCCTGGGTATCGAAGATGCATTCGAGATTAAGCACGGGTCTGCCCATCTCGGGAATGTAGAAGCAACCCGTCGCAGTGGGCACCGTCTCGCCAGTCGCTATCAAATCAAACCGCACGATGCTCGACTCTGTGCCGAACGAAGGCACGCCAGTAATCGGCACAACCTCCCAAACGTCCAAGCTAAAATCTTCCTCGTCCGCTAGCGTCAAGAGGTCTTTAAAAATGGCGAGGTATGATAGTGGACGTGGACCAGCGTATATCTCATCGCCTTCGTTAGGTATGCTGTGTCCTCCTGGAAGGAGGGTGGCAAATATCGAAATGTCTGGCTTAATCTCGCGATCACGCGTCTCACGTCATCCCCGGTTCGTTTCTCGGAACGATATTGATCAACAATCCCTAGATCATCGAGAATCTTTTCATATCCGTGGTATTGCAGCCGGTCGATCAGCGTGGCCGGCTCGAAATCCATCATGCTGTTCAGATCGGGGTCATCGACGCCGCAAACCATGGGCGTGATCACGTTTCTATGGTCATCCCGCGTTTCGCGACCGATCGCGACTCTCAGCGTGTTTAGCACGACGTTATCACCCTCTTCTTGCTCGGTTCGAGTAATTTCTTGAGTTACTAAGTTAATCGCCCATATTGATTTTTACTAGACTTTTATGAGCTTTTTCTTGATTATTGACATAATTTATCTTCGTAGATGTCGACTAAATTCTCTAGATTATACGTCTTACTTGAATTAAGGATGGCATGTTTCGTCGCATTTTGTCATGAATCTGGAACCGTGGAACCTATTTATAATCCTTGTATATGCCAATCAAAGAGCACAGCAAGCCCATTGATACGATAGATATAAATATATGTGGAACCCATTTATTCTATATGCCTTTCTTAGTGAGTAAAAAGGACAAGTACGGCAACGAGTACTTGTATATCCGACACAACCATCGTGTTGATGGAGAAGTGAAGTTGGCTTATCAGGTCTACCTTGGAGCGGCCAAGGATCTTGCCATGCGTGGAAAGTTATTAAACCTTGATTTTCAAACCGAGACCA
>JAUQYZ010000301.1 GCA_030587475.1 Candidatus Sigynarchaeum calidifontis
ACGATGGAAACTCTATGCTCCTTTTTTTGCACGTGTTTTCGTATCATGATGAATATGGAAGAGCAAAACGTGCTGAAGAAGATGATGCTGCTTGAAATAGATGAAAGAAAACCATTATCTGAAACAGCCGGATGATCGGTTTCTCAGACAAAAACCGTGGCTTCCGTGCAGCAAGCCGTTCGAATAATAAAGGTGTAAACAGCCTACAATTGTCAATGGGAAGAAAGAATAGAAACAATAGCCCCGTTAGATTCCGTCCTCGATAATTTCATTCGGACATAAAACTAGTGCCTCTCGATGAAATGCACGGCATATAGGAATTCCTTCGATAAACATGGATAGGTCATCGCCCACGTTTGTCGTGCTTTCCCACCATGGGATTGACTGCCCCATCGGGATGTCGATTTAAAACAATTTTCATATGGAAATGTTATTAGTCCACAAAGAATCGGGGAGAGTGAACCCGTTTTCGCTTGAATTCTGCCATGCCGATGTCGCAAAGTGAAACTTGACGGGAACTCCCCCCGCCACCCGCGCTTTTACCCGTGTTTACCGACACGATCAATTATTTAATCATTCGGGGAAGATTAAAGCTCATATCTTGTTCCGCGCGAATTTTTGATCCCCAGCGCGGGCAGTCCTGGTGAACAATCACATGAGTTTCGATGACATGCCGACTGGCGTCGGCCCAGTATATGAAGGCGAGAGAATCCGCGGTGACCAGACCTTCGTTGAAATGGGAGGTCCCAAGCAAGACATGAAATTCGAGCTGGTCCGCGTCGTCTCGCCTGATAAAATCAAGGACGGGCAGGTGACCATCGCAGGTCCCGACATCCCCGATCTCAAGGAAGGTGCGAACATCCCGTTCGGTATCGTGATAGAAATGTCCGGCGCGAAGCTGGAGACCGACTTGGAGGGCGTGATGGAGCGCCGCATTCACGAGTTTACCAATTATATCGAAGGAGTGATGCATCTAAACCAGCGTTACGATATATGGGAACGTGTATCCAAGGCGGCGGTCAAGAAGGGCTTCAACAGCTTCAAGCTCATCGGTACCATCCTCATCCGCCTTTACAAGGCAGAGCTGCCCATCGTCGAGAAGGCACAGGTCACCATCTACACGGACAAGGACAAGCTAAAGCCGGCGTACGAGCAAGCCATGAAGATCTACGAGGCCCGCGACGAGAAAGTACGGGGCATGACCGACGAGGCCGTCACCGACTTTTATGGCTGCGTGCTCTGCCAGTCCTTCGCGCCCACGCACTGCTGCATCGTCACGCCCGAGCGCACCGGCCTCTGCGGCGCCATCAACTATTTCGACGCCCGTGCGAGTGCCCGGGTCGATCCCAAGGGGCCGAACTTCGTCGTCGCCAAGGGCAAGGCCATCGACGAGAAGATCGGCGAGTTCGAGGGAGTGAACGCGACCCTTGACAAGCGTTCGCTCGGCGAGGTCAAGCGCGTCGCGCTTTATTCTGCCATGCAGACCCCGCACACGAGTTGCGGCTGCTTCGAGGCCATCGTTTTCGCCATTCCCGAGGTCGGCGGCATGGGCATCGTCGACCGCAACTTCAAGGGTTATGCCATCAATGGCCTCCCGTTCAGCGGCATGGCCAACCAGACCGGCGGCGGCAAGCAAGTTGCCGGCTTCCATGGCGTCGCCATCAACTATCTCACCTCGAAGAAATTCATCCGTGCCGATGGTGGCTGGAATGCCATCGTCTGGATGCCTGCAAAGGTAAAGGAGCGCATCAAGAACGGCATCCCGGCCGATATCGTGGACAAGGTCGCCACGGAAAACGATGTCACGGACCTCGACGGGCTCATGAAGTTCATAAAGGCCAAGGGCCACCCGCTCGCGGCGCAGCTCGCGGAAGCCGAGGCACAGGCCGCGGAGGAGGCTGCCCCCGTGGAGGCTGCGGGCGGCGCGGACATGGTACCCGCAGGCGGGTTCCCGGTCGGCACGATCCAGATGGCCATGCCCGGGGTCGGCGGCGGGATGGGCTTCAAGCTCATCCTCAAGAACGCCAAGATCCACGCCGAGAAGATCATCATAAAGAAGATGGAAGCGCCCGGCGCGGCACCGAAGAAGAAATGAGCAAGCGAAGCGTGATCCCCCATGTCCCCGCAAGCAAAGCCCTGGCAGAAAACGGCCCAGGCCGGGCCCGAGATCGGCGTCGCGGTCTTTGACCCCAACGTGGTCGCCACTATTATCAAGGAGGCGAAGAAGCCCGTGCTGGTGGTCGGCGCCACGAGCCTCAAGCTCAAGGTCGGCAACGAGCCATACATCGCCGTTCTCTTGCGGCTCGCGAAGGCGGCGAACTTGCCCATCGTGGCGACGGCTCATGCCAACAAGTACATCGTGGACAACAACATAACGGGACTCAACGTGCACGTCATGCCACTCACGAACCTCACGAACCGCCTCGAGGACGACCGCGATTGGCCGGGCTTCGATGGGAAGGGCAAGCCGGACCTCGTGATCTTCGCCGGCATCACGACCTACTACATTTCCCAGATGCTGTCCACCCTGAAGAACTTCACGGCGCGGCTCCAGACGCTCACGATCGACAACGAGTACCAGCCGAACGCCCGCTTCAGCCTCGGGAACGTCAACGACGCCGAGTGGAAGAAATTCCTCGACGCGGTCATCGCGAAGTTCGCGAAATGAGCATTTTTTCCATTTTTCACGTTACATGAAATTCGAGCTGGTCCGCGTCGTCTCGCCTGATAAAATCAAGGACGGGCAGGTGACCATCGCAGGTCCCGACATCCCCGATCTCAAGGAAGGTGCGAACATCCCGTATGGTGTCGTTATCGAGCCAGCTCAGCCATCACTACATCCCGTCCACAGACATCTGCAGCATCGGAGAAAAATCTTCTGAACCTTTTCCCGAATATGTCCATAAAATCCCCTAGATACACTTTCCCTGCTTCTTCCGTGTAAATGACAAACCTCGTATTTAGAGGGGGCTCGCCGACTTGATGTTTTTTTCAGTGATGGCGCCTCACTTGTTCGAGATGAACCAAGTAGATAATCGATTCACGATGCGTGATTTCGGAAACCATTATTGATGATGTTAGCTTGTCATGGCCTTTCGTTTATCGCCGTGCTCGCGTGATTTTTCCAATAGAGCTCCTTTCAATCTCATGAAAAAGACATATAAGGAGATGATTCGTTGTTAGATCATGCCCAAACCAATCTACCAACGAATTCACGCTCCCATTAAAGT
>JAUQYZ010000346.1 GCA_030587475.1 Candidatus Sigynarchaeum calidifontis
GGCTCCTCTACGAGGACTTGCCCGGCCTCATCAAGGGCTTGAAGGCGGGGCCTGGCGTGCCCCTGGCGAGCATGCAGAGCAACGGGACGCTTCTCACGCCGGAGCGCGTCGAGGAGCTGCGCGCGGCCGGGCTCGACCAGATCAACATCACGCTCAACACGATGGATCCCGGCCAGGCGAGAGAAATCTCGTGCCGAAACGACTACGACCTCGACGCGCTGCTCGGCACCATCCGGCTCGTCCCGGAGCGCGGCATGGATCTCGTCATCACGCCGGTCTGGTTCTTCGGCGTGAACGACGCAGAGATCGGGCGGATCATAGAGTTTTACAAGGCGCTGAAGGCCGCGCACCCGGGGCCTACGGCAGTCCGGATGGGTATACAGAACTACCTGGTCTACAAGACGGGGCGAAAACTCGGCAAGGTGAAGGAGCGGGAGTTCGGTTACTTCTACACACGGCTGCGGGCGCTCGAGAAAAAGCACGGGACGAAACTCGTGCTCGGCGCCAGCGACTTCGGCATCCACCCGGCGCCCACGTACCCGAGCGACCTCGTCGACGCGATACGCCAGGGAAGCGGGAAAAAGCGGTCGATCGAGGTCGAGATCGTGGCGCCGGGCAGGAACAAGAAGGAGTTCATCGGATCGGCGCTCGGGTGGGGCGTGAAGGTGCTCGACTTCTCGGGCGCGGCCATCGACCCGCCGAAGCGGCCCCGGCTGGCGATCCCCGCCGGGCAGTTCGAAATCACGCAAAACTTTCTAGTAACAGCGATGTTCAGATGATTTGACAGATGGACATCATTTGATGATCTGTCTCCGAGATAGAGATGCTAAAGGTCTCCCACCAGGTGCTGAACGATGCATTAAGCCATTCAAAAATAAGGGATGTATAGGTGTTGCCAGGACGTCGCATTAAAACCGGCGGGACGCCGGGTTCCCGCGACAGATTTAAATGGCGAGCGCGAGGGGTAGATCGCGGAGGCACTCCGTGGCACGCGAGCGCCCTCGCGAGGTAAAATCGCAACATCGCAACACCGGGGGTTTTATTGCCCGCCAGGAACCCGGGGAGAGGGAGGCGGGCTTTTTTTATTTCTCCCCATCCCCCGCCTGTAAAAACGACAAGGGAGAGCATCAGCGGTGGACGCAGGACCCGCCCCGAAACGACCGGGGCCGTACCAGTTCGCGGCCACGATCGCGCGGCTGGCGCGCAAGGCCAAGGGGAGGGAGCCCGGCTTCTGCACTTATGGTTCCGTGCTCGCCGGCCGGCTGAAGGCGGAGGCCACGCGCAAGAGGAAAGCGTATCCGTTGCTGCTGGAGACGCTGCAAGACCGCTGGAAACGGTACGAGAAGGCGAAGATCGATGCCGGTTTCAAGCCGACGCCGCAGAATCCCGTGCCAGCGGCCGATTTCATCGCTCAACATGACCAGGAACTCCTCACGACGTGGTTCGCGTGCATGTACCGGTTCGATCCCCGCCGGCTGTCCTTCAAGGAGCGACCCGGGCGGGGTGAATCCGACTACAACGGGGTCGTGTCGTACCTGTTCAACGCGGAGGAGCGTCTCGCCCTGGAACGGGCTGTCCACCAGCCCGGGTCGACCGTGCCCGGCATCGAGCAGGCGATCCCCCACCTCCTGTTCCAGGTGCTCCGCGTTCTGGCATCGGCCCTGGAAGCGGTCACGAGCCAGCCGTTCGACGCCGTGTACGGTGATCCCGTCGTGGGATCCAAAAGGGGCGTCGTGGAGGGTCGAATATCGTTTAAAATGCGTCAAAATTAAGATCCTACTCTTAATCCAAGGAGTTCGATGTCTCGAACAATGAATTAATCTTACTCCCCTAGAAGATTGGAAATCTTGATCAGCTCGAGGATTTTGAGCTGGAGCATGTGGCTTTCTTTCCAGATGAAAGGAATCATTTCGCTGAAGAATCCTCGATTGCTTGATTACATCGACATTTCAGTTCGGAGGTATGAAGGATGTATCGCTTTAGAATCCTTTCAATCGCCACCTGTCCCCGTCCAAGACCGTCCGATAATGTGCGAGAAAATTGGTTTCTTGGAGGCGATTCAAGGCACTCTTGATTCTCCCCAGAACCCAATCGAGGGACGAGGAGATCAAGGGTATGGTTAAATCCCCGCCATTTTTCAGAGCAAGGCTGACCAGCGATTGCTGATCATTATCCAATTCTGGCGAGTTAAAATCCACGACGCTCTGGCCGAGGTCGTTTAACTTGATGTCGCCGATAAAGCCGCGTTTCTTTAGATGGACCAACGCTTTCAATACTTTTTTCTCCGGGATCTTTTCAACTAGCATCAACCGAGCCAAACCCTCACACATTTCATATATTGCGATGGTGCCCCCTCTATTATTCGCCTCATCCAAGTAATTTTGGAGGATGACGCGAGCAAGCTGTTTCGGATCAATATCTTTAGATGCGTCCAAGTGGTTCATATGCTCGTTGAATATTTTTGTGATTTCAAGCCTATCGTCGATGATGCTTTGATCTATCTTATTGGCATTGAACATTTCGGCCTTCGAGAGAAATTCCTTGATATTACTGATCTTTTCTTTGAACATTTTCTCGTGCAGCCGAGTTAATCGCGAATTGACGTTTTCGTTCCATCTTCGCTGGTTATTGTTAAGGATTACCTGCTCTATCGAAATCAGCATCCTCGCAGCCTCGTTCTCGAAATCTAGGACTAGTTGTTTGGGAACGACCGTGGATTTTTCTACGATGTTCAATCCTTCGTCGATAATATTCTTTATTTCCTCATATGCGAAGCTTTTCTTATCAACATTGTACTGATGGAACAAGTAAAAAAAGCGCAAGGCGTTCACGTAGAAGTATAGAGCATCCGAAGGATTTGCCCGGATGTCCTTCGCATATTGTGCTAACGCGTATGAATGGAAGGCAGCGTTATACCAATCCCGGTTTTTGATGTCCTTCCTTAATTGCTTGTTTTTATCTTCAAACTCGTTCATATCGACCAAATATGAGCTTTCAAGAGAGTACAGAATATTGAATCTGATGTTTTCATTTGGAAAGAAGATCACTAAGACCAACTTATTAAATTATCCATCAAGCTCGACATAATTCCCACGTTCATTTT
>JAUQYZ010000118.1 GCA_030587475.1 Candidatus Sigynarchaeum calidifontis
GCCTATAAACCGTCACGACGATGTAATTTTCCCCCTTCCCAACGACGTGGTGCGGTTTCGACCTGGCTTGCACCTTCATTTTTCGCCCGCACAACTCGCACGTCGGCGTGGGATTAAAATCGAGCTCGATCCGCTTTCCATGAAACCGTCTTTGGAATTTCTGCACCGCGCGAGACATGTACCCATATCCGCACGAGGAAATTTGAATGTTTCGCCCTTTTTGTCGCCGTCAGGTGCCTTTGTTAAGCTTTTCGACAACCTTGCGCGAACATATAACTAATGCTTGCCTTGTCCATCACGGGCGACGAACCTAACTCGCGCAAGGGGATATGACCGCGATGCAACCAGACACCATCAAGACGTTGAAGTTTGTCTACCTCGTGATGCTCGTAGCTGGCCTTATCTGTGCGATCACCTATGGCATCGGCAGGGCACTCGAGATCTTCTTTGAAACGGATTTCCCCGAACCATACGACGTGTTCAACCGCATATTCTTCACGGGCCTCGTAGTTTTCCATTTTGCCTATGTTTTCTGCTTCCTGGTCGCGGTGCCCATGCTGGTGACTATCCATAAATGCGAGGAGATATGCAAATCAAATCCGTCCGGGCATCCCTTGAGAATTTTCGCCTGGCTCGTCCTACTCGAGAACGTTCTCGGCCTCATCGTTGCGGTCCTCGTGCTCTACATCGACGAGATGCTGCACCAATTTGGAACCCACATCCCCTTGCTCTGGTTGTGGGAACTCGCCACGGTGGGCATCTTTTTCATCCTCGCGAGGAACTTGCCACGCGTCGCAAGCACCGTGAACGTGGACGTGCAAGAATTTCACGTTCGAGGGTACCATGTCCACGAGAGTGTATTTGGACTGGCCTTCATCTTCGCGGCCATCTTGCTCGTGTTCAACGCGCGGTTTAGTGCATTCGACGTTCTCTTCGCGAGTTTCTTCTTCATCTTCGGTGGTTTCTTGTTCGGTCGTGACATCAAGGACGTGATGGCCGGGAAATTCGTGGAGAAAGTTCGCGACAAGAAAGCCGAATCCGAAAAAGCTGAGAAACGTTTGTTCTAAATTTCACGCAAAGGAATGAAAAGAGGGAAAAGAAGGCGCTGGACCCTGGTAATCGTGCACGTGGCCTATTTTGCACTGAGGAACGCCTGGTACGCGAGGTACCCCGAGTAGAGGTCCGCGATGTGCGTCACCTCGTAGGGCGAGTGCATGTTCAGCACGGGAACCCCGCAGTCCACCACGTCGCAGTTGAAGGCCTGCGCGAAGAACATCGCGATGGTCCCGCCGCCCCCCGCGTCTACTTGCCCTAGCGTGCCGAACTGGAACGGGACCTTGGCATCGTTAAAAACACGTCGCACGTAGCCCAGGTACTCGGCGGTGGCATCGTTCGTCCCGTGCTTGCCGCCACTTCCACTGTATTTCTCGACCACGACCCCCTTCCCTGCCATCGCCGCGGTTTGCGGGTCGTGCACGCCGCCGAACGACGGGTCGAGCGCTGCCGTCACGTCCGCCGAGATCATCCGCGTCGCGCTGAAAACGAGATTCATGTTCGTCAAGCTTTCTTTCACCCCGGTCCGGGCCGCAATGTCGGCGATGACCGCTCGAATCCACGAGGACTGGGCACCAGTCGGGCCGTTCGAGCCGGTCTCTTCCTTGTCGAAGATGCCCACGCCCGTGGTGTATGGCGTGGCACCTGCTGTCATGTCCAGTAGGGCGCGGACGGCGAGGAAGGTGCAAGAGCCATCGTCCTGGCCCGCGCCGCCGATCAAACTTTTATCGAGTCCGATATAGCGAGGCGGGATGGTGGGGACGAGCGAGAGCTCGGCCGAGTGGAAATCATCCTCCGTGATGCCGTATTTCTCGTTGAGGATGCTGAGCACGTTAAGCTTGAACCGATCCTTTGCCTTATCGTCGCCTATCTGCAGCGCACCTGCCAAGGCATTCATTTCCTCGGCCTTGATCGTGTCGAACGCCTTGCGATTGCCCTGGAACGTGCGCGCCAGGTGGATGAGCAAGTCGGGGATGATGAAAACGGGATCGTCCGGCTCGCTCCCGACGTCGATTTTCACGACCTCTCCATCTTTTTTAACCATGACGCCGGTCAGCACGAGCGGGACGGTTGCATACTGGTATTTCTTGATACCCCCATAGTAGTGTGTCTTGAACAAGGCGAAGCCGTCCTTCTCGTAGAGCGGGTGAATCTTGAGGTCGATCCTCGGGAAGTCCCCGTGCGCCCCGATGAAGTGGTGTCGCTGTGTCATCGGTGCCTCGCCGATGACGAACAAGGCGATGTTCTTGCCTCGGTTGATGTAGTACACTTTCTCCCCGGGTTTCAGGGGTTCCGCACTGTTTCCTAGCTCGAGCTGTCTGAATCCCTTTCCTTGCGCGAGTCTCTCGGCGAATGCAACACGCTCGCGCTCTGTACGTGTTTCCTTGAGAAACACGAGATAGTCTTGTGCGAGAATACGCGCTGCATTCTTTTGCTCGTCGGAATACTTCGACCACGCGAACTCGGCCTTGTAAGAGAGTTTCTTTTCCAGCTCCGAACCTTTCTCGTCTTTGCTTTCGGACATGTGTGTAATTGGGTGGCGGGGGGAATTAAAAATTTCGACAAGGGGATGAAAGCACGACTTCAAGCACGGGCTATCAAGAGAAATAATTTTCGATCAACCAGTTGACGTGCTGCAGCTCTTCCTGGTTGATGTAATTCTCCTGGATGACGTCCTTGTTTATGTATTCCAGTTGAAGGTGGAAATTCGCGAGTTTCTCCCTGTATATGACAAGGTTTTTCTCGACGAAGAGCACGGCGGTGGAGAGCTTGCCGTAGTGGAATATTAGAAAGACGTCGCCATGATCGAGCACACGGATTCGTTTCCGGCTGTTCGCGATCTCTTGCAACATCTGCTGGAGGCCGGTGAGCCCCCCGCTCTCCAAGTCCTCGAGCGTGTCGCCGCTCGCATCATCCTTGCGTTTCCTGAATTCCTTGAACACGAGCGACAGACCGTTGTTCATGATGACGTGCAAGCGAACGAGATAATCGCGCCAGTGGGTTGTTCCGGGCTGGAACTGCTCGCTAATCGTGATGAACACGAAGATACCGATGAGATTTAGCAAGGCGGTCGTGTTCGCGACAGTCGTCAAGACGGAAGGATTGCCGGTGGCGTTGTCCTCGACCCAGGATGCTGACATGAAGCCGATGATGGTGCCGACCAGGACACAGAACAGCATTACGCTCGTGATGCGGCCTCGCGAGATGGAAGAAGACAAGTCCCCCGAAAACACGATCGAAATGATAACGAGGAGAATCACAGAGAAGGCGAGCACGCCGACCTTGATATACATGATAAGAGTGGTGTTAAATCCCGGCTGGTCGTAAATGGACGAGACAATGCCGAGCAGCAAGAGCATGACGTACACGAGCGGCTTCCGCCCGCGGTTGTCTATCACGGCGGCGATGATGGGGAGCGACGCGATCATGACGATCCCGAGCGTGACCCATTCCCCTGCCTCCCCCGCTTTTCTCATTGCATTTATAGTCGCCGTTGCGTGGTAGGCAAGTGGGGCGGCCGTGCAGAAGAGGAACAAGGCGGTCCGGAACGCGTGGGAACTCTGAATGACCCTGAGGAAGCCGCGGAAACCAGGGAGGCGTATGATCGGGTTGAAGGTGGGCGTGAAACGTCTCGGGTTCTTGCGGGAGAATACGAATGAAATCACGGTGAAGATGATCGCGCATGTCCAGGTCACGATGAATGTCTCGGTGATGACGATGAGGCTCGCGACCGGCGCGGCGAAGGTTGCCATGGCGATTATCATGAACACGATAACCCTGGCGCGTGTCAGCATCGTCGTGTTGATGACGAGACCCACGACAAAAAACACGATGAGGAATGCAGTGATCACCGTTAACACGAGCGTGACGATGATGGCAACCACGGGATTGTTCACGGTGAGCAAGATGGTCATCGGCGCGATCGCGACGATGGAGACCTTCTCGAAGATGCCGTGTCGCTCGATGAGGGAATCGGTGACCATTCCCGTGAACAGGATCGTCGCGCCACCGATGATCGAGATGACCCACGTCCAAGCATCGCTAATGTTAAACCCGAACGGGGTCCTCTGGAACAAGGTATTCGCCCAAAAAATGATGAGAGCCGTCAATATCAGGGAGCGGATGACGGTCTTTGCTATTTGCACCTTGTTGAACCGGACATCCCGCAAGAACGCCTGAGTAAGGGCATTCCTGATCCTATAACCGATCTTCTTCCGGCGGGGATCCTCCTTCTCCCATTCTTGTGGTTCATCGATATCCGATCGGTACATCTTTTTTTCCCCGCTCGATCGCGGCATTTGATCCCGTTTTGTAGACAATGCCGTCTGAAACGTTTAAAACGTTTGCATGAAGAGCCCCCTCATGGCGGGATGATTTCTCAGAAATCGCGCAAGTAATTGCACGAGTCGAGCCATTGCTTGCAATTCTTGTAGTCGGGCACCAGCGACGCGACCAGCTTCCAGAAACTCGCGGAGTGCGAGTTGATCTTGAGGTGGCACAACTCGTGGACCACGACGTAGTCCAGGACATGGGACGGGCATAGCACGAGCCGCCAGTTGAGGTTGACGTTTCCCTTGGAGGAGCAACTCCCCCACCTCGTCCGCTGATCCTTGATGGCGACCCTCGCGGGCTGGACGTCCAGCCGAACCTTGAACGCTTCCACCCGCGATGGCAAGAGCGAGTGCGCTTGTGCTTTGTACCACCCGACCATGGCAACCCTCGCGCGCTCCCGTAGTTGTGGGGGAGTGTCAGGATCCCCCTGGACATGGACGACGAGGGAACCGCCCGTCGCCTCCACCCGGGTCTTGTTCTCGAAGCTCTGCCGGACGACGAGGCGGAAAGCCTGGCCGAGATACGGGAGGGCGTCGCCGTCGGCGAACTCGGGCGGCTTCGGTCTCAAACGCTCGCGAGCCTGTATGGATTCACGTTTCTTCTGGATCCAGCCCTTTTTTTGAGCGAGTACCTCGTCTACTTGCCGCTGCATGACGTGCCTTGGCACCCTGACGATTATCGAGCCATCGGGGCGGATCGTGATGCCTATCGTGCGCCGGCTCGTTCGCGTGATCGTGTATTCGAAGCTGAACGCATCGTCGTGGAACTCGCGGGTCTCTTGACCGCCGGTCATCGTAGATCGATAAGTACTGGTCGAACAATAACTTGCCTCGTATCAACGCGGGCGGTTCTGAAAAAAGGCTACCGGTCATTGGGGTGGTGTCTATCGATCGTACGTTAACTTGCCTCGGCTAAGTGCGGGCGAAATGGAAAAAAGGAGAAAACTCCGAGAAAACTCGGCGAGTTCGTTGCACGCATTCGCTCCAAGAACAAGCCATACAAGAAACAAGCATCGCTGCATCTCGCCGTCGTGGAACTCTCGGTCTGAGCGAGATTCTGGGACTTCAGTTGGGACTTCAGTCGGGAGAATTCCGTTCGATCCGTTCTTTCATCAATCCAGGGATGATCGAATATCGACGAGGCTGACCGCGCCGGTACTCCCTCCCGCCCTCATCTCACCCACAGCACACCACCGACCGTCTGGCGAGACACAAAGATGGAAGTCGAATTCACCCACGTCTATCACGAATTCAAGCTCGCCGGCGACCTTGGACGTCGCCGAGAGGGGCACGACGTGCCCGACATCTCTGGCACGCAACGCTTCCAACACGCCCTTCACATCGACGAATTCTAGTATGCCACGCTGGTGAAGGATGGCGACACGGGTGGTGTTACCCACGATGCTCGCCCCCGTGGTCACGTACACGTCGCCGTCGATGCTTTCGGAATCCGGGAACCATTAATAGCCGATGATGTCGCCCCCGGTGAGATGGAACCGCGGGGAATCCTGTTCACTCTCTTCCATCGTGATCGCGTAGATCCTTGCGCCCTCCTCGCCGTCCGTCAAGAGCCACCGCCCATCCGGCGAGAACGAGACGTGATTGGCGCCACAATACACGGGAATGTGCTCGTTGTCCCACCACCTCTTACGACTTCGTGGATGGGGGAACAGCGCAACCTGATATGGCGTCCAAGAGCGCGCATCGATGGCGAGGACGGGGTCGACCGCCGGACTCGAACTCCCGGCCATGCTGCAAGCGATCCAAGCCCCGTCGGGCGAGAACGCGAGGGCATCAACGCCGAAACCGGGCTTGTACTCGGCTTCACTATAGGGAAAGCCTCTATACGCCTTAACGAAGGTCGTGTCAAGCATTATCATGTCCTCATCATCCTCTGGCACTTCGACCTCTATCGGCCAACCCGCCCGCGCCATGTTCACTTCGGCGACGAGGGCGCCGGTCCTGGCCATCCACGCCCGCACGAAGCCATCGGCGCCGCTGCTGGCGATGATCCTTCCATCCGGGGACGAGGCGACCACCGCGCCTCTACCGTGGCCTTCCCTTCTATTAGGAACCGCGGGATCATCGACCCACGCTTGCTGCTGCTTCGAGGACAGCAATCGGGGTTGGTAATCTTTCGCCCATCCGTGCTTCTTGCCATCCTTGCGCCAAAGAAGGGCACCCGTGGCGACATCCCAGCAGAAGAGGTTGCCATTCTCGTCGCCGGCGGCGATGGTGTGGCTATCGGGCGTGAAGGCGACACTGTGTATGATATAGCTCAAGTATCCCGCTTCATATTCCTCCCATTTCACATTCTCTATCGATCCATTCCATCTAAAATCCCGCACGTGAGAAAAGTCGAAAATATTAACTAATGACACATGGCCATAGCCACCGGCGGCGATGTATCTGCTATCAGGTGAAAAAGAGGCCGCACTAGGACCAGTAACATGGCCATCAATTTGGCGGAGTGGAAATCGCCCCTTGTTCTTCTGGCGGCCACGATGAGCTCGGCGAACCGGGGTGGAAAGCCTTGCGCCACGGGATCCCAATCATCATCACCCATATATCTTAAATCGCGATGCAAAGTTAAAAAAGTATCGATAATATAAAACTCAGAGAAACGGGATAAAAAAGGCACGGAAAAGTGATTACTTTTTCGGGGGTGGTCGAACGAATCCACCATCGATCTCCGTGCTGAAGCCGAACGAACGCAGCCAGCCGAACACACTTTCCTGGTGCTCGAACAAGAACAAGTTGAAGGCGCCGCTCTCTAGATCGATGAAGTCCTCACGCGACATTCCGAGAATGGCTTCGTCCACGTGATTGGCGATCCAGCGCTGTAACGTGACGGGCTGGTTCGGCTGGTGCGTCCTTGACGCATGCCAAGTGGGTGCGGATGCTTGCCGACGCCGGGTTCCACGTCATCGAGCGCCGCACGCTCGCCGGGATCCGCGCGGTGCTTGCAGGGAAATCCGGCCAGCCTGCCCTCGAAACATGGGCATCGAACGACCGATCGCAGGAGGTGACCCCGTGACATGGCAGCATCGTGGCGAAGGGATCATTATAAAAAAAAGATATTAGGATGTTCAGAATTAAAGAGATCTTACAGATCTTGCTTCATAACAGTTTTTCGGCCATTGGCCTTGCAACGCTCGCAAGCAGCATCGAGTAACTTCTTCAGAATTCCATTTAGACCGCCCTCGTCGTAGAGATCACTGCTCACTTTTAAATCTTTGGCCCGTATGTACTCTCCCACAGCGTTCTTCACGACAAGGGACTTCTCATCTTTTGCTTCGGACATGGTGGGTCATCTTTGCGTTCCTTGGGGGGTTCTCCATGCATCATTTTTACGACGCACTAAGTGTCTCTCGTACAAGGGCTATATAAAATTGTCTGTTGACCCTTAACCGATTATTGTATTCGACAATATTCGCGTCGTTCGAATAAAATACCGTGCTAGCTGGTAGTTGAAAACACGGGCGATATCGATTCTGTTGTGAAAAGTTTTATCCAAGCAATGTTCATTTGAGTGATTTTTGCCGATTGACTTAAATTAGCTTGTTATACCATTTTTCAATCTGCTTTCAAACGAAAGATAAACCAAGATTCTCTATCATACCATAATTTTCACGTTCACTTGAAGAGCACCTTAAACTTTTTCACCATGTATGCCGGTTTGTAGCTTTCCTTGGCGCGGCGCAACCCGGGCTCGCCGATGTCTTGCTCCCGGTTGATGAAATCGAAGCCGGCCGCGCAATGATCGGCAAAGCCCTTGGCGATAGCCTGGTAGGCGCCGAAGAACGATGGCCGGGGGTTTACTTTCTCGACATGGCACACGATGGTTCGGGGGTTGAGCCATTCCCCGAGCGTGTAGGCGATGATGCGGCCTTGCTCCTGCATCACGCAGCCGGAGAAGCCCAGCTGTTTCCAATGCTCGAGGGCATCCTTGATGGCCGCATTTTCCTTGGACAAGCCTTCAGACTCGGTGCAGCCACGGAGGTTGCACCAATCATCTTGCAAGCTGAGGACGCCATCGACGAGCGTGTCGTCGAGCATGCCGTATTGCACGTCGTGGTCCCGGTTGAACCGGCTTAACTTTTTGCGGAAATCGGCGTATCCAGGGCCCTCGAGGGTGGACAAGTTCACAGTGCGATATACGTAATCCCAGTTGCCGCGGTCGTCGATTATTTCGAAGGAGCCGCCAAGTTGCTTGATGTCCGGCAAGAGAGCTTCTGGTACTCGATCACATTCTGCGACGAGCCCGTCTACCTTCACCTCATCGACGATCGATGGCAGCACGCTGGCCTGGCGCTCGCCAACCGGGGGGGAATACCTTGATCTTGCCCGCTTCCTTGGTGGAAATCAAGCACAAGTGGCCGTCGACGATCTTCCATCCAAACGCGTAGTGGTTCCGCCACATGTACAAGTTCGTGAACGTGTATTCGGATATCTCGGGCGGGTATGCCTCGAAATACCTGTCGAACGTTCCCTTGTCGCCGATCTCGATGGGCTTGTATCCTCGCAGAATGGCCGATGCAAGGATCTGAAGGACAACCGGCTGTTAAAGCCATCGCCGGCGGGCTTATGATTGCGACGAGACCTTCTCGAGGTCAGCGGGAAGGCTGCTGCAATACCCCACGTGGATGGTTGATTGGGCTTGTGCTCCCTTCTATGACAAGCTGGCCGCGAAAGGAACGATGATGGTGGCGATCGAGATGGCGAGCACGAGCCGTGATGTTTTCACGTCTCTCGGGCCTCTTGAACGCGCCTCTGCCCATAAAAGATATGAAAAAAAGGATTACACGACGTGTGGAGGAACGAGGGTCATTCGGAAATCCGTGAGATGTAGTGCCATTTTCGTTCCCCTTGGCTTATGCGTGATGAAATAGATGAGCCCGATGATCATGGCAACACCGGTTCCCCCCACAGCGATGAATGTCGTGAGAGGCAAGCCCAAGAGCACAGATTTATCGACGAGGTTATTGAGCATCGTCTCGAGATCTATACTCAAGAGCTTGCCGATCTGGGGAATTATACTCGCGATGAACCCGTATAGGAAAATATATCGAGCGACGCGTGGATCCTTGACTTCGGCCGGGAGATCGGTCATATGAACCAATTTCCCCTTCGCGAGGAAATGCAACTCGCCCTTGATTGCACCCCTCACTAGCGGCGTCACGAAAAACGTGCACAATTCCTTGGGCTTGGTGAGGTCGGCTTCGAGTTCCGAGGGCGCCACGGTACAGCCGGGGAACACTGGCCTAACGATCACTGTATCCGTCTCGAAGACCGCTTTCTCCTTCACCTGCACCTTGCGCTCGCCCGTGATGATGTTCTCCTCGACGGGCTTCCATACCTGCTCGATGTCTGCGATGTCGACGACGACTGGATAATAGTTCTCCGGGTTCATCACGTTGAAGTAATCGACCGAGATGTTCTTGTCATATTGCGTCTTGGCTGGGGGAGCTCCTATCGGCCGGTTTTCCGCCAATCGATCGCCGGTAGTAATGATCCCCTCATCGAATGGCGGCATCGCCGATGTTATACCATCTTCAAATTCCTTGGCTTCATCGGCTACCACTTTCCTGTCCAGCGGCGCTGCTTTCGGGGCCGGTTTTCCAAAAAATTTTGCCCTTTCCTTTTCCTTCTTCCGCCGGTCCTCTTCAGCTGCCATGGGCGGCGGGGAGGGTGCAGCGATCACAGGTACGGTCATCGACGCGGAGACGGGTTGTGCCGGGACCGCTCGTGTCTCTCCAGCCATGGTGATGCTGCTCACGCTCGGCATTGCCGGTCCGCCAGGCACCGCTGGCGGGAGGCTTGGTTCAGTGGCGGGCGGTGATGGCGTGATGGGAATGCTCGGCTTCATGCCGCCAGCGAGTTCCGGCTTGCCACCACCTACTGGCACGTCAGTGCCCTTCGGAGCCTTGATCAAGTCCTGAAAGGGCGTGAGTTGCTCCTCCGGTCTGAATTGCAATTGTTCCTCCTCGCGCTTGCGCTCGTTGTATTCGTCTTTGGAGGCAATGCCTTCCGTCTTCAAGACCTCCTGCGTGAGGTCGAGTGCGCGAAGCTTATCTTGTTCGAGTGGTTCCTTATCAGCGTTCTTGAGATCGGCGAGTAACGCATCGTCATGTTTCGCCGCCTTCATCGTGACGACGAAACTCGTGCCGAAATCGATGATCACGTCGAAGACGTGCTTCTCATACGTGCTCCAGCTCACCGGCTCGCCGTCGAAGCTCTCAATCCCGAGTGTCTCGATGGTGAATTTACTACCCTCCGGGAGCAGCGGGTTGATTTTTTCGATGACTTCGAGCAAGACATCTTTGAACATCTTGTCTTCCGGGACATCGATGAGTATCGGCGGGCTGCCCGTGAGTTCGTTGATTCCCTTGAAATTGAAGGTAAGAAGCATCCGATGATTCACCTTTTACCGGGTTCTAACATCAGCCATATCGATATAAATACCTTAATGCGATCGTGCAACAAGTCTCTATATAAATGGGCAAAGGAAATCCATTTCTAAGGGATGCCGCAAAATCTTTATCGAAAGACTTGCTTTGAAAGAACGTGGGAATCCGCCGCGAACTGTGCATTTTCGAGCCAGCCCCGTGATCGCTATGCGTGGTGAAAAAAAGATATGATCGATGACAAGATTGGGAGCAAGAAGTTCTGGATCGGTACCTACAATGACCAGTGGACGAAGCTTACCTTCGAGGCCATCCAGCAGATGAAAGAGGCCGCGAAAGACTTGCTGGTCGACCCGCATATCTTCTTCCGCCACGCGGGCATCTTCGGGAGCACGGGTAGCGGAAAAACCGTCCTGGGCAAGATCATCTGCGAGGAGGCCGCCCGCCACGGCATCCCGGTCATCGCCATCGACCCGCAAGGTGACATCGCATCGCTCGCGCTGCCGGGGAATAAAGTGGAACTCGAGGCGGATCACGGGGTTCCAGGCGCGGTCGTGGACTCGTTCGCGGGCCTTGTCGATGTCCGCATCTTCACGCCGGCGTCCGGGAAGGGATTGCCCATCTCGCTCAACCCCGTGAAGATACCAGAGAAGGATCCCGACCTTGATGACGAGGACATCATCAAGATCCTGGACAACCAGGCCAAGCTGCTGGTCTCTATCCTGAAAAAAGCGGCGAATTTATCATCTTCATTCGCCCCGCCCGCCGAGGCCGGCCTTTACTCCGTTTTGGAGCGATATTTCAAGGAAGGAAAGCAGATTCCAAACCTTTCCGAGCTCGCCCGCATCGTCGAGTCAGGCCCGGGCACGGGTATCGAGGAATTCCTCAACGACAAGCAGCGGCAAAAACTCGCCATCGCGATCAAGACCCTCGGCAAGGGAAGTGCCCAGCTGCTGTTTTCTGCGGATGATAACCTGAACATCGACGCGCTACTAGAACGGCGAAACAAGGGCGGTGTCGCGACGACCCCCGTGAACGTGTTTTTCTTGAAAGCATTATACACGCAAGAAGAAAAGGAATTTTTCCTGTCCGTGCTCGTGAACGAGCTTTATTCGTGGATGATCCGCCAGGGACACGCGAAGGAACCACGGTGCATCTTTTTCTGCGACGAAATCGCGCCGTTCATGCCCGCGGGTGCTGCCAAGCCTGGCCCGAAGGACGCCTTGATCCTTCTTTTCCGGCAGGCGCGAAAATACGGCGTCCAATGCTTCATCGCCACGCAGAGCCCGAAAGACGTGGATTACCACGCCTACGAGCAGTTCAATTCTTTTTTCATCGGCCGGATCACGAGCCAGCAGAGCATGAAGGTCGTGGAGCGGCTGCTCGAGGGCTTCTCGGACTCGGCGTGCAGGATCAAGGGTTCCATCGGCGCGATCCCCGTGCTCAAGGCGGGCCAGTTCTTGTTCGTCTCGCCAGACAACGACGTCTCGCTCGCCGTGGTTTTCTCTCGGTGGTTGTTGACGGTTCACAAGACCCTCACGCTCGATGACGTGAAGAAAATAATGGCGGGGAAGCTCGACGACTTGATCGATAAGCCCGCCATGCCACCTGTACACGATGTTGAGGAAACTCCGGCCGAGCCAGAGCCCGCTGTCATTCCCCTGGAAAAAAAGCCCGAGCCCGAGTCCGAGCCATTGCCCACGGAGGTCTCCATTATAGACCCTCTGGCCCTCGACCGCGCCCGCCAGGTGCTTGCGAGCCTCTCCACCCAACAAGTGTCCGAGATAATCGAGGCCAAGGTTGATTGCGTCGGGGCAGATGTCCCTAGCCACTTCACGAACCGTCTCGTGATGCAAGAGATCTTCAACCGGCTTGGCACCATTGCTAAAAAAGACTTTGGTCTTGAATTCTTGCTGGATCTCGCCGAGAAAGGGAGCTTGCCGCTGGAACGTGCGCAAGAGATGTACCTCGACGAGACGACCACGCTGATCAAGGCGAAACTAGCGGCGCCGCGTGACGATCGCCTCGTGTTCACGTTCCTTCCCATGCTCGCCAGCGTTCTTGACAAGCTCAGACTGGGCAAGGACGAGCGCGCTGGCCTCAACGAGGCTCGGCTGCAGGCCATCTTCATGAAGCTCATCGCCTCGCCCGATTTGAAAAGGCGCCTGAAGCTCTGAAACGATAAAAACTGTAAAAAAGGTAGAAATAGCAAAAAAAAAGGAACGAGCTCAGAAGTTGAGCATCTTGCGCCGCAATTGCGCGATGTTTTCCTTCAACTTGTCCAGGCTCTCCTGAATCTTCTTCTGGTAGTCGTTATATTCAGCGTCGGTAATCGTACCGCGAGCGTGCTTGGCATCGAGGTCGCGCATGCTCCGCTCCGCCTTGTATCGCTTCTGCTCGAGCAATACCAGCTCCTGGTACAGGTTCTCCGGCTTAATTTGCGCTTGCGCAGCGAGCGCTGCCGGCTTGGGAGGCGGAACAGACGGCCGCTGCATTCCCGCGGGCGGCTTCGGCAAGGCCTTGATCGAAGGTGGCGCGCCCGGCGCAGGTGCCAACGGTTTTGGTATGGCTGGCGGCGCGGCCGCGGACGGGGCGAGAGGCCGAGTAACTTGAACGGGAATCGGCTTGCCTGCGAGCGGTTTCATCGAAGGCGTCGCTGGTAGAGCGGACCCCGTGCTCGGAAATTCGAGCGCCATTGGTGCTGGCTTCGTGGTGGGCTTCGGGATTCCCGGCGTGGCACCTGGAACGGGTACGGGCGCGGGTGCCGCCGGTTTCGGTGGCTCCACGTAGGTGCTGGGCGCGGCCTTCTTCGCCATGCCCTTCGGCAAGGGTGCCGCGGGGAGTTCCATCTCGGGCTGGTCGATGGCCTTCAACTCGAAGTCGAGCGAGATCGACTCGTCCGGTATCGGTGCGTAGCCTGCCGCCTTCGACGCGTACCGCGTGTCCCGTGTCTGCAAGAAACTGTAAGCATTCACCATGTTCGCGTAGAAGTGGTAGATGCCCTCTTCCCGCGATCGCACCTTCTGCGTGGGGATGCGCGTGGCGATCTTGCCGCGGTTAACGCTGCGCTTCAAGTCCATTATCTTGCGGATCATGGGCGGGTACTTGAACCGCATCTGGTAGGCGAGGAACCACGCGGCCATCGCGATTAGCCCGGCGAACACGAGCCAGAAGACCCATTCGGGAATTCCACTCGTTGGGGGATATGCACTTATAGTAAAGGAATACGAGGTCTCGATGTCGTACTGTAATTGGAGTTCGGCAAGGGTCGGGGGAATATAGATTTGAACCGTGATGAGATCATCGCTCTTGTATTTTTGAGTTTCTATAATTGCCCAGAACCGGCCGTTCCCAGCATATGTCATGTTAAGGGTCTTCTGGAGATATGGCACGTTGACCTTGACATGAATCAGGTTGATGTTCTGTAGGAACTTGGTGGAAAAAGCGTCTGGATCAAGTGATATCGTGAAATTGATTTGCTGGTTAACATCGACAGAGATGGCTGTTCCGTTGATCACCACCCCGTTCTTAAGGATGTTCACGGTTACATTCACTGGTGCAACCCGAATGGTTATCGGTTGAGCAATGCTCGTATAATTCTCTTTTTCAACTTGTAGATAGAAGAACTGGTTCATCGCATAGAATGTGTTGATATCGAGAGCCAGGATATTGCTGTAATTACTCCCGCTAGGGGTCAAGGGAAGGATGATATCTGGCTGAGTCGGGTTGGTGTCGTTATTGTAAGTGATTCGTGCTGTCGCTCCCGAAACCGGAATATCATTCCATGTAAATAAATTGACCTGGAAGGTAAGCGATGACCCGATCGGAAAGCTCCTGGAATTCAAAATCGTCTGGTTGTAATTGTTGACCGTGTATTTAATTTTGGTCTCGATCGGCTTAGTGTACAGGTTGAAGATGAACTCGGAAAGGAAATACGAGGGATTGTTCGCCTGGAACGTGATGAGCGTCGTGCCTCCGACGAGCACGGGCAGGTCCTCCGTGTTGATGCGCACCCAGTACGATGTCCCGTTGTAGATCACTGCGTTGAACCGGCTCGTCCCGATGACCATTTCCATGGTCGTCCCTCCTTGAGGAATCGGGATGTTGTTGGTCGTGTCCCAGTATGTCAAGTAGAAAGACGTCTCGTCGGACCAGTTCAGCGCGATGGTGCCCCTTTCTGGGAATCCCGGATACGATGGATTGTAAACGCGGAGCTCCGATTGCACGGGTCTCGTGAAGATGGTGAACTTGAACACTTGCCTCTCGTATTGTGGCGATGTGCACGTGATGACGAATGCATACTGGCTCGCCGTGCCCAAGGAATCGCTGTCGATCGTTCTCGACCAATAACCGCCTGCATACACCAGCGTCCAATTTCCTGTCGTGGTGTTGGTCATCCAGATCGTCCCCGTCGTGATGTTCGTGGGAGGCGTCTCCCGGTAATACTGTACGTCCACCTTGAACGATTCTGTGAACCGGATCTCGTATGTGCCTCCTGTGGTTATGTCGGTCCCGTTCACGAACACCTTGATGTCCGTGCTTATCGGATCAACGATCACGAAGGTCTTGTAGGTGGCGTTCTCGACCGTCGCGTTCATGGCATAGATATAGGTCTCAAAAGCTCCGGTGGTGGCCAGCTTCGTCCCGACGCCCGTCTTCAAGTTGATCGTGATCTGGTTCGACGCATACGACCATGTATAGTCCGTCGTGGGCGTCCAGTAGCCCGTCAAGAACCCTGTACTTACCATGATGTTGTCCGGGCGATATAGGATGGACGAGTTATCCGACCTCGTGAAGTTACAAACGATGGTGTAATCGCTTCCCGCACCCACGGACGTGGGTTGCGAGATGATGTTCAAGGTAGTGGTCTCGACCAGCACGCCGATGTTCAAGTTCGCGTTGGTTGCAAGCGTGTACGGGTTCGTCAAGTTGGTTCCCCGCTGGAGTGCCCCATAGAACACTTGGATATTGTATGGCGTCCCTGGCGCGACGAGGGAGTATAGCCGGAAGGTGACCGGCGCGGCAAACACGTACACTTGTTCTACCACGGTTGTCCCGTTCAAGATCCGTATCTGGGCCCCGGAGAGGAGCTCGTTCTTGCGGGCCTGGTTCACCACCCTGATTGTGAGGTTGGCCATATTCGTGTTATAGGTGCGATATACGATACGTTGTGCAGGCACGAGGTGGTTGAGCGTTATGGATTCGCTATGCACGATGTACCGTCGGTTCGTGTTCGGCGTGAACATCTCCACGTGGACGCGGTAGGTGCCGTCGGGGAACCGCAAGTGGGTCGTGTTCCCGATCGAGTTCACCCACGTGCTGTTCAGCGTGACCGTGTCGGCAGAGTTGTTCACGATGACGCGCACGCCGAGCGCGGTCGTGCCCGTGCGGTCGTTGACGTGGATGAACATGGCGTTGTTGTTGAACAGCTCCCGGCTCGACACGACGATCGTGACGGGCTGGTTCATGCGGCGGCACATGTCCTGCACGGCGGACCAGTTCGTCCCCGCTGCGCTCGTGAGCAAGTAGTAGTCATATCGCAGCATCGTGCCCTTCGTGAGGTTGAAGATGTCGCCCTGGTGGCCTTCCGGGAGGATCTGCTGGAGGAGCGAGTTCGGGCCGATGCCCGTCACGGCAAGCGACGTGACCTCCCAGCCGATGCTGTTCGTGATCGCGAACAAGCCGATGGAAGGTGCCGCGTTCGTCGAGTGGTACCATGCCGTCCACGGCTGCGTGGGATAGTCGCGGCGTCTGTCGCCGATGGGCATGTTGTACACGGTCACGCCATCCGGGGAATACTTCGAGCCCAGCCATGCCTTGCGGTCCTGACTCACGGTGCCCGTGGTCGCCCGCACGAGCTGGCCGAGATGCGGCCAGTCGCCGTAGTTCTTGAAATATGCCGACGTGACGCGGGGATAAGTTGCTCGCTCGACCGGGTAGCCGGAGCCAATCGGCCCGCGTTGCGGTGCCGAGAGAATGTCCAGGTCGATCTTCACGAAGGTCTGGGTTCCGTAGAAGAAGAAGGTGTAGGTGATGTTGTACTTCACGTACCCGAGCGATCCCGACGTGCCGCGAACGATGGAGTCATCGACTCTCCCGTATATGCTATCCCTGTGCCAATCCGTGGCGTCGCCAGCGGCAACGAGGTCCGTGTAGGCGCCGTCGGTCGTCTGGATCCTGAACCGGACGAACAGCGGGCCGTCGTCGAGAACCGTGATCGCGCCGAGGCCATCCCATGCTTCATAGGGATTGTCGGGACCGACGTTGCACCGCTCGACTGGCGAAAACGGGTCGGGTGCACTCGATGCTTGCAAGGCCATCTCCCCGATCGACATCCACGTTTGCTGGGCGAGGTTGAAGACGTCCGTCGCTCCTTGCCGGGCGGAGAAGATGGAACACGCGGGCCCGCCCCAATCTGAGCCCCCGCGCATCGTGTCGACCAGGCACACTGCTGCTCGTGGGGCCGCCCAGTTTCCATCGGTGGCGATCTCGACCGAGTCGACGTTGTTGTAAGCCGTGCCGTTCGAGTGCGTGAAGCTCGGATTGGTCGTGTCATCAGTTATGCTGGGGTTGTTTCGTCCCCTCAAGGCGATGCGCTTCGCATATGATGGCGGCGTGGAAACGATCGGATCGTAATAGACGTAATAGATTTCATTATCTGCTTTCGTCATGTTGAGCAGAAATGTAACGCTACACCTATCATAGAAGTTGGCCGTCCCGTTGCTGTGCGTGGTTGCGTTCCATACCTGGCTGGGTACCTCGTACCAGGCATTCGAGCTCCCGTTGTAGAGCGTGAGGCGGATGCTGTTCACGCGCGCTTCGTTCCCCGTGAACGTCAAGTAGATGTCGACGGGCTCGCGCTCGCGGTCCATCAAGCCCGGTTCCGTGATCGAGACCTTCTTCCGGTACGCCCACGCCGAGTTCCACCACGACTCGAGTGTTTCCACGGCTTGCCAATTCTTCGTGATGACCGTGTCAGAAGCTTCGATGTCCTTGTTCCCGATTATACCGCGTGCATCATCGGTTATCGTGCTGGAGTCATTACCTGGTGCCAAAACCAAGACCCCGAGGAAAGCAGAGGTGAACACGATGAAGATGATGGGCGCTGTTCGCAAAATGAATCCTATTTTCGTCATGTCGTGTCTGACCTACCCTTTTGTTGTACCTACCCGTTTGCGGCATATATGTAGTCATCGGGTTATAAAATAATGATTTCCCTCACGCGAATCGCAAAAAAAGGAATCGATTCAGTCTCTCGGGCGCGTGCCGTGCCGGTTAATCGCGAGTGCGAGGACGGCGAGCGCGCTCGATGCAGAGGGGATCGTGATAAGGAGCCCGGTGGCGATCTCCTCGGTGACCAAGGTGCCCGCGATGATAGCGATGAAAAACGGGCCGACGATCCATGCCACGACACGTCCCGCCTTGGCACTGCGCCACGAAGCCACGTAATAAGCGATGATCGCGGCATAGCCCGGGATGTAGAAAAACGGAACGTAAGGCCAGAACGGGATGGCCTGGCCGATGCCGCCGAGTACCCGGAACGAGGCAAAATAGCTGTCGAACCAATCGCCAGCCGGGAATGGATACGTGCCCAGCTCGATCCCCTGGCATGTCCAATACGTTAAATCCTCCATTAAAAAGAGGTATAACAAGCTCATGACGCACATTTCAACATTTGACCACGTCGACACGAGCACGACGACGACGAGCCCGCCGATCATGATGGCCCAGTTCGTCTCCTCGTCCAGCACGCGACCCATCAAGCCCTTGTACACGATGAAATACTCGTAGATGCCGTAGGCGACCGCGTATATCGTCGTGCTCGCGAGGCACGAGGCGAGCTTCTTGCCGTGCACCTCCTTGTCGGCCACGGAGACCAGCCGGGTCAAGAGGTGGAACTTCAAGAAATCCAGGACGGGATGCCCACGGGTTCTGTTGTTCTCCATGATCATCGGTGTCGGGTGCTAACATAATCAAGAGGGTGCAAGAGAAAAAAAAGTCATAGCCGTGCTCCACAATTCGCGCAGAACCGCTGGTCATCACCCCCGGCAGGAACCCCGCAGTATTTGCAGAAACGTGACGCGATTGCAGGGGTTGGAGCTAACGGCTGTGGCGGGGTTTGGGACTGGGGGTACCCGACCAACCTGGGCCGTGGCACTCCCTGGAACGTGGCGGGGCTGTACGTGCCTGGCTGCGGGGCAGCTGCACCGGCAGGCCCTTGAGCCGGGTAACCCGCCGGGGGATAGTCTTGTGCTGGATAGCGTGGCGGGGCATACGTGGTGCCGACTGGCTGCGCCTGCATCTGGGACCTGCGCCGAGCCGAGGTGATGATGGCGGCGATGATGCCGCCGACGGCGAGGATTATAAAGAGGAGGATATACGGCGAGAAGTACGCGAGGGCGTAATAGCCTCCCGATTCCCCCAGAATACCAACGTAGATCACGATGAAGATGACGCAAGCGATAAGGCCGCAGATCGGGTTCCCTCGCCGCCCGTAATGGTGGTGATGGTGGTAGCGTGGCATGTGCCATAGATAAGTTTCAAGGATATATCTTTGTGTTACCAAACGAAGGGGCGAGCGAGGGATCTTTTATGCCACCCGGTTGATATGACCATCACCAACACGCTTAACTACTCGTGATGCAGATGGTCAACATTCCCGATAAGGACTTGTTTTTATGTATCGTGTCGCATACACATTGGGATCGTGAATGGTACTTGCCATTCGAAGGGTTTCGTTTCAAACTCGTTTACACTATCGACAAGCTGCTCAAGATTCTCGACAACGACCCGCGCTTCGCTAACTTCACGCTGGACGGGCAGGCAGTCGTGCTCGAAGATTATTTGGAGATCCGGCCGCAGAACCGCCCGAAATTAGAGCGCTACCTCAAGGAAGGCCGCATCTCCGCGGGGCCTTTCTACATCCTCCCCGACGAGTTCAAGATCTCGCCGGAGGCCCACGTCCGCAACTTGCTCCTCGGCAAGCAAGTGGTCGAGTCCTTCGGCGTGAAACCCATGCCGGTCGGGAACTTGCCCGATGACTTCGGCCACATCGCCCAGATGCCGCAGATCTTGCAAGGATTCAACATTGACAACTTCATCTTCACGCGGGGACTCGGCGACGAGGTCGACACGCTGAACACGGAGTTTGACTGGATCGCGCCCGATGGCAAGACCAGCGTGCTCGCCATCAACCAGCCACTCGGCTACGGGAACATGGCAAACGCCACCCGCGACCGCCCGATCTCCGCCGCCATCGAGCAGGCAAAGCATGTTCGCGACAAGCTCAAGAAGCGCGCAGCGACGAACGTCTTGCTCCTCATGAGCGGCGTCGACCACCTGTCGCCCGAGGAGCACCTGCCCGACCTCGTCGAGCAGTTCAACGCGCTGGGCACGGAGGGATTCATGAAGCACGTGACCTTCATGGCCTACCTCGATGCGTTCCGCGCCGCGTTGAAGGGCACCAAGCTCAAGACGTTCACGGGGCCCATGCAAGGCGGGAGGGAGCACCTGCTGCTCGAGGACATCGTCACGTGCCGGATCTACTTGCTCCAGGAGAACCTCAAGAACGAGGCGCTGCTCGAGCGCTGGGCCGAGCCCTTCTCCGTGCTGGCCGAGCTCGCGACGAGGAAGGCGTTCAGCTACCCCAAGGATTACTTGTGGCACGCGTGGCGCTACCTCATCAAGAACCACCCGCACGACTCGATCGGCGGATGCAGCATCGATGCAGTGCACCGGGACATGGTCAACCGTTTTATGCACGTGTCCCAGCTCGGCGGCATCTTGCTGCGGGACGCGGTGCGCCACCTCGTGCCCCGCATCGACTTCTATCCCGGCAAGGGCGAGCCTAAGGCGGCCGCCGACGTGTTCGAGCTGCTCGTGTTCAGTCCATCCCCGACGGCACGGAGCGGGATCGTGCACTTCTGGGTCCAGACCGCCGAGCTTGGCGAGGATAAATGCCCCGAGGTGTTCCAGGTGATCGATGGGGACGGCAAGGTCCTTCACGTCGAGAATTGGCGGGAGCCAGACATCAAGAAGGTCTTTCCCTACTGGAAGCCGTTCGACGCGTTCTACAAGTTCGAGTTCGAGGCACGTGACGTGCCCGGGCTCGGGTACAAGACGTTCTACGTGCGACCGACGGACGACGCGCCGCCGGCCGTTGACACGAGCTGGGTAAAGGTCACCCGCGGGGAGACAACCGCTATCGAGACCCCGCTTCACGCCATCAAGATCAACCAGAACGGTACTTTCGACCTGACCGACAAGACGCTCGGCCACGAGCTCAAGGGCTGCTGCCTTTTCATCGACGAGCCAGATTTCGGCGACGAGTATGACTTCGTGCCGCTGCCCGAAAAGCACGAGATCATCACGACCGGGAAGGCCCGGGCGAGCGTGAAGGCGATAGACATCCACGAGCGGCGCGCGACGGCCGCCATCTCGGTGCCGTTCCGGATCCCCGCGAGCCTCACGCCAGACCGGAAGGCGCGATCGGGGGAGATGGTCGACCTAGATATCGACATGTTCGTTACCTTGCACAAGGGCTCACGGCGCGTCGACATCAAGATTGCCATTAATAATGTCGCCAAGGATCACCGGCTGCGCATCGGTGTCCCGAGCCAGATCTCCACGGCGAGCAAGATCGTGCAGCAGCACTTTTGCGTGCTCGAGAAGCCGCTGAAGATCCCCGAGGGCAAGAACTGGGTACAAAAACCGCAAGCGACCGACTTCCACGACCACTTTTTCGCGGTCACGGGTACCAGGGGCGATAAAGCGGCCGGCCTGGCCATCATCACCCGCGACGTGCAGCAGCACGAGGTCAACGAGCACGATTTCGGGCAGACGAGCATGATCACGACGCTCTTCCGGGCAGTCGGCTGGCTTGGCCGCCCGAACCAGGGTGCCGGCCCAGACGTTGCCACGCCAGACGCGCAGTGCTTGATCCCCATGGAGTTCAACCTCGCCCTGCTCCCCTTCGAGCCGTGCAAGGCGTCGACCGGCCACTTCTGCATCCCCGACGAGGTCTTCGCCAGCGTCGAGGCATTCGTGCACCCGATCGTGCCGTGCGTGCTGCACACGTTCAACGACCCGCGCAACACGGAGCCGCTGCCCGCCGTGCTCGATTACAAGCGTTTCGATTTCCCGCACGTCCTGCTCGTCGACGAGCACAACGACCAGTTCCTCGCCCAGCCAAAAACCCTGCCGCCTGCGGCGGGGTTCGTGTCCCTGGAGCCCCCGTGCCTCGTTCTCTCGGCGTTCAAGAAGGCAGAGGCGGGCGACGGGTACATCTTGCGGTTCTACAACCTCTGCCGGGACGACCGGGACGCGCGGGTCGTGCTGCACCCGGCTCTCGGCATCACGGCCGCCAACGAGGTAAAGCTCGACGAGATAACGGCAGTCAAGAATCACGTCGTCTCGATCGAGAACGGCGTGGTGACCGTGAACAAGATCGGCCACGACGAGATCGTCACGCTCAAGCTCGTGGCGTGAACTCGTCGCAATCACGTCACGAAGATCGTGATTCAATTATCTCGCTTTTTTTCATCGATGGCTTGATAAATGCAGGCATGTAAAGCAAGGCAATGAAGAGCATCAGTCCACACCTCCCTGCTCGCAAGAAATAATCGGGAGCGTCGCCTGGCCCGACCTCGAGATAGATGAGCATGAACATGGAAACGATAAAAAGGACCAGCTGGACGCCGAGACGAGAAAGGTGTTGAGGACAAGCAGGTTGATTTTACTCTCCATGAGGCAATCATTCTTTTCATCTTTGCTGCAGCCGGAAACGCCCGACCTTCCTGGCAATGGTGGCCGCCGCGGCGCCCGCGCCGATGCCATTGTTGATGTTCACCGTGACGAGGCCGGGCGAGCAGCTCTGGAGCATGGAACTCAAGGCCGTGACGCCTTGTCCCCCGAAGCCGTAGCCAGTCGAGACAGGAACGCCGATCACGAGCACGTTGGTGAGCGACGCGATGACCGACGGCAGCGCGCCCTCCATGCCCGCGCAGCACACGATCACGTCCACGTCCTTCTCGATGAAGGCTTTCATCGGGGGGAAGACCCGGTGGAGGCCGGCGATGCCCACGTCGTAAGCCCGCTCGACCTTGCAGCCCGCGACCTCGCACACGGTCGCCGCTTCCTCGGCGACGGGGATGTCCGACGTGCCGGCGGTCATGATGCCCACGACGCCGCCACACTGCTCGATTTTATAGTCGCGGCGCTTGACGACGGCCATGTTGCACTTTTCCCGGATGTCGGCCATGGCCGGGAACGCCGCCTTGAGCATGGCCACTTGCTCGGGGGTGAGGCGGGAGACGACCGCGATGCCCTTCGTGTCAAGGAACTTCTGCACGATCCGCTTCACGTCCTCGGCAGATTTCGATTCCCCGAAGATGATCTCGGGCGTGCCCGTGCGCACCTCGCGGAACACGTCGAGCATGGCGACGTTCTCGATTTCCTTCAGCATCTGGCCCTTGAGCATGCGCTCCGCGTCCTCGAGGGAGATCTTGCCCTCCTTGAAGCCGTCGAGGACGTCCTTGAGATCCTTGATGCTGTTGCTTGCTGGCGCGTCGGGCATGGCGGGTCGGTCTCGTGTGCTCGCGTGGATCACGGTCTAAAGTCGCCGCGTGGTAAAAAATTATTAAGGCAATCCGCCATACGTTGCTTAGAAATCGGGTTTGATTTTTCATGACCGCCGCAGAAATGCCAACCTACGAGGCTGATTTGGACCGGCTCCCCGCCACGTTCCTCGAGATCCTCGGGGTGGCGCCGCCGGCCGATATCCCGCCACCGGTGAAGGAACTATCGACGCAATTCAAGGCAGAGCGCATCGTCTTCGCCTTGTTCGATAACCTGGGCCTGTTCGAGCTGTCGCAATACAAGCCTCAGTTCCTCATCGAGATGTCCAACGCGCTGGCCCTGCTCAGCACGAAGAACCCCTACACTCTCGGTGTCATGCACCAGATCCTCTACGCCGGGCTGCTGCCGAAGGTCGGGCACCCCTACAAGCAAAACGGATTTCATCTACTGAAGTACCTGAACGAGAACGGCCACAAGACGACCATGATAGGCAGGCCGAAGGACCTGCGGCGATATTCGGGCAATACCGAGGAGCGGGTGAAGGACAGCGATATGGCCACGTGGGTCGAGGCGGCGCGGGTGATCAACACGTACTCGCTTAGCTGGTTGCACTTCCTGGACTTCGAGGGGCTGGCCGACGTGGCCCGCCAGAGAGGCCAGAACCTCGACGAGCTCGTGAAGCGGCTGCTTCTCCGCACGGACAAGTGGATGACTAGCATGTTCCGCCAGCTTCGGTCTTCGACCTTGCTTGTAATATGCGGCGATCACGGTAGATACAAAATTTCAGTATCTGGTGAAGATAAAACAGCACAGATGCGCGCGGCGAGCGTGCCCGTCGCTATTTTCATTATGAAGAGATAGAGATCAATCGGGGAGATCGATCGGAGAGATCGTCTTCTCTATCGAATACCGAGAACATGAACCGCTCGCCGCGGTAATGCCGGCACGCGTCCTCCTTGCCGAGCTCGTTCCCGAAGACGCTGATGAGGTCGCTGGTCCGGGGGATGGGCGTGTTTTCGCCCATCACGCCCAACACGTGCTGCTCGTTTTTTCGCCGGATCCACGTGCGTGCCTCGTGCGTGCCCCTAAACGTTGCGAAAACTATTTTCAATGCCCCATCGCTGGCGATAATCGAGCGCGATGAGGACGGAGTAGCGAGGCCATTCGTTGATGGATTCACCGCGCTTGTTGATCCAGCGATTCATGAGCTCGAATACATATTTTGGAAACGTTTACGTCTACAGAGAAATGAAGTGGACATTCGGGTCAATCCGCGGGGTACTTGCCATGCAACCTGCAAAGATTATACAGGTGTAACCTGGCCAAGGGGGAGCAATACTCGTAGGGAGAACGATTATTGTCCGAAAAGAAGTCGAGCGTGTGTTCGTTCACGTTCCAATGGACGTGCGGAAACTCGGCACCGGGCACGGGGATGAGAAATCCAAGGCTATCATTAACATTCACGGTTTGGAAAAGTTGTACCGAGATATGCTGCATTTGTGAATCTATCACGCTCTGGCTGGTGGTCCACGGCTCGAACGCGATGAAATACGACCAGCGTGCATTGATGGTGATCCCGACGTCGATGATCCAATAGCCGTTGCTCATCTGGTGCTTGGAAACCTGGGTCACGAGGCCTCCCGCGGGGGCAAAGATCTCCGTGACATTCTCCAGCTTGAAGTCAAACCCGTTGTGCACCTGTCCCGTGGAGCGATTATCGTGGAATACTTGCACGCCGCTCACGGTGGCGAGGTCGTGCACCGGGAGGCTGAAACTCGGCATCGGGGCGGTATAGATTAGAACGGAATACACGCCAAAAAAGCCGGCACCGATGATGGCAATGACGAGTAAGAAGCGACCTACCTTTTGCTTTGGAGCGAGCTGATGCTTGTTCTTTTTTGCATCCATTAGCACATCAAGCTTGATTCTTATCATAAGAGAGTCGGGCTGCATTCATAATATAGTTAACCTTCCCGGAATGGGCGTTGAACCTTCCCGGACGCGTTAGAACGAGTGGATCTTCAAGTTGTTGAATGCAAATTCATGCCCGCCCAAATGGTAAGGAATCTCGAAGAGCCCCGGCTGGTAGAGCCCGTTCTTGATCAAGCTCACGTTCGCGCTGCACGAGACGACCTCGCCGGCGAAGAGCGTGCTGTCCCCGATCGTGATCGCGTGCCGGACCTCGCATTCCACGTGGACGGGGCATTCCGCGATGCGTGGCGGCCCGTCATCCCCCCACGCGAGCGACGGGATGGGCGTCAAGTCGATTTGCTTGAACTTGCTCACCGTGCGGCCCGTGATGGAGCCGATCTTGACGACTTGCGCGATGATGCCGCGCTCGGGTATGTTCATGATGAATTTCTTCGAGGCGGAAACGAGCTCGTGCGTGTAGCGCTGGGGAGAGATCACGAAGCCATGCATCGGTGGCTTGCAAGACAGGACAGTCGTCCACGCGATCGCCGCGACGTTCACTTTCCCCTCGTGAGCGGAAGTGATGAGGACGGACTGGCGAGGGTAGACCATGAACACGTTCTGGTCGATGTCGACTTGCACCTTGTCCGGCATCTTCTTGCCGTTCACGAGGCTGGCTTGGGCAGTACCATTCCCCGAAATCATCTCGATGACCTTCTTGCCTATCGCGGGCGTTCCATCTAATGCCCGCCAATGACGAAAAAACTAAAACTTTTTAAAATAATTGTCGGTATTGCTTACTCTTTTGATATAAAGCGTCCGGGACGGGCAACAGCACGAGCCAAGCTCAGCGTTCCTTGAATCCGGAACGGTGATACTCGACGACGATCTCGGACTCGATCCGGATCGCCTCCGTGTGTGCCTTCCGGCCGAAGATCGACGCCACGACCATCCCCGCCACGCCAACAATGAAGAGAACGAGCTCGACGATAGTTTCAGTGGCAATGTAATTTAGCGTTACCAGCGAAACGAGCGCGAGGACAGCCATGATCCCGCCGAGGATCGCGAAAGCGGTCATGGTGATGTCACTGATTCCCGCCCGCTTGACCTGGTACATGTACCGGTCGTGCAGATCGGGGCTCTGCTTCTTGAGAAAGACGAGGAATCCCTTGAAGTCGGGGATGTCTTCAGAGATACGGGGTTTGTGCGTGAACACGGTGCATCACGATCACATCGTCGCCTCGGCATTTGAAGGTAACCCGGAGCACGCTCATGGTGGCTGGCAGCGCGGGCAGTAGTAATTCAGCCGGTTCGCCTCGCCCGCCTTCTCGCGGGTGACCGGGCCACCGCATGCGATGCAGCGTGCCTTTTGATAGATTTGGAACGTGTCGCGGAGGGATTTTCCTGCCCGTTTCTGGTCGTAGAACAGTATGGAATAGTCTCTCGCGGCCCGGATCAGCTCGTCGATGCGCGAATCTGCGAGCTGGCCCGCCCGCGCCATCGGGTGCATCTTGGCCCGGAACAGCGCCTCGTTCTTGATTATGTTTCCCACGCCCGCGAACACGTCCTGGTCCATGAGGACGTCGCAGATGAAGGCACCTGGTCGCCCTTTCACGAGACCGTGCACTTTCACCTCGTCGAATGCGACCGACATGATGTCGACCGACTGGTCGAACCGCGCACGGACATCCTGGCTCGCCATCGCCTCGATAGCGCCGTTGTAGAAATAAAACGTGCCGCGGGCGAAGGCGATCACGAGCCGGGGCTGCTTTCCCTCGAGGGGCCTGTCGATCTCGTACCGGCCGTACATCAAGAAGTGCAATCGCAGGCAGCCGGCCGGGAACTGGAGGAACAAGTTTTTCCCGACCGCGAAGACGCTCTCTAGAATCTGCCCTACGAACCGCGCCTTCTCGAACCGGGCATTGCCATCGATGCGGGAAACGGCTTGATTCTTGAACATCTGGAGGCGCTCCGCGACGAGCTTGATCGAAGGGCCTTCCATGCATCGTTCACGTCTCTTGGTTTGCAGGTGCCAGGGCCACGAGCTCGCGAGCTCGATCCCGCCACTCGTGGCGCGCCGCGAGTCACTATTGCGCCTGGCAGTATAACAAATTTATGTGCCTTAACTGCATCATAGACACATCACGAAGCGACTGCCGTCGCGCACGCCGCGGGATCCACGATGTCGACGCCTCCCAACCAGCCGCCTCCTACGAGCCAAGGCGCCCAGCAGCCCGTTCGCAAGGGGAAAGTGTTCATCAACGCAGCAGCGTTGAAGTCGATCCTCCTTTACGCCAAGCGATATGCCAACGAGAACATACCGGAATACGACTGGAAGGAGGTCTACGGATTCTTGATCGGCCGCATCGTGAAAGACGACGTGCATGTCGATTCTGCCGTGCCGATGACGTCCGGCGAGGCCACGGAGGTAGTGTTCGGCCCGTCGCACTATTCCAAGGCCGCGGAACTCGACGCGGAAATCGCGGAGAAGGCGGATAACAGTTTCGTTTGCGGCTGGTGGCACTCGCACCCGTTCAAGTCAAATCCGATGTCAATCTTCTTGTCCTCCATCGACATCGGCAACCACCTGGGCTTCCAGGGCCCAAATCCACTCGCCATCGCGCTCGTCCACGATCCGAGCAAGATAAAGGAGAAGGATTCCCCGTTTGGCGTCAAGGTGTTTCGCCTCACGCGCACCGACTATTCCCAGCTCGAGCTTGACCGCCTTGCCCTCGACCTCAATCCCGAAGGCAACACGAAGTCGGACCCCCGCGAGATCGTCTATTACACTGTCCCGTTCGAGATCGTCGGGATGACCCCGCAGCTGTTCATCGAGTCGCTTGCCGACGTGTTCGAGAAGACCGTGAAGGGCGCCCCGCCGATCAAGGCATATCGGGAGGATGAAGGCGCCGTTTCTGTAGCGACAACCAACGAACCAGGTCGACTCTCGCGTATACAAGATCTAGGTGGATCTTCCCCCGCGGCATCTGAAGATTATGGCGGGTATGCCAGCAGCGGCGATGCAGGGGCAGGTGAGGCGGTGTCCGAGCGCGAGGTCGTGGCGGCCTCGCTATCCATGTCGCTGCCAGAGGAGATGGAGGATCGCAACAACGTGCACGTGCTTCCGGCAGAGGAATTCGCTTCCGGTGATGAGGACCTGCGCACGGAGGAGGCCGAGCAGCTGTACCTGAACGCGCTCGATCTCAAGAAGCAGCGAGAGTATAAGGTGGCCACCGGCTTGCTGCGCAACGCATACCGCATCTACTCGAAGTTGCAAGCCAAGCACAAGTCGATGTTCATCAAGAACGAGCTCATGGAGTGCTATTACTGGGGCAATGAACCCGACGAGGCTATCATCGAAAGCGGGAACGTTGTCAAGCTCGCTACAGAGGTTGGCAACTTGTATTTCCTCGGAAACGCGCACGAGTTCCGCGGCAGGGCGTTCTTGAGCAAGGGTGAAATCGGAAAGGCAACGCAATCGTTACAAGAAGCGCTTGTTGCCTTCAAGAAAGGAAACTTCTCCGCGAAGGCCGGCCAGTGCTCTGAACTCATCGGCCGGGTCTATTACAACCAGAAGACCCCCGACGTGGAGTCATCGATCACGTTCATCGCCCGCGCCCTCAAGTACTACCAAGATGCCATCAAGAACCCGCGTGCCATCGAGCCGTCGTGGTCGCGGGACGCCTACATCACCAACCACGGGAGTATGCTGGAGAAACAGGCCAAGGGGCTCGTCGCGGAACTCAAGAGTGCCCAGGCCATCAAGCAAATGAAGGAGATCCTTGGTAAAATCGGTCCCTGGAACTAGGCCCATCCTGGTTCGCTGCCGGTTTCTCGGCCATCATTTCTCGTTTTCCATCTCGTCGGAAAGCTCGCGTTCGACGATGTGGCGGGCCTCGTGTATCGATGTTTCCAGTGCATCGGCGACCCGCTTCAAATCGTCATGCTCGACCTTGAAGCCTGGCCGCGAGCCCTTCCGGTCTCCATCGATACCTGCCTTCCATGTAACGATCTTGGCGATCACGTCGCCTGAAAACGAGCGATGCCCCTTCTTGAGCTCGACATGAAACGATCTCGCCTGGCGATCGATGGTCACGCGATCCACGGTCTCGACGCGGCAGCCGAGCGTGGTGCTCTCTTCCATCCAGATCGACAGCAATCGTGGTGCGCTGCCTTGTGCACAGAGCACGGTGACTTGCACGCCGGGACGCTGCTTCTTCATCTGCGATGGCAGGGCATAGGCATCGAGCGCGCCGGCCTTGACCGACTTCTCTATCAAGTGGCCGATGTCCTCGGGCGTCATGTCATCAATGGAGAGGGTGAGCTGTATCACGTGTCCCGTGCTCGCTTGGAGAGGTGATTGGGCGATGTACCTCGCGATGGCCTGGCTAGCGTCGCCATCGCCACCCGTTCCACGGGAAAACTCGACCAGCTGGAGCCGGAGGATGTTCGGCATGGCCTCGAAGGTCCTCGTGCCAGCGCCGGTTCCGGAAGCTATGACCCTGCCCGGGACTTGCATCCCGTGGAATGATGGCCTCAGCGCGGCGAGGATCGCGCACCCGGTCGGCGTTGCGAGCTCTGCATCGTCGACGGGGCCGTCGACGTGCGGGATGCCGTGCGTCTTGAGGATCTCGAGCGTGCCCGGCGCCGGGACAGGCAAGATGCCGTGCGCGGTCTTGACACTGCCCCGCCCCGTCGACACGGGGCTGGAATACACTTGCATGTTTTCCGTGCCATCGAACATGCCGAGCAGCTCGAGGGCTCGCGTGACGCACAAGATGTCGACCAGCGTGTCGGCGGAAGCGAGCTCGTGTAAATGCAAGTGTGGCTGGTTGGCATCGTGACCGTGATCGTGATCGCCTTGCTTTAAAGCGATACCGTGGGCACGGGATTCGCCGTCGATGATGATGTCGAGCAAGCCATCCGCGAAGGAACGTGCCCTCGGGTTCGACAGCCCGGCAGCGTCCATGCACGAGACCAAGTTGCGTTCGATCGCCCCGATGTCGCCACGGGCATGTTCCACGTCTTCCTCGATGTCAATTTTCACGTGGGTCGCTGCAAAGCCGTTCTTGTTAACGCGGGAAAATGTCGCATCGAGGCGCTTGATCGACCCTACGGCCTTCCTGATCGCCGGAATTACATCGACAAGTCTCGTGACATCCCTGCCAAAATTGGCCAGCAAGTCGTGGAAGGCGCTCACGAACATGTCCCCCGAGCAACCCGACAAGCAATCGATCTTGAGCGCGAGCCGCGCCGGTTTCTGTGCCATGGCGTGTCGCTGTAGTATAACCCGCTCGGTCGAATAAAGGTTGTCAGTGCTGATGACCCAAAAGTGATGCCATGGCTTGGCGTTGCATTCCTGATAAGGGGCAGATTTAAATAGAAGAAAGAAGAATATGTAACTTGAAATTGCAAATTATCATAACAAAGTGAGGCGATGATCCATGGCAGAAATCAAGAAAGATGACAAGACGGTTGATGAAACCAAGAAAATCGACGTGAAAGCGGATGACAAGAAGGGCACGGCAATCGCCGAGCGGCGCCCCCGTTCTCCACTTGGCTGGATCGACACGCTGGACCGGCTATTCAGCCGCACCTTGTCGGACTGGTTCTACTCCCCGTTCGAGGACGTGATGTCCATCTCCCTTCCCGAGTACAGGATGCCCGCGATGGATATCGAGGAGTCCGAGACCGAGTACAAGGTGCGTGCCGAGTTGCCCGGCCTCGCCAAGGAAGACGTCAAGGTGGAGCTCGAAGGTGACGTTCTAAGGATCAGCGCGGAGAAGAAAGAAGAATCCGAGAAGAAGGAGAAGCACTTCGTGCGAAAGGAGCGCTATCACGAGAGTTTCTACCGGGAGTTCTGCGTGCCCGATGATGTCGACACGACGAAGGACATCGAGGCAAAGCTGGAGAACGGGCTGCTCAACATCACGCTCAAGCGCGTTCCCCCGGCTCCTGCCGAGAAGAAGGAGGTCAAGGTGCAGTGATCCACTGCACTATTTTTTTTCCTAAAGTCATAATTAGCTTTACTGAACCAAATAAAAACACGGGAGAAAGATCATGAAAAAAATCGTATCGACTGTCGTGTTCCTCGTGATGGTCGCTTCCAGGGGCATCATGCACACCGAATTAGAACGCATGGGATCTGGATCCGTCCACAAGCACCAGCTTGGCATCTTCCCGCCCGAGATCGACTTCCGGTTCCCGCCACGCGTCCCGATGATCTCCTAAAGGAGACCTTTCTTTCGGTCTCGTGACCGCGGATTATCCCATCTCGCATCTTTACAAAAAAAAAAGAAATCACGAATAAGGCTTTGCTGGATCACACGCGCTCGATTGTCATTCCACCGACTTTCTGCGGCGGGTGCTTGTTGTAGTATTCCACCGCCTCTTCGAGCCGTTTCTTGCTGTCCGAATATATCGTGAAAAGTACTTCCCCTTTCTTCACTTGCGCGCCGATTTTGTGGTGGATGTATATGCCCGATTTCTTGGCCGCGGGGCAGCCGGCGATCTTGGCGATCCGGTTAATCGCGCTGTTGTCGATTTCTGTAATGTGCCCTTCCGCCACCGCCTTCATGTCCGCGACGTACGGGCCGACCTCGATGTCATCGGGCTTGATGTCCGGGTTCCCGCCTTGTGCCTTGATGATGGCACGTAACGCCTGGTAAGCCTTTCCCGATTTCACGATCTCGAGCGCGAGGTCCTTCCCCTTTCCCTCCGGCGCCTTGCCGGCCATCTCGAGCAAGACTCCGGCGAGCTCGCACGATTTATTCATCAAGCTGGATGGTCCCTTGCTCGGATCGATGAGCAATTGCAATGCTTCCTTGGCCTCGAGCGCGGGGCCAACAGCGTGGCCGATCGGTTGGGAGGCCGACGTGAGCAGGCACACGGCATCGATCCCGACCCGCTTGGCAATCTCCTTGAACCGGAACGCGTACTTCTTGCCATCCTCGGCCGTCGGGAATTTCGTTCCCTTGCCGCACGGGATATCGAGAACGAGTTTCGTGACGCCGAGGCTCTTCTTCTTGCAGATGATGGAGGCAATCATCAAGCCAAAGGGATCCAGGTTGAGCGGCTTTTCGATATTGATGAGCGCGTTGTCGGCGGGCGCGGAATCGATGGCACCGCCCCAAAAGATACCGGCTCGTTCTTTCTCCAAGATGGCGAGCAGCTTCTCTTTCGTAAACGCGACCGGGGCGAGCACCTCGAACACGTCCGCAGTGCCCGACGGGGACGTGATCGCACGCGTGCTCGTCTTGGGGATGAACAGCCCGGCAGCCTTGCAGATGGGCACGATGATCTCGGTAACCTTGTTGCCCGGCACGCCGCCCGTCGAGTGCTTGTCGTAGACAGTCTCGCCGGGGAAGTCGAAGACCTCGCCGGAATTCGTCATGGCCTCCGTGAGCTCGACCACCTCCTCGTCGGTGACTCCGTTTATCTCCAGGGCCACGATAAACGCGGCCATTTCGATCGGGAGCAACGAGCCTTTCGTGCAGTCGTTGATGATCTCCTGGATTTCGAGCGTGTTCAACTCGGCGCCGCGGATCTTCTTCATGATGTAATCGGTCGACCTGGGCTTCGAATAGAGTTGAACCTCGACCTCCTTCTCATCGGCCGAGAGTTTCAGCCTCTGCGCTACTTCCTCGTAGAGCCCGACCTCGCCCCTTTCCACGATGCCAGAACCAAGAACCATGTCAACTGAAGCCACGATACCCTCGCCCGCGCGTTCCCCGTTCTTTGCAACGTGGAAAATGCGAACCCTGTCGCCGGGCTTTGCGCCCAAGGCAAAAGCATCGTCATCATCGAGAATCACGACCGATAATTGCCCCGTTGTTAGGCCCAATCGTTTGATACTAAACTTCATTGTGCGAACCTCACGATATGGAAAAAGTCTTGCGATGTAGAATAGCTCTGCCATTTGTGGTTTAAAACGTTAGAGAATGTGGAATAGGCTTATTCCTCCAGGTTTATGAGCTCGTAGCTCCTCGTGCCGAGCCCGGCCTCCTCGCCGAATTTCAACTGCAATTCCCAAGCCTTGCTGGGTGCATCGCCCTTTTTCCCGTAGATATAGGAGAACTTGTCCGTGTTCTCGCCAAGGCCGAGTTCCCACGCCTTTGAATACGGGATGGCGGCAGACTTGTGAACCAGGTCGACACACGCCTGGTCTAGAGCGACAGGATCCTTCGACGCGAGCACCCCGATGTCGGGCACTATCGGCACATCCGAAGCCCCCGAGCAATCGCATTGCGGCACGATGTCGATGGCCAGGTTGATGTAGAAGATCTTCTTGGGAGTGAGGTACGACACGACCCCGAGCGCGTTGTCGATCATTTGCCCGAGGAACTGCTCCTGAGAAATGTTGGTGTCGTAGATAAAATGTCGTTCCTTGCAAACGGCGTGGCAGAACCGGCAGCGACGGCATGCATTCACGTCTCGCACGACATACCCATCCTCCGACTTGATCAGCGCATGGACCGGGCAAATGTCGACGCAAGCGCTGCAACCGCTGGGGCAGGCCTCCTTCTTTATATCCATGCGTTTCCCGTGATGTGCCTCGCTCTTCCCTCCCTTCGAAACGCATCCGATCCCGAGATTCTTCAGCGCGCCGCCGAAGCCGGCGGATCCATGGCCCTTGAAATGGCTTTGCACGATCAAGCAATCCACGTCCCGAAGCTTTCCCGCGACCATGACCTCCTTGAAATACTTGCCATTGATCCCCTGGTGGAACCAGTCGAGGCCGAGAGGGCCGTCTAGCATGGTCACCGGGGCGCCCATAGACTCCGCGGTGAAACCGTGCCGCTTGGCGCATTCGAGGTATTCCTCCTCGCTCGATCGCCCGGCATACTCGCCTTCACCGCGGGGGAGGCCAGCCCCGCACGATTCCGCGACGAACACGTCCGTCACCCCGAAACTTTTCACGTGATCGACCAGCGCCCTCGTGTAGGAGGGCCGGATGTACCTCGTGTTCTGCAACGCCCCGAAATGCGTCTTGATACACGTTTTCATGTTGGGCTTGAGGTACCCGTCAAGCCCGATCTCGCCAAGCACGACCTTGGACTTCACGCTAGACATCGAGGCGAGTTCCGTTACACATCTCGCGTTCAAGTAAAAAACGTCGGATTTCATCATTTTACCCGTGAGATAGTTTGTTGGCTTTGTCTTTGCCTCGAAGATATTAATATTTTCATTTTTGATGGGCTAGTTTTATGTCCGAATGAAATTATCGAGGACGGAATCTAACGGGGCTATTGTTTCTATTCTTTCTTCCCATTGACAATTGTAGGCTGTTTACACCTTTATTATTCGAACGGCTTGCTGCACGGAAGCCACGGTTTTTGTCTGAGAAACCGATCATCCGGCTGTTTCAGATAATGGTTTTCTTTCATCTATTTCAAGCAGCATCATCTTCTTCAGCACGTTTTGCTCTTCCATATTCATCATGATACGAAA
>JAUQYZ010000215.1 GCA_030587475.1 Candidatus Sigynarchaeum calidifontis
GCTGCGCCAGGTCATCCGCGGGTCGAGGGTGAGCCCGGAGGGGTACCTCGACGCGCTGCTGTCCACGAACAAGTTAAAAAAGGTCGGGGCAAGTTGGAGGTCGGAATTCGACGGGTACGAGTATTTCGAGGTGACCGATGGCAAGAGCGACAAGCGAATGCTGTGCCGCGTGTACCGGGGCGCCGTCGACGTGCTCCACCAGGGGATCGACATTTTCCTCGACGCGCAGCTGGACGGGGAAGTGCCGAACCCGAACTACCCCGCCAGTGCTACAGGAGATCTCGATGGGAAGGATGGACTTAGAACAGATCTTAAGAAAGCTTTGCCCGGCGAGGAGATAGATGCTTACCGTCAATGGCTTGCCGCACCCGGACGCCGGTTCATCAAGACGAAGTACCTGGACGAATTTTATACACACTATGCTTATCCAACGTCGTGAACTTCCACGGGTCGATACATTTATTAACCCTTTCTTTCTTGTTAGTCACATGGGCAAGAAGGCCGCGGAGATCGTCGTGGATGGCAGTCTGATATACATGGTCGAGAGCGGCATCTCCGACGATCCATCGGTCACCTTCCGTGCGAAGACAGGTCGCCTGGACGAGACTCAGGTCAAGACGGTCTATCTCGACAAGCAAGATTTTACCCGGATTCCTGCATGGCTTTCATCCTTCCCGAATATAGAGACCTTGAGACTATGGGGGAATGATTTGAAATTATGCACGTCGGACGTTTCGAATACACTTATTAAGCTCAAGCAATTGAAGACACTCATCGTAATCGGGAACCTCGAAGACGGGCTTCCCGATAACATGTCTGAAATAAAAACCCTTGAAGAGTTGATGATTGGTTCCGGATTAACTTTTTTACCTCACACTTTACAGAAACTCGAATGCTTAGTGAAACTCTGGCTAACGAATGAGGATCGATTAGACGCCAAGAAGAATCGCTTCCCCGAGTTTCCCGGCGCGATATTGCACGTGAGATCCTTGAGGGAATTAGATATCGCCAACGTCGGTATGGAGCGGTTCCCCGGCGTGAAAAAATCCGGGCTCGTGGCGCTCGAGAAGCTGGACATCTCCAGCAATCCCATCGCCGAGCTGCCGAGCTGGTTATTCCCCGGCGACAAGCTGCGGGAGCTGGACGCGAACAACACGCGCATCAAGGGGCTGCCGGGCGGCATCGAGCGCTGGGGGGCGAGCCTGGAGGTGCTCGACGTGTCGAGCACGGCGATCGAGGCGTTGCCCGAGGAGATCGGGCAATGCAAGAAGTTGCGGGAGCTGCGGGCGTGTAACACGCCGCTCCGGGCACTACCGGGCTCGATCGGCGGCTGCGAATCGCTGGAGATGCTCGACGTCGGCGAGACCGGCATCACTGCGCTGCCCGATGCCCTTGAAGACTGCGACGCGCTGGAGATCGTTTACGTGCCGTCCATGCGTGCCGTGCCCGGATGGATGCGAAACAGGGCGCGATTCATCCCCGACGAGGAAGAGGAAGAGAAGGAGGATGAAGATGTGGAAGATGAGGGGGAAGGCGAGGATGGTTATTCTTGAGATTCGCTCGAGAAAGGGCTGCCGCGCTGCCAAGATGACCACCAGGTCTTGTTCACTTGACGAGTACCGTCGTGCTCGCTTGTGCCGGTGGTGCCGCTGGAGTTGCTATTTTCGTGATTTTCCAGAAAAAGAAAGGCTTGTCTCGCCGGGAAGCCAGGGGAAGCAAATAACATCGAACATGGTTACTGAAACGGGCTTGGTTGAGAAGTCCTTTTCAGCACCTTTTTCCACAACCTTTTTCTTTCCTGCCTCCCTGGTAATTATCACGAATGGAGATTCACCACCTTAGACGAGGGAGTAGTTCACGTTTCACGTCTCTGATGACATCGTGAGAGATCGATATAATTCAGAGAAAAAGAGTAATTGAAAAGGCAAGTGCTATTTTCCAACTTCCTTCTCGATGAATTCCTTGGCCTTGGCTGTCACGTCGTTCGGGTCGATCTTGACGTTCTGCCTGGCCAATTTTTTCTCGATGTTTTCTCGATGTATGCTGTTCATGGCACAGAAGGGAACCTGGAGGACTTTACCTGGATTATCGGGGTCCATGGTGCCATAGTGCACGAGGCAGCGTTGAACTCTGTCCAAATCGAAATTATAAACGTCTTGGAAATGCATTGACGAGATCAAGAGGTTGTTGCCGTGTTCAAAGAAGTTCGCCGCGGTCTCGAGTCTCGGGCTGAGCATGATCGGGATGAAATCTGACACGGGCCCGCTGATGCCCTTCAAGTAGCGCATGGCCCCCGCCATGAAGTATGCCTTGATCGCCTTGCGGTAGGCGAAGTCCGAGGCCTGGTTGATGACGTTGCCGACCTTTTCGCCGAAAAATTTCGCCAGCGGCCCGAGTAACTTTTCGGTGAAGCTGGGCCATTGGTTCTTCTCCACGTACTCCGTCCAGACCTTGTCGCCCCATTTTAAAAGCCCGTCCACGTCGAACCAGTCCTCTACACGCAGCCATTTGCCATTCTTGTTGTCTACAGACATGATCGTGGCAAACCCGCAGTCAGGATGCGCGGCCATCGTGAACTGGCTGCTATAGTCGTACCAAGCAATCAGCTTAGTCATGTAACTCATGGCAGGGATCGGGTAGATGTACTCGTCCTTGATGCCCGTCACATCGCTGATGGCCTTGGTGAGGTCGCTAGTCGTGTACCGTAGCTCCCGGAGCTGCTCGTTATCGATGCGGCCGCACAGCGACACGGGCTGGAACACGATGCCAGAGATCACGTCGCGGTTTGCCTTCGCGAACTCCATTATCGGCCCGACCTGGTGGTCGCTCACGCCCTTGGCGATCGTGGGGACGAGCATGATGCCCTTGAAGCCGGCCTTGCGACAGTTCTCGATCACGCGCTTCTTTTGCTCGAGCAAGTTGACGCCCCTCGTTTTCTTGTACACCTCCGGGTCGTTGGCCGAGTCGAAGCTGAGATATATGGCGTTGAGCCCCGCGGCCATCAAGTCCTTGATATACTGGACGCCATTCCGCGCCGCGAGCTTGAGGCCATTAGTGGTCAACATGATCTCGACAAAGCCGAGTTCCTTGCCCATGCGGACGATCTCGGGGAAATCGTCCCGCACCGTCGGCTCGCCGCCCGAGAGCTGCAGCAACACCGGGGGAATCGGCTTGATGGCGCGGAAGTGGGTCATTATCGCCCGTAGCTCGTCCAGGGTCGGCTCCACGATGTATCCCTTGGCCGACGCGTTGGCGAAGCAGATCGGGCATGCCAGGTTGCACCGGTTCGTCACGTCGATCAAGGCGATGCACGGCGATGACTTGTGCGACGCGCACATCCCGCACTCGTGTGGGCAGTTCTTGCCCGTGCGTTCCTCGTGTAGCTTGTTCTCGATCGTGCAGAACTCGTGGTAATATTGTTGATTGCGCTCGTATTCGGGTGGACTGCGGCTGATGATGTCCTCGAAAAAGCCGTGTTCCGAGCATTTCTTGCGCATCAGCACCGCGTCGTTCCCATCGAGCACGTCTAGCACGAGGTTCGCGTCGATTTGTTTCAAGCACTCGGGACAGACCGACTTGGTTCGCCGGTAGAGTTTTTTGCCTTCTAAATTCGGTTCCATGGTCTTCCTTCCTTGTCGGGTTGCATGGTTATTAAAAAGTGCCCAAATTGCTAGTAATGCGTCGGGAGTCTTTCCAATGTTTATATACAATTGGATAGTAGCATTTTAAGCCTTCTTTTTCAATCGGTTTCTTGCATCCAACATCGCCGGCATTTTCAATTCCCACGATTTCAAGAACGCCCGATCGGTCACGAGGCAATAGGGAGAGCGGGCGTCGATCCGGCCGGGGAATGCGGGGATCGCCAGCGTTGCGGGTTGGATATGCAAGAACCTTTTTGGGTTCCCGTGAGTTCAACATCCTCATGATTAACATCATCTTGTTTGGTCCGCCCGGCGCGGGCAAGGGAACACTCGCGGAAATCATCAAGAAACATGAAAAGATCGTGCACATCAGCACCGGAGATCTTTTCAGGGAGAACGTGAAGAATAACACGCCGATCGGTCAAGAGGCGAAAAAATACATGGACGCGGGGAAGCTCGTTCCAGATTCCGTTGTCATCGGCATGGTGAAAGACCGGCTCGCGAAGGACGACGTGAAACAGAACGGCTTTATGCTCGATGGCTTCCCGCGCACGCTCGACCAGACGAAGGCGCTCGACCAGGTAACCAAGATCGACGTGGTCGTCGTCCTCGACATCGACAAGAAATCGCTGCGGGAGCGGATCCTCGGCCGGTACAACTGCCCGAAATGCAACCGCATCTACAACATCTACAACGACAAGTTGAAGCCCAAGGTGGAAGGGCAATGCGATGCCTGCAAGGTCAAGCTCGAGCACCGCGCGGACGACAACGAGGAAACATTCGAGAAGCGGTGGAAAGCCTACGAGGATCAGTCAACGGACGCGTTGAAGTATTACAACACGCGAAAGGGGCTGGTGAAACACGTCGACAGCAACAAGATACTGGGCTTCACTGAAAAGGATGTCAAGACCTTGTTAAAGAAATAGAACATCCCACGCCTCCGAATCTCTTTTTTTTCCTTGTATAAACCTGCATACCATTACCCGATCAAGATGACGGGGCTTTTCACGTCGTTGCACGTGCTACCACACGTTGGCATGAGCACGCAAACCGCGAGCACGATGCCGACAATCAAGAGCACGTCCGTGTCCCCGACTTGCCTATTGACATGGACGATCATCTCCCTTGAATTTTTCTCGATCTCGGCGATTCGCACGCCCTCCTTGCTGATAACCAAGCGCCGCGGAAAATTTTCGGCGATGACGCGGAACACCTCCGAGCCAGTCGAGCTCACGTATTCGTAGACGTGATCGAACCCGCTGACCTTTTGATCGATGATTCCATATATGGCAAGGCCGCTTTTTGCACCATTTATGGCTCGCCTCGGTACAAGAAAGCGGGCGTGATTGGTTTGGCCTTTCACGTGCTCGAGGACGAGCGCGATCTCGTCGCGCGAGTTCAAGACGAAAAGCGATGATCCTCCATTCGCATGTTTCATCAAAGCTCGACCAGCCCGCGTTCCCGCGCTGTTCTCCAGCACGAACCCCCCGGCACGATTGTCGTATTTGCACTTGAAAAACCAGCTTTTTTCCGTGACCATCATATCCATCCTCCTTGCACGTCGCTTCTCCATGATGACCCTGTCAGACCCGATGGCCGTGAACCATCGAACGCCGCAGCAATACACCTTTTGCATCTATCTATTCGCACGAGCACGCCCTCACGCTTGCACGATGGTGGGGATCTTCAGATCGCTCCGGAGCGCGCTCGCCAGCTCACCTCGGAGGGACGTGGCAATCCCTATGCCTATCACGATCGCCTTGTCCACGGGCAGCAAGGGCGAATTCATCGCGATCTCGAGGGTTTTCCCCTCCTTCACGAAGCTGGCGACCTCTATCCCCCTCCGTCGAATGACAAATGACCGTGAAAGCGCGGAACCGATGGCCACGAACACGTCTTGATCGGCCGCTGGTTGAAACACGAATTTATTGTCTAGCCTGCCGGTCGACCGAGCAAGCCTGCCCAGCAATCGAAACTTGCCTTTATTATCAACGATCTTGCCTACAGGTACCAAGAATGCCACTGTATCCATGCCATCATTGCATGTCTCCAGCACCACGGAGACCTCGTGAAATGCATCGACGATGTAGATGTCCATGCCGTCGGGAGTCTTATTGCAGATGATGCTCCCCGCGCGGCCGCCGCCATTGGACGTCATCACGTAGCCCTTGTCAAGCCGGCTGTGCTTGATAACGAGGGTTTCCCAAGGGGTGTTTCCCATTTTCTTTTGCCTCTTCTCTTGAGTCAGCATCTGCGATTCTGAGGCAATTTCTGCAAGAAAGGGATCACGCCAACAATTTTGATGCTCTACATGGTCATATGGATCGGTGCAAGCGCGCCCGGCCTACCCGTCACGGCCATCATTCGTGGCGAGGGCTGCCTTTTCCGCGTCCTCTTGCTTCTTGACGAAACTCTTGTACAGGTCGGGCAACTTCAATGGCTCTGTAAAGCCGCCTCGCTCGAACACCTTCCAAGCATCGAGCTTTGCCACTGCATCGATTTCCGCGTCGCTCTTCATCCTTCCAGGCTTCACGTTCGAGGCAAACAGGTTCGGGTTCTCCTGGACATTCTGCACCCAGCGGCGCAAGGATCCGCCGATGGCTGCCCAGTTCAGGAACTGGGAGAAGAGATTCTTGATCTGGGACTGGTCCTTGAACAGGCCATCGAACGGCGGGTTGAACGCGGCGAGCTCGGAGTTGCCGTCGAACCGCCCGGCCCGCGTCCGATCGTTCTCCGGAACGAGCGCGTCGCCGGGGAGGATGGCCGTATCCCCTGCCGTGAAGATCGACGACTCGTACCCGGTTGGACCGGCGTACGTCCGCTCGTATTCGTCGATCTTGGATACTTTCGACTTTTTCTCGCTGGGCGAGCGAGTGATGCGGGGATAGTTCGTTACCTGCCTGTCGCGTCGCCTGGGTCGGAACGCGGCGGGTCGGGCATAGTCGTCATCGTCGAACTTGCCGGCCGGGATGCCCATGAACGACTTGCGCTCGCCGCCGAGGTAGACCCCGCAATGCGGACATGTCATGCCGATCCGCACGCCACGCGGCAGGATCTTGTGGCAACCACCGCAAGTCCTCGTCGACCACGCGATGCCAGGAACGCCGCGGAAGCGGCCGTCATTGCATGCCAGCATCCCGATGATGATGGCGGCGATGATCCCGTAGTAGATGAGGTCGTCAAAGAAGATGACAGGATTCAAGAACGAGAGGCCAAGGAGCGCCGTGGCGAGAACTGAACCGATGATCACCAGCGTTCTCTTGGCCGGATCCATGGGCATTCATCATCATTGGTAAGCAGATTAATGATTGCCGTCAACTTGTTCCAGCAAGATATTTAAAGCGGTTTCATCCAGAGCCGGCTTGTCATCGACGAGTCAAGATCCCGGCTTGCACGGCAAGGAGTAACGCGTCCCGTCCTTGTCTGACACGTCTTTGCGCAGCAAGGACGTGCAGCTTGAATCGTTAACATGAAAAACATATGTATTATGCTTCCAAAGAAAAACTAAATAGTTCCACGTGGTTCTGATCAATAGAGATTACCGGGAAAACCGCCCGATTCATCCCCCGGTTCCCCCAATCATGGCCGATAACGATGAGCGACGAAAAAAAACCAGCAACGATGCTCGAATTAATGCAAATGTCGCAAAGAAAACAAGAAACTGAAAAAGATAAGAAAAAAAAAGACAAGGACAAGGATAGAGACAAGGATAAAGACAAGGGAAAGGAAAAGGATAAGGACGTGCAAGAAGGACGGGAATTGGATGAGAAATTATTCGGCAAGCCTCCGGGCGCGGCGCCAGGTGAGGCGAAGCCCACGGCCGGCCCGAGTTCACAAGATCTGTTCGCCTTGCTCGAGCAGACTGATAAAGAGGCCAAGACAACGCTCAAGGCCCAGCTTCTCGAAGCGATCGAGGGCATGGCAAAGGCATATGCCGAGATCCCCATAAAAGGCATTTCCAAGCGCATAGGGGAGCAGAGCGAGGAAGCAGTTCTTGCCGTGCTCGAGGAAATGATCATCAGCGGCTCGATCAAGGCACGGCTCGCCCCGGATCGGATCCTCCCCGCAGATGGCTCGAGCAAGATACTGGTAGACCGGAGCAGTGTAAAAGTGGAACCAGGGTCCAATCTCGCGCCGGCGCCACCTTCCGAGCAAACCACTCCTGTTCCCACGACGGCACCAAAAACCCGACCCGTACCACCAGAAACACCAAGGATAAGCAAGGTGCCGGAGCCCCCGAAAACGAGCAAGGCGCCGGAACCACCGGTGATTCCTTCTACGTCGCTGGAAGCGCCTCCATCCATGTCGATCCCGTCATCGACCCCCGCTCCAGTGATTTCACGATCGGCACCCCCGCCGGTTCCCTCCATACCGGCGATCGAAGCTCCCCCGTCGATTTCCTTGGGAACCAGCGTGCCGTCATCCGGGTCTCCACCCGTCCCCGCTGTCGAGCCGCCAGCACCCGTCATTCCCACCACGGATGAAATACCCGATTTTCCCAATCCAGATGTCGTGGAGGCTCCACCGGATGCGATTCCGTTTCCGGTACCCGTTCCCGCACCCGCCCCGGCGCCTGTCCTTGCCCAGGTACCCGCGGTGCCCAAGCCCGCACCTTCCGCTGCAAGGCCGATAGGAGCATTAAAACCATTGGGGAAGATACCAGTACCTGCCCCCGCCAAACCAGGGGCGATGAAACCCGTTTCGGCGGCTTCTGTCGTTCCGGTGGCTCCAGCGGTTCCCTCGGTAGCCGCGGCGCCCGTAGCTCCCGCGATGCCCTCGGTTCCCGCGGTAGCCGCGGCGCCCGTAACTCCCGCGATGCCCTCGGTTCCCTCGGTAGCCGCGGCGCCCGTAGCTCCCGCAGTGCCCTCGGTTCCCGCGGTGCCGCGGCCCCCTCAAGCAGGGGTGATGAAACCCGTACCGCCCAAGGCTGCCCCGCGCGTCGCTTCAGATGTTCAAACGGCACAGAACAAGCTCGCGGCGGTTCCCAGGCCCCCGACCGTTCCGCCATCGATGGCAGCCCCCACGGCCACAGCTCCCCCGGTGCCAGCCATGCCAAGGGCGCCCGTTGCTCAAGCCGCTCCCCCGGTGCCGATGACCACCAAGCCGGTGATGAAACAATTCGCCGTGCAAAAACCAACAGCGCCCGCTGCTGCAGCGCCGCCAGTCGTTCCGCAAGTGCCGGTGATCACCAAGCCTGCAGCGGCGCCGGTTCGCCCCGTGTCGAAGGAAGAGCAAGCGGCGATGTTCGAGCAGAAAGTGCACCAGTTGCTCGCCAATCGACCTACAGAGCTTCGGCTGATCTACAAGTTGTTTGAAAACCCCAGGCTCGCGCTGCTCGGCTTCGACGAGGACTGGATCGCCGGGGTCATGGGCATCCCGGCAGACCAGGCGGTCGAGTTGATCAAGAACCTCCGTGCGCTCAACATCGTGAAATTAAGCTCCACCGGCCTTAACTTCGTCATTAATACCAATCTCTAATTCTTCTTTTCCTTCGCTCCCACACGGATCGCATGAACCTCCTCATTCCGACAATGCCGAGTGAAACTTGGACGATTTATCAAGGATCGTGCGGCGTCCAAGCTAAATCCCGTATTGTTCTCATTCCCATCTTATAGTCAGAATCATTGATCCTTATCAAAGAACATGATGGACTTGACGATCCGTGTCAGAAAAGAAGCTAGACTTGAGCCGGCCGACAGGCACGCGGGATTTTCTCCCCACGGACCTTCGCAAGCACCGAAAGGTCGAGCGAATCGTGCGTGAATCGCTTGAAATGTTTGGATTCGAGGAGATCATGACGCCCACGTTCGAGTTCTTCGATCTCTTCCTCGTGAAGTCGGGCGAGAAATTCCGCGAGGAATCCTTCACGTTTAAAGCTCCAAGAGCTCAGCAAGAATCAGCTGACAAGGAGTTAACATCCGATGATACGCGCACCTTCGTGCTCCGTCCCGAGTTTACAGCCCCGGTTTGTCGGTTCTACATCCAGAGCGACTTGAACTCGGTTCCAAAGCCTCTCAAGATATATTACGTCGGCCCCGTGTTCCGGTACGACAAGCCCGCCCCTGGCCGCTACCGCGAATTTTTCCAGTTCGGGGTCGAGGTGTTCGGCATTCCCGGGGCCATAGCAGACGCGGAAATTATGTACGTGGCGACGAGCATCGTGCAGAAGCTCGGTATAAAGGATTACATACTCCGCATGAACGACCTCAACATCCTTCGCGAGCTGCTACAAGAGAAAGCCGTCAAAGAGGAAATACAAGACAAGGTCATCGGCCTCATGGACAAGGCCAACGGCGACACGATCAAGTTTAATATGGGTTTGCTCGATGATACGACACAAGAGGCCATCGATGCAGGGTTCACGGATGCCTTGAACGGTCTCGGATTGGAGGAATCGCTAGTTTCGACGCTCAAGCAGTTCCTCAACTTGAACGGCTCCTTTAAGAGCGACGTGCTTTTTCGTGCCCGGCAAGTACTCGCGGCGTATCCCAAGGCGCTCCAGGCCCTAGAATCAAGCACCCTTCTCCGTGCTGAACAATTGCTCGATGCCGGGGGTATAAAAAGCAGAGTCGTGGATCTTTCCCTCGCACGCGGGCTTGACTATTACACTGGCCTTGTGTTCGAGATAGATTCGCCATCCCTTGGCAAGCAGAAGCAGATCTGCGGCGGGGGACGGTATGACCGGCTCATACGCGACTTCGGTGGCGACGACACGCCCGCGACCGGGTTCGCTTTCGGCCTCGACCGGCTCGTTCTCGCTGCGGAGAATAATGATGCCTTGAAGATGGAAGCCATGTCCAGGGCAGACGTGTTCCTTTTCGCTTTCACGCCGGATCTCGTGCCAGAGGCGTTCAAGCTGCAAGCCAAGCTCATTGAAAACGGCATCAAGGTCGAGTTCAGCATCACGGACTGGAACGTGAAACGCGCCCTTCAATGTGCATCCAAACTCGCCTTTCCCTTCGCTATTTTGCTCGGGGAGAAGGAATGGAAGGATGGAAAGGTCGCACTAAAGAATTTAATATCCACAAAGCAAGAGGTCGTGACGTTGGACCAAGCAATAGCGATCATGAAGAGGACGCTTGCATCCACCACGAAATGAACACGCACATTCAAGAGCATCCGGCGATGTTGAAATTCGGCAAGGTCGAAACGCGGTCCTGCCCGCGATGCAATTACAAGATCGCGGCTCCATATCCAGCAAACTGTCCACGCTGTAATGAACCACTCGACAAGATCGTGTCTAGCGTTATATCTCCCGCGAATGCCAAAATCGTAAAGGAACGTGAAGCATCAAAACAGATCATCACGCCACCATCCATGGATTTTGCGAGCACCATTGCCTTGCAAGCCAAGCCTCCGGAAACGCCCGTGCAAGTTTCTGACTCCGGTACGGGTCCCGCGGTACCGGGAACCCCTCCGACCTTGCTCAGCAATGACGGCGATTACCTGAAAATGATGGGGGTTATCAACATCCAATCCCGCGAGATCATCTTTTGCAGCAATGACGAGTATGCTTACGTGCTAGAGCTCGGCGCCAATGCACACGAGATAGCGACATCGATCCTGGGTGGCGACCTGGAGCGCATCTTGCTCGAGCCACCGAAGGAACCGGGAATTGCTCCTGATGGTGGCGAGCCGCCAACGAAAATCGCTCTCTCTTTCTTTGAGGAAGCCATCTTCCAGACGCAAGGATCCATGCTGTTTTGCATCTACGGCGTCTTCTTCAAGCGGCCAACCGTCTTGCTGCAAGAATTAAAGCGTTTAATGATCGATATCTTCAAGGGGCAAGTAAAAGCAGCAATGTCGCCCATAGAGCGAAGCGAGATCGAGCGCCGCAAGACCTCCATCTCCGGCTTCATCGTTCACGAGTACCAGAAGATCCGGGACGCGGCCCTCCGGCAAGTAACCATACCGACCATGGAGCAGATGGTCAAGCTCCACTACGTTGGCCTGTCCTTCAAGTCGATCGGCACAATGGCGCTGTTGCTCACGCCGCAAGGCCCCGATGCGCTGCCTATCAAGGACATGTCGTTCTCCGGCGACACGGCCGATGGCAATTTTTTGGATCTCCTGGAGAGCCTGATATCGGCCAAGATCGAGGCCATCGCGGCGAACACGCTTGCCCACACGGGCTCGTTCCCTCGCTATATCATCACCAAGGTCGGTTTCGACCGGTATCGCCTCATCGAGTTCTTCCAACTCGAGAACAACTATAACTTGCAAATCCTCGCATCAGGGAATGTCAGCTTGCTTGAAAGCGTGCTTGGCCAGGTCATTTTGCCCGTCGTGGCACCGATTACCGATGCTCCATTCTCGGGAATGCTCACGGCCCACAACGAGATCAAAGTAAAGCTTCGAGAACTATTATCGAACAAATACATTTATGAGATCAAAAAATAGCCTGGTGTCCACCACCTTTTTTCCGACCGCTATTTCAAACCTCGTCGAACTTGAAATGGATGCTTTGAATCCATGCAATGACGTTATCTATTCGAGAGATTGCTTGATACGAGTTTTGTACTGGTAAAGTCTAATGATCCAGTCCCGTTAGAGATAATCCAGAATGTAACGTGCAAGATATATGAAAGGACAAAATACACGTGATCCCCAAGAGAATCTTTGGATCCAAGCCGCCTTTCACTAGCCTTGGTGATGGGATCTTATAAGAATTATCAAGAATGGCACGAGAAACGAAAACACACCCATTTCTAACGCAAAACATAACATTTCATGCAATAATAGTCATTTCCCTTCATGACATGGCCCTCTTCACCAAGGTGAATGATCTTGTTGCATTTTTTGCATCGAGTCGGTTTAAAAGCGGGAGGATTCTCGAGTTTCTCGAAATTGTACTCGTTCGTGCCATACCACACGTACATCTCGGTTTCAATGGCTTCCTTACATTTTTTGCAGTCTTGCCACCTGCCATAATGTCCCTCCTCGTGATGTGATGCACACAACGTGTACCGACTGTGGTTTCGATAGCAACTGTTTCTCTCGAAAGAAAACAATACGTACTGGTCTTCATCGTCGCAAATCCATTGGTTGCAGCATGGCGTTTTCGTCAAGTGCTTCGTATTTCCACATAACCCGCATCGTGGTTGAGTTTGGGACAAATTAGCAGTTTTCCTTGGCGAACTTGGCTTCGATCCACCATTAACAGGCTTCAATTCATTGTCGCGGACATATTTGCGACTCTCGCTCTTCCGATGATAAGATCGGCGTTTATCCGGCTGGATTAACAGTTTATTGAGCCGGCGTTCAAGATCGCGTTCACTTTGGCTCTTTCTCGTCTGGTTTGCCATTTCACGGTACACCCGGTATTGTTTATTCTCGCGGTTTGCACTAATCGGTAAATCTTCAACATTCTTATTTCCTGGCCTATTTATTTGTCTATCTTTGTCAATCGGTTAATAATGACAAGGAGGCTTGGCCTAAAGTTGATAAGGAAGGCTTTCAAGTCCGACGAATTAGCAACGTGGAAACTTGGCTAAAGAAACATGTTGTTATACTAGCTAACACACACAAATGAAGATTATAATACGAAGAGCAATGGCCACGCGTCACTCGCTTTGGTGCATGCACACTCGCTCGATTTAGCGCCTACACGCATTCAGTAAAAACCAATTAACCTTTGTCTTGGCATTTATCCTTTTTTATATAGTATACAAGTGAGTGATTTGTGATGCAAAACGTATGCGTTTAAATACATTGGTTACGAGAGCATCCTATGATTAAGCTTGATTCATGTTCCGCAATCTATGCCCTCAAGATGGATTTCACGGGCGTGATATCAAAACTTTACGGGGATGTCGTGGTCACGAAAGCCGTACACGATGAAGTAATAACCAAGGGTAAGCGCAAAGGAAAAGCAGAGGCATATATTTGCGAGAAAATGATCAAGGCAGGCACTATCATCGTTCATGAATCCCCGACAAATTTACCTGTCCTTGGATTAGGGCCCGGAGAAACGGAAACCATCCAAAATACCATCGATCACAAATGCCTTTGCATGATCGACGACAAAAAAGGGCGACGTGTTGCTACGTCCATGAATCTTGAACCTCGGAACATCAGCATCACGATGCTCGCAGCCCTCAAGAATAAAATCATCACGGGCGCCGAATTCGACGGGTATTATTCGAAATGGGTGAAACATGCTTTACCGTCCCCAGAAGATATCAATTTCGTGAGGCAAGTGAAAAGTCTAGTGGAATAAATCATGGCTGGCAACATTTCCGTTCGGGTCGATCCGAACACGATAAGCGAGCTCGACAGGGTCGCCAAGCTGCTTGGCATCGACCGGGCTACGATCATCAGACGGATCATCGATGATGGCATCACTCGGGAGCGGATTCGCCTTGGTCTCGAACTATTCCAGAAAGGCGAGACGATGGATCGGGCCGCCGAATTATCCGGCGCGTCGATCTGGGATCTCATCGACGAGGCGAAGAGCCGGGGCATCGTCGCCAAGTTCGACATCGACCAGGAGAAGGCAATGTTCATCGCGGTACTCGGAAAGGACGATCCCGAACTGGCAAGAAAGATATCAAGGCTATAAACCACCCGTCACGAGAGCCAAGATCGGGTATCGTTCAAGGATGGTCGCCGCGTGAAAAAAAATGAACGGAACCTTTTGTTAATGCCACGCACTCGCCATCGGGGCGAAGAATACCCGGAATGCATCCCAGAAACACTGCGCAGAACGCCAATCCCAACGGGACTCCACCGTTATTGAAACGAGCCAATCTGAGAAACAGAACTTGAGGAAAAAGAGATAAAATCAAATCATAACATTCTTCTTGCAGTTGGAGCATTGCACGAGCTTTCCATTATACATCGTGTAGGTTTCCCGGTTCAGCGAGATGGGAGCCGAGCAGAAGGGACAATCCTTGATGTATGCCAGGGGCTGCGTGCAAGTGGGACATGCAGGCCATTGCTTGAAATCGGGATCTTGTACCATGACATATTTCGTGCATGCATGGCAAAAGAATTTCTTCGGGGGATATTTTACGGGAATGTTGACCGTCTCTTCGGCTTCCAGCTCGATCTCGTGGCCACAGCTCCAGCACTTCTCGCCTTGCGTGGCCAAGGACCGCGCGCACTTCAAGCAATAGAACACGTGGCATGACGGGCAAGAGTAATTCGTCCCTTGGATCGGTCCCTTGTGCACGATGCACGTCTTGAGTTCCAGCTGCGCCGAGACCTCGCTCTCGGTTTTCCTCAACTCTTCCAGTTCCTTCGCCGTCTTCGGCCCGACCACGTCCTGGTAGGCGGCCTGGGACGCCTTCTTGGCGCCGACCTCGCCCGTGAGAGGTCTTGCCAACCCCGGCATCGAGACCTCGGGGATCGCCTTCCGCCTGGCCTTCTCCGGAACCTGTTTCGTGGCCGCGATTTTCGCGGCTTTGGCCTTCTTGCGGCTTGCAGCCACGCTGGCACCGACCACGACGACGGCAACAATCGAGCCAAATATGATGATAATAATGCCCCATTGGTCCCAGAAATTGCTGGGGATCGTGCCCTTCGGTTCGAGGTTGAGGTATCCAGACGCGGATGGCGTCCCTTGGATGCCCTGGTACACGGGGATCACGCGCCAAAAATACTCGCCCGCCGAGAACGCCGGTCCTTCGAGACGGACCCAACACGAGGTTCCCGTTGACGACTGTGACTCCAATATGCTTAGTTGTTTCAATATCGTTGTGAAATTGCTATCGTTCGACACCTGTAGAATAAACGTGACTCGCCCGAATGGTGCATTCAAGTTTGTCCACTTGAATTCGATCGACCCCATTTCTCTCGGCTCCCCGTTAATCGGAGAAAGCGGGGCGATGGAAACGGGGTAACCGACCAGTGGATTGACTACCAGGCCTGAAACCGGCCCTAGGGAATTCGAAAAAGGCCAGTCATAGCAATGCGCTTCGAAGGTGTACGTCCCATATAGCGGGAGGGTCGTCTGGTACCGGTAGACCTTCCCATCGACGACGTTCTGGTCCATGGGATTAACCTCGACCAATGCAAAGACACTCCCGTTGATCGTGATGTTGATCGCGTAGGGTAAATTGCCATCCAGGTCGTGGTAGGTCACGGTGAACGTGAAGAGCGTGGTATTGCTGCCCAGCGTGGGAGTGACGGCAAGGCCATCCATCCACGGGATCTGCACGTTCGGTTGCACGTAGAACTGCTGCGTCGCCAGGCTTCCCACCCTCCTCGAATCGTTGCATTGGAACGAGTAGTCGTGGTTCCCAGCGCTCGGGTAGTACGCGTAATGGAACATAACGCCGTTTATGTAGTCGACATCCGAGACATTCGATTTCGTCATGGCGCGTGTCACCCCGTCGATGGTCACGCTTACCGATAGTGGCGCGTTGTTGTCCGCGTCGGTGTAGATGATCGTGATGTTGTGGAGCATGTACTCGTTGCCATTCGCCGGGGTTATGTCCGGTGACGATAAGACGGGATCAAAGTCGTTCCGATAAAGGTCTATCGATCGATAGCCCGACCACGCGCCTCCGAATCCGTTGTAGACCGCTTGCACCCGCCAGTAATAGATGTTGGAGGTCAAGTTCACGTAGATTAAGGCGCTTGTGTATGCAGGTGCCTCGGGGATGTCGTTCACTTGGAGGGCAATGCTTGAAAAGATCGTGGATGTCGAGAACTGGATGGTGTAATTCACCGCCCCAATGGAAGCTTCCAAGCTCGTCCACGTGAAGGTGATGTCTCCAGCAGAGTGCTCGGACAAGTCCGCGGGCGAGACGAGGATGACGGGCGGGTAGAACGCAAGGGGGGACACGTATGGCGAGCCAATCGTGCTGCTCGTGGAATTGAACCTCCCGTCCCCGCACCTGACGTAGAACTGGTAGGATCCGTAACTGGCCAGCGTGGTGGCGTAGTAGTACAACTTGCCGTCCACCACGTTGGTGTCGGACGGGTACGCCGCGACCATCGCGTGTGTCGTGCCGTTGATCGTGACGCTGATGAACGCCGGCATGTTGTTGTCGGCATCGGTGTAAGTCACGGTGTAGTTGAAGGTAGTAGTGAGGTTGCCCAGCGCGGGCGTGACTTGCGTCGAGCTCAACGTCGGCGCGTTGTTGTTCAACACGATAGTAAGACTTCCCGTGTATGACCAGTTACCGTAGAGGCCTTGATACACGGGGCGCACGCGCCAATAATACGTCCCAGCGGCGACATTCAGCAACTGCACAGTGTTACTCGTCCCCGGGATTTCGGGAATGCCTGTGGCTTGGCGCGCAATGCTCGAGAACGCTGCCGTCGTTGACAGCTGCCAGGTATAGGTCGTCGTCACCCCACCCGCCTCGACGCTGTCCCACGAGAAGTTCACGTTCCAGTTGAAATGGGTCGTCCCGTTCACCGGGGCTATCAACGTGATCCTGGCGGTTCCGACATAGGGATTCACCTCGGGGCCCGCCAGGATCCCGGTTGACTTCGTGTCGAGTCCTTGGGACGCGTTGATCGAGAACCAGTAGTGGCCGAAGGTGACCAAGCTAGACGTGGTATAACCGTACGATTTGCCATCGGAGGTGTCCGTGTCTCCCGCGTCCAATTCGACCATTGGATAGGTGCTCCCGTTTATGGCGATCGTGATGGCATCCGGCAGCAAGTTGTAGCTGTCGTAGTAGACGGTCGTGAAGGTGAAGGTGGCACCCGAGTTTTCCATCTGCGGGGAAAACGTCGTGTCGTTGAGGCCCATCTGGCGGGAGATGATTATCGAGCGAGAATTTGACCACAGGCCATTTTCACCATTAAACACCGCCCTGACGCGCCAGTAATACATGCCGCTGGCCACCGTCACGTTGACCACCTTGCTCGTGGTGGTCGGGGTTTCGGGGATGGCGTCTTGCTGCAAGACGATGTTCGAGAACGCCGAGCTATCCGCGAGCTGCCACGTGAAATTCACGGCACCGATAGGCGCCCCCAAGCTCGTCCACGAGAAGTTGATGTTGCCGATCGCGAGCATCGACGCGTCTGGTGGTTCTAACAAGTTCACCGGAGGGTATCCTCCAAGCGCGGATACCTCGGGCGCGTTCGTGACAGCGCTCGTGGTCGTGTACTTCCCGTCGCTGCACCTGACCGTGAACTGGTACTTGCCATTGACGGCGAGCGTGGTTGCGTAATAATAGGACTTTCCGTCCATGTAGTTGATATCGGACGGGTATGCTTGCAGCATCGCGTGTTCCGTCCCGTTTATCGTGATGTTGACGTAGGTCGGGGCGTTGTTGTCCGCGTCCGTGTACCTCACGGTGAAGTTGAATGTGGTCGTCGTCGTTCCCAAGGAGGGGGTCACCTGCATCAGCGTTAACGTCGGGGCGTTGTCGTTGAGCTGGATCACGATGATTCCCGCGTAGGACCATGTACTGTAGACGGACTCGTATTCAGCCCTCACGCGCCAGTAATACGTCCCTGCAACCACGTTCATGAAGTACATCAAGCTCGTCGTGTTTGTCGTCTCGGCAATGTTGCTCTGCTCCCTCGCGATGGAGGCGAACGTGGCCGATGTCGACAACTGCCATCGATACGTGGTCGTGACCACGCCGACCTCGAGGCTGTCCCACGTGTAGAGCACGTTCCAGTTGAATTCCGTCGTGCCGTTGGCAGGGCTGACGAGCACGATCCTGGGTTGCCCGGCGAAGGGATTAACTTCCGGCCCGACTCCACTGATCACGGCCGACATCCACCAGGCCGACGCGTTGATCGTGTAGACGTACTTGCCGAAACTGGTTAAACCCGTCGTGGAGAAGAAGTAGGTCTTGCCGTCGTTCGTGATTGTGTCGCCAGGGTTGGCTTGAACCATGGCATACGTGCTGCCGTTGATGTTGATCGTGATGCTATCCGGTAGCAAGTTTGCCGTGTCGGTATAGACCACGCTGAAATTGAAGGGGGTACCCGAGAAACCATAAGCGGGGGTCACTTGCGGGCTTGAAAGGCTTATCGATCTAGAGGAGATCCGTAGAATCTTGGGTGTCGTCGTCACCGTGGTTTTTCCATCGCTGAACTCGAAGTAGACCGAATAGTTGTTCTCGCCATAGATGAACCTCCAGTAATAATCGACACCATCCGTGTAATCGTTGTCCGCCGGGAATACCTTGCTCATGGCATGCGTGAAGATGCCTATGTGCACGATCATCGTCGTGGGGGCGTTGTTGTCCGCGTCCGTGTATCGCACGCTGAAGTTGATATACGTGCTTGGCGTCCCGTAGGGGGGCGCGATGTTGTCGTTTGTCAGGGTTGGTACGAAATTATTCATCTGCAAGGTGAAATATTGGCCCTTGATCCAATTCCACGCCATCCCGTCCAAGACAGGAAGTACCCTCCAGTAATACGTTCCCGGGGTAGCAAGTGCAACTGTAAAATTGGTTATGACTGCCGTTTCAAGGATATCATTCGTAGCGTTAATGATGTTCGTGAATCCGGCATCCGTCGCGAGTTGAAAGTTGTACTTGAACTGGCCCGTGCCGCAGCTCTTCCATGAAAACTTCACGTTCCCGTTAAACTGGATGCTGTTGTTCGCCGGGGAGATCGGCGCGGCGCTCCGCCTGCCATATAGGATCATCTGCTCCAGGAGTCTCGTGTAACCGGCGACATAGGCACGTTCGACCCGTATGCCCGTCAAGATGATCAGCCCGTACCCGTATTCCTTGATTACTAGTCGCGGGTATCCGTTCACCGTGTCGTTCACGATCACCTTCCCTCCGGCACCTATATTCGTGAAATACGCTTGTGCCAGGGGTGAAACTCCGCTGATGCTCGCAACGCTAACATCTTTCATGATCGGGTGGTAGAAATACGAACCGTTCATGGCCAGCGTGTTGGCATCCAATCTCGCAGCCGTGATCCCTCCCGGATAGGTATGCGCGGTGTAGCTCCCCTGGCTCGCGTGGATCTCCAGGATCCCGCCATTCTTCACGTAGGTGTCGAAGGAACTCATGGAACTCTGCAGATCACTGTTGTCGGAACTGCTTTGCTCGGATGCGATGATGATCTTGTCCTGTTGGAAGAGAAGGGAGCTAACATAGTCCCGGACGAGTGCACTGATGCCGTATTTCGCGAGGACGGTCTCGATCGGCGTTCCACCCCATGGATCGCTGCCCTTGTACACGCCCACGCTCGTGATGCGCGTGAAGTTATAACCCCCTGCGAACGGGTCCGTAATGGGTCCCATGAGCAATCCCGTGTCCACGGTATTCCCGGGATCCGCGCAGTGGATAATGAACGTCGTGGTGCCGAACGTCGGGATCGTCGTGTTGAAGTAGTACAGCTTCCCGTCGTTGACCAGCACGTCAGATGGATTTGCTTCTCGCATCGGGTGCGTGGTGTCGTTTATCGTGATGTTGACAAAGGTCGGGAAGTTATTGTCTTGATCCGTGTAGGTGACCGTGAAGTTGAAGAGTGTGAGTTGATCGCCTGTCGTCGGCGTGAAGCGCACGTTGGTCAGCGTCGGGGCATAGACGCTCCCGACGGTGACGGTTAGCGAGTACACAGGACTGACAGAATTGAACCGGACGTCGCTCGCGTTGAAACGATACGAATATACCCCTGGCACGAGATACGTTGAATAGTTGTAGATGCAGCCGTCGCTGTAGGTCGTGTCGCCTGGCACCTTTTTGGACATTGCGTAGGTCGTGCCGTTGATGATGATCCGCACGAAGCTGGGCGCGTTGTTGTCGGTATCCACGTAATCGACCGTGAAGTCGAACAGCGTCGATTGGTCGCCCGTCGCGGGCGTGACCATCCCGGCCAAGAGCTGGGGCGCGTGGTCGTTCTTGATGATGTTTATTCGCCAGCCGATCGACCACTGGCCGACTTGTATGCCGTATTCTGGCCGAACGCGCCAGTAGTACGTGCCCGTGGTGTAGTTGAGCAAGATCGAGTGGGTCGTGTTCGTGATCCCCTCGGCGATGCCGCTGACCTCATCAACGAGTGAGAGGAAGTTGGAATCGCTCGAGATCTGGAGCCGGTAGGTAATCCCCTTTGCGGAGTAGCTCAAGCCCTTCCACGCGAGGTCAAAGACCCCGTTGAAGGCCGTTAACCCATCAGCGGGCGCGATCGGGCCGGCCGTGTGGCCGAGGATGTCCGAATATAGCAGTAAATTCCTCATCAAAACCAAGCCGGAGCCGTAAGAGTTCCCCGCTGCCCATTCCAATGTCAGCCCCGTCAAGATGACCTTGCCGAGCCCCCGGCGAGACAACACGAGCCTCGGGTAATAACTCCCGGCTTGGTCGTAGATGATGACATCGTCGGTCGGGAGAAGGTTCGTTATCCTGTTGTGCGCGGAACTCGCCCATCCATCCAGGCCGGCATCGGTAACATCATTCACGACCGGATGGCTCGCATAGGTTGCATTGATCGTTTCAGAATTATAGGTCGTGTAGACCGAGCTGTATCCGAAGGGAAGGTTGCTCACAGTGCCCGCGATGTTGTTTGCAACGTGGAGCTCGAGCATCCCCCCTGCGTAGACATAGGCTTCAAGCCACCGCCTCGTGGCATTCGTGGTCAGGCTCGTGTAGAAAGCACTGGCTTGGTTGGACGAGACCAGGACCTTGTCGTATGACGAGAGATCCATCCCGAACGACGCGCTCGTGAACACGCTGTAGGTGATGCCGTTCTGGCTCAATATCGTCTGGGCCATGTTTGACCAGCCAGTCACGTCCTGGAAGATGGCAACCCTCTTGATCCGGGACTGGTAGGCGAACGGGTTCACCTCGAGGTCTGTGTAGGTCGGCGACGTCGTCGTGAACCCGCCATCCCAGCAGCGCAAATAATACTGGTAGAAGCCATGAACGGGGAGGGTGAAGTCCACGGAATAGGCCTTCCCATCCGCGGCGTTCTTGTCGCTCGCGAGTACCTCCGACAACGGAAACACCGTCCCGTTGATGGTAACGTTGATGGCTTGCGGGAAGTTGTTGTCGGGGTCCGTGTATATAACCGAGAGGAGGAACACGGTGTCGTTGGTCGCGACCTTCGGGGCGAGCGTTAAGCCGGTCAACGTGGGCGGTGCGACGTTGTTGGAGGACACGGTGAGCGAGCCACTTGATGACGAGACCTGGTACTTTCCATCGCTGCACTCGAACTGGAAACTGACCAGGCCGGGCTGGAAGTACGTCGCATAGGTGTACTCGACCCCGTCCGTGTAATCATTGTCGCCCAAGTTGGATTTGGCCATTGGATAATCGACGCCGTTGATGCTCGCGTTGATCGAATAGGGGCCGTTGTTATCCGAGTCGGTATAGATGACCGTGAAGTTATACAACCGGGACTGGTTCCCGCTCGGCGGGTTCACCTGGCCAGCAGTCAGCGTGGGCGGAGCGTAGTTCTGGACCAGCGTGAACTCCACGACTCCCATCCACTGCCCCGTGAAGGGCCCGTACGTGGGGCGGATCCGGTAGTAATAAGGACCGCCGGTATAGGTGGAGAGATCTCTCGTGACGCTCGTGTATAGCGCCGTCTCCGGGATGCTCGTCACTTGATCGAGAATGACCGAGAAATCCGGCACGTTCGAGAGCTGCCACGTGTAGTTTAAAGAACCGAAACTCGGCTGGAAGCTCTTCCACTTGAACTGGATGCTGTCCGTGAATCGCATGGAATGGTTCGACGGGACGTAGCCCATCCCGCCATAGGGAACCAAGTTCGCGTAGAGCTGGCGTGCCTGGCCCAGGTTGTAGTTGTACCCCCATTCGATCAACAGGTGCGTGTAAATCAAGAGCCCGTTCCCAAATTCCCTGGTGAACAAGGTCGGCTTCGAGCCCATGCCATCCGTGTAGACCAGGACGTGTTCCTGGGTCGTGTTCAGCATGTTTTTCATGTAACCGCCGGATGAATCGGTCCAGCCGTCCATCCCCGAGTCCGTGATGCCGGACAAGATGGGGTGGGTGTAGTAGGAGGCATTCCGGGTCATCTGGTAATAGATATACTCGTAATCTCTATAACCTCCCGGTAAAAGACCGTTGATCTCGTACAAGTTCACGTAGTGGCCGACGTGCATCTCGAACACACCCCCGCCGCTCACGTAGCTCTCGAGCCATGCCCGTGTTGCCGGGAGCACTAACTTGTCGTAAAACGTGTTAGGCTGGTTGGACTCGACGATCACCTTGTCGAAAGGCGCCAGCGAGACGACACCGAGCGAGGCGCTGCTAAAGACCGTGTAGGTTATTCCCATCGACGAGAGGAGCGGGGCGAGCGTGTTAAATCCCCAGGGCAGCTGGTCCCGGAATATCGCGAAATTTACCGCCTTCGGCGTGAGAGGCGTGAAGAATGGATCGACGGTCGGGCCGGTTATCCACCCGCTGTTGTTCGAGAACGTGCCGTCGAAGCATTGCACGCGGAAACTGTGGTACCCGACGGGCAGCGTCGTCGTATAGCGGTAGGACTTCCCATCTGTCACGATCGTGTCCAGCGGGTTCACTTCCACCATGGCATAGGTTGTTGTCGAGTTGATCGTGACGTTGATCGCGGCGGGATAGTTATTGTCCGCGTCGAAGTAACTTGCCGAGAAGTTGAACACCTGGCTCGGGCCAGCCAGTGTAGGTGTTACTTGGACGTTAAGCAAGTACGGCGTGCTCGCCGAAGAATAGGAGACCGAAGGCCCGTCATAATTTGTCGATGTCCGCACGAAGCTGCCGTCGTCGCACGTGAAGTTGAACACGTAACTGCCGGGCTGCAGCATGGTGGCATACCAGTACACGCAACCGTCCGTGTAGACGTAGTCCGTGGCGTTCGCCTTTTGCATCGGGTAAGTAATGCCCCTGATCTTCGCCGTGATACTGACGGGTTCGTTGTTGTCGATGTCCGTGTAGGTCACGGTGAAGTTAAACAAGGTGTTCTGGTTGCCCGTGCCTGGTGAGACGGCTCCTGAAGAGAGGGATGGGGCGTTAACGTTCCGATACGATAGCCACCCGAAGATGTTGCGTGCAAAGCGCAAGTTATCGTTCGACGCGTAATTGACGAAGATGTCGTCGTCGCACAAGAACACCGCGTTTCCGGACCCGTCCACGAGGGCAGCACACATCTCGTCGCTACCATATTCCAGGACGAGAGTCGCATAGATATCCCCCGTCGGCATCCAGGTGTGGCCAGTAGTGTAGATCCCCGTGATGCCCTGGGTGATCGCGTGGGACTTGATATCCGACCCCGAGATCACGCCCGTGTCGCTGTAGAACGACGTCCAATACGGCCCGAGATGGCTCGACACGTCATCTCCGGGGGAGCTTGACTCGTCGCCGAGGCATAGCACGCCCCCGCCAGCTTGTATCCAGGTGTCCAGGGCGCTCAGCTCGGAAGCGCTGACCTTGTTCCCGCCATCCGCCTCGTCGAACCATACAACGTCATAATTCGCCAACACCCCCGCGGTGAGCGTCACGAGGATCTCGGACACGTTCGCACCCCTCGATCGCAGGTCCGAGATGATGTAGGGGTACTTGGCGGTGATGTTGTCGCAGTTGTCTCCAATGGTCATGAAGAGTCCGATCCGCTTTCCATCCAGGCGAAGCGTGCTCCACGTGATCTGGGAATCCATGATGTCGTCTTGATGGTCGGCTCGTGCATGAGGAGAATAGTCGATGTTATTCGAGATACTCAACACGATCACGAAACAAGAGAACAGCAGAAGTGTGATTTTGATCTTCTTCGATCTATCTTGATTTAGATTTATCACTGCCAGCAACTACCTCTCAACGTTGATGATACCACAGTCCAGGGCAACCCCGCACCGAAGTGAAGGGAGCTTGTTAGGGGGAATAATAATGCATGACTAGACGGGTGCTAGCTTTTAAATTTAGAATTTCCAATTCATGATTCAAATGAATACTCATGCCTTCCAATCACGCTAGCACCAGCATCCGCAACATGACGAGCCTGGCATGTAGAAGAGCACAAGAAAGAAAAGGGATTCATGAAAGCGACAGCCGAGGGAACGCGATGGCGCCTTGCACGATTGTCTTGCAAGTCATGAAAAAAATAAGGAAAGTGAATCAGTCGAGTTTCAACAAGAACTGCCTGGAACAAGCGGAGCACGCGATCTGGCCGCCACCGTACGTGCCGAAGAAGTCCTTATCGATGAACAGTTCCGCGTTGCAATGCGGGCACTGCAGCACCCGCGACAGCGGGCCACTGCACGTTCTGCAGGTTGCAGTGGCGAGGTCGACCGGGCTTGGCAGCGCCGTCCGCTTGCTGCATGCCGGGCAATACATGGTCGCCACCGGGGGCGCGGGCGCTGGTGCCGGTGCCGGCAGCGCCGGGGCAACCGCCGGTGCCGCGACCGGGGCTGCCCGAGCGGCGGTGCCGGCCGACGTCCCCGCCTCTCTCGTCGACATGCCCTCCTTCCCGCCGGCTCGCGCCGGCTGTCCCCTTTCATCCTTCACGCTGCCTTCCCTTGACGCATGCATGTCGCGTGGCGCGCCTTTCGGGACCTTGCCTCCCTTGGCCTGCCCCTTCTTCCCGCGCCGGCCGAGCCCGATCGCCGCGATCGACCCCACGAGCACCACGCCCGCGATCACCCAGAACCACGGCTGCAGGTAGAACGGCACATCGCCCGGCGGCGGCTCGCGGACCACCGTCACCGTGATGGCCGCCACGATCTCGTTCCCGCTCGTGTCGTTCGCGTGGATGACGAGGCCCCTATCCGGGCGAGACACTTTAGCGCAGGTGCATACCCGTGCGGCAACCGCAGGACCCATGGCCCGGCCGCTGGGTAAAGCACCGGAGCGATTAACGCTCGCCCCGATGGCGAATGCGTAGGTATCATAACGATACCTATCGCTTGCAGCGAGGTCGTGAAGGTAAAAGCGGCAGAAATGGGTATCGTGACGACCAGCGCCGGGATCGTGTTCATCATCGAGAAGCTGGACGATTTCATCGTCGCGATGGAACAGTTCCGAAGTCTTTTCTATACCGCTTCCGACCTGGCTGGCCGTATCCCCGATGACCTCGATATCGATAAAATAAATGAAAACTCCAGCTGGCTGAAGCCAGCCGTCCCTTAACAAGCTTTTTTTTGTTGCCGCCATGCCCATCGTCCGAGCACACTCCCGGAATTTACATGGTCCGCCACGTGCGGTACCCGCAAATGAAAATGGGAGGCTGGAGCCAAATGACTTGTCCCACTGGGCCCACCCGCATAGGAAACTAAGAGTCCGGCGCCGGCACGCTCGTCGTTCGTGTCCCGTTTGGAAAGCACGTCGCTTGCGACAGGCT
>JAUQYZ010000235.1 GCA_030587475.1 Candidatus Sigynarchaeum calidifontis
CACTTGCCACGCTGCCGGGATGGTTGGCATCGTGCCCGCGTGTGGTAGTGCTACATGTCGATGCCAAGCATTCATCCTTCCTTTTCTCATCCCATGCAGCAGCAATGTAGCCCGATCATGACACGTGATCATTGAAGGGATCGGAACATTACCCGCCGTTAACCGGGTGGTGTAACCTTGTGATCCCGCGAAAAATCAAGGAATATTTAGTACTAACGCCTTATTTTAGACTGATCAAATCACTTAGTCCTTACGTTGAACGCATATGGAAAGATGCATGTCGATGAGCACGGCAAAGAGTACATAAAGAATACCGACTAAACTGGGAAAGAGGTCGTTTAGAATCCATCATTATGAAGAGATGGCTAACAATGGCAAAGCGCTTCGATTCGATCGGAAAAATGTTTCAAGAAACGGTTTCCACGTTTGGAAACCGCGTGTTTTTCAAGTGGCGGGACGATGCCAACGTGGTGCGCCAGATGACCTATTTGGAGGTATCTGATCACGTTGCCGCGATTTCCGGTGCCCTAGCTTCGATCGGTATTCAGCAAGGCGACCGCGTCACGATCTTTTCCGAAACGCGCCCGGAATGGATCTACACGGATCTCGGCATACTCTCCCTCGGCGCCATCACGGTGACGATATACCCCACGTTGACACCGCCCCAGGCCAAATACATCATCGATGATTCGGATACCCGGGTAATATTCGTGGATTCCAAGGAAAACCTGGAGAAGGTTATCGAATTGCTCCCGACCTTGCCCACGCTGGAAATCATCGTCATTTTCGACCCCATGACAGCCGACGAGATATCGAAACTCAAGGTGCCAGCGGGAAAAATACACGCCCTTTCTGGTTTTCTCGAGATGGGACGGGCGTACGTGAAAGACCACGCGGGCTTTCCCGCGGATCGCATCGCCTTGATCAAGGAGGACGAGCTTTCCTCGATCATCTACACGTCGGGAACGACAGGCGTTCCAAAAGGGGTAATGCTGACGCATCGCAATTTCTTGTCAAATGCTGTCACGTGTTCCGAGATCATCAAGATGATCGCGCCCAAGATAAAGCCGTACGAGCAAAATTCCCTCACGTTCATGCCGTTGAGCCACGTTTTTTGCCGCTGCTGCGAGGAATTCGTGGCGATCTACAACGGGGCTTGCCTCTGCTTCGCCATGGGCCGGTCGCCAGACCTCATCGAGTCCGGGTTCAAGGTATTCAGGCCACGGCTCATGGCCGGCATCCCCTACATCTACGAGAAGGTGCACAAGCGCATATTCGAAAAGGTCAAGGGATATCCTGCGAAGATGCAGAAAATATTTGCCGACGCGCTCGATTTTGGAAAAGCATACAACAAGATCCTTGCAGCCGGCCAGAAACCACCGCTGAAGATGCGGTTGAAACGCGCGCTGTTTTCTAGCCTCGTGTACAAGACCGTCCACAAGCAACTGGGAGGACGGCTCATCGGTTTCGTGTCTGGCTCGGCTCATCTGCCCGAGCAGATCGCCGAGGATTTCTGGGCGCTCGATATCCGGATCATCGATGGCTACGGGCTCACGGAAACGTCGCCCGTCACGCACTTCATGAGAACGCTGGAAAACTCCGATTTCCGGCCCGGATTCACGAAAAGGATTCACCCTCTCGCGAAGCTGGGCTCCGTCGGCCCACCGATCGAGTTTCCTGGCAATCCGTACCCGAATGTCGAGGCAAAGATTGCAGCCGACGAGGAGATCCTCATCCGGGGCCCCAACGTGATGAAAGGGTACTGGAAGCTGCCCGAGGAAACGCGGGCGACGATCGAGCCGGATGGCTGGTTGCACACTGGAGATCTCGGCCGCATCGACGAGGACGGTTACTTGTTCATCACGGGGCGCAAGAAGCAGATCATCAAGCTCTCAACGGGAAAGATGGTGGCGCCGGCGAGCGTCGAGGACAAGCTCATCACGTCCGAATTCATCCTGCAAGTGCTCATCGTTGGCAGCGAGCAGAAGTACATCACCGCGTTCATCGTGCCGAGCCAGAAAGCCATCAAGGAGTTCGCCGACCAGCAGGGAATACCTAGTGTATCTTACAAGGAATTGCTTAGGAACGAGGTGGTTCTCCAGCGGATAAAGAAAGAAATTGCCGACAAGTCCACGGGGCTTGCAGGGTTCGAAACCGTCAAAAAATTTGCCGTTTTCGGCCAAGAGTTCAACGAACAAGATGGGTACCTCACCCCGACATTAAAATGCAAGGCCAGCCGTATCCTCGCCGATTTCAAGGATGTAGTAAACCAGCTCTACGAGACTGACAAGGATTACATCGTCGTGGAACGAAAGCTCGTGGATTACCACCCGCTCACGATCCCCGGGTAGGCCGGCTCTGTTTTCCTTTTTCTCAGGTTACGTGGCCGGCTCCGTTGCCTTGATCCCGTGCAGTAGGTACGGGATATAGAAACCAAGCATGAAGACGAGCGATATCTCGACGATGGCATCCCATGCGAGTGCCGCAAACTCAACGAGCGGCGGGGCTCGAGACGTGCTGCCGATCACGCCAACCTCGATCCAGCGCGTGTTCGCAGCCCACTCTGCCAATGTCCAGATCGAGAAGAAAATCAACATTGGAAGGAGCATGTATAGTGTCCTGATCTTGATGGAACCGCGTGCTTTCAAGAACCAGGCGATGTTGATCACGATGACAATGAACATGAAACCAAGGGTTGCCGGGGTGAACATGTCTCGCCGCGAGGGAACGTCCCCTCCCACGTTGGGGGCCGGGGCAGCCTGGACGAGGGTCGATGTCACGGCGAGCGCCAGCAAGCCACAGAAGACGATGCTCCATTTCTTGCGCGTCCTGGAATCCATCCAGCGATCCCCGAAGAAGATGCCCAGGATGGCAATCATCCCCCCTTCTTCCATGGCTTGAAGGGGAATCGATGTCCAAAGCGGGATGACGAACCCGAACAGGTATTTATCTCCCATATCCCGGGTGCCACCGAGCTGGATAAAAATCTCGAAGGATGCACATATGGCCGTGGCCGTCAAGAATATCTTGAGATAATCCTTGCGATGGTTCACCCGGTAATCGTAAATGCATGCCAGGATCGCTATGATATCTATGACCAGCTTCACATTGAAGTTGAAACCAAACGAGCCCCCTCTTATCATGAACACGGTCTCTTGCAACAAAATCATCATAATCTTGCTTCAAATCTTCAAATATATTCATCGGCAGAACGTTGAGGCAAGAAAAAGCGGATGGGACACCGGTTCAAGGGAAAGGGATGACACCCTTTTGGTGCAACCATGCCCAGATCACGACGAGAAGCAAACCCCCTGCGAGGAGCACGGTGGCGATGGGCCCGACTTTCACACGCGAGGATTCGTCTTGATAGAAACGAATAAGCCCCGCGCCACCCATTGGACTCATTCCTCGCCTGCTACGTCGTTGGGCTCGCCGTGATTGTTTCTTGGCCATGAATGGAAAAAAGCATCTCGAATTTAAATGATTTCGCGAAGGGCATCGTAAGAAACTGGGGAAAAGTAGAGGAGACCGCTTTATGCATAAAATGCCTTGATCGTGTTCGTCACATATTCTAATTGCTCCTTCGAGAGCAAGGGGTGGACAGGTAGCGAGATGACCTCCTTCGCCAGTGCCTCGGTCACGGGCATTTTTATATCAAATCCCGCTTCTTTCATGGACTGCTGCTCGTGAATAGGGATGGCGTAATGTATACCATACCCGATTTCATTTTTTTGCAAGTGCTCGGCGAGCTTGTCCCTGTTTTTGACCTTGAGCGTGTACTGGTGGTAGGCGTGTTCGCAGCCGGCGGGCACGGCCGGGGTCTCGACTTGAGAGATGCTCGCGAGCGCGGCATTGTACAGCTCGGCGTTCTCCCGCCGCTTCTTGTTGCTCGCGTCCAGCGCCCGCAGCGACGCCCGGGCGATCACGCCGTTGACCTCCTGCATGCGGAAGTTGAAGCCCATCGACGCGTGCACATATTTCTGGGATTGCCCGTGGTTCGCGTAGAGCTTGACCCGGTTGATGATCGCGTCGTCGTTCGTCGTCACGATGCCACCCTCGCCCCCGCAGACCATGTTCTTGGTCGGGTAGAAGGAGAACGCGGCGACGTCGCCGATGGCGCCGATTTTTCTCCCCTTGTACGTGGCCCCGTGCGCCTGGCAAGCATCCTCGATGATCTTGAGACTGTTCTTCACGGCGATATCCTTGAGCGCGTCCATATCGACTGGCAAGCCATACAAGTGCACGGGCATGATGGCCCTCGTCCGCTTGGTTACCTTTTTCTTCGCGTCCATGGGATCCATGTTGAAGGTGGCTCGATCGACCTCGACGAAGACTGGCTTTGCCCCGCATTCCAGGATGGTGTTGGCCGTGGCGATGAACGTGAAGCTCGGCACGAGCACCTCGTCCCCGGGCCTTATTCCCGCGCCGTAGAGCGCGCAGATCAAGGCAGCCGTGCCATTGTTAACTGCCCGCGCGTGCTTGACGCCAATATATTTCGTAAATTCCTCTTCGAGTGCCTTGACGTTCTTGCCATCCGCCCACATGCCGCTCTTCAGCACGTCGGCGGCATCCTTTACTGTCTGGTCATCTAGCACGAGTTGTACTATGGGTACCTTCACGGCCGTTGCCTCCGTGGTCTGATCGTTAACTTTCCTCCGTAGTCTGATCGCCTAAGATCCCGGGTGTTAAATCAATCCTCGCCATTATTTAATGGGTATTCTGGTACGGAAGGTACTGGCCAATGAATCGCAAAGTCATCTTTATCGCCATCAACATTGCCATCATCGGAATCTCGATCGTGTGCATGTTGTTGTTTCTCGATCTCATTGTAATATTGCTCGTGCCGAGGGCTGAATTCTGGATCACGGCCTTCCTTGGCGTTCTTTTAGAGAGCGAGTTCTATCAATGGGTAAAAAAATCCAAGCGCAGCGGCACTGCCGACTTACTCTTTATCTTTTTCATGTTTTTCCTCGTGTTCTTGATCACGGAGAATCCCTTCACGGGTTTCCTCGGCGCGTTCGCGATGTACCTCATCATCGGCGCGACGGAACTCAAGGGGCACCAGGTCATCAACAAGGTAATCTACATCAGCGCTATAACGTACAATGTCTTGTTCTTCGCAAGCATCTTCGATTTTATCATCAAGCAAGCCCATCTCCCTGAGATAGGTCTCCTGGACAAGGCATTTTCTCTCAGCTTCTGGCTGATCTTGGCACTCGGTTTTGTATTTTTCGGCCGGAAGTACATCGTCGTCTGGCGCTTCATGAGCCCCCAATACATCACCCTCGCCATCTTCTTGCTCGCTTGGGTGCTCATCGCCACGCTGGGTACCGTTGCCAAGATCGATATCTTCGAGACGCGGTTGATATATCCTGTCTTGATCGTTTCCAACGTGCTGATGTATTTCGGGACCGGGTTCTTGATAGATAAATTTCTCGGCGTGAAGCCGATCAAAAAACTCGATCCCGAAAAAATGCAATTCTTGCAAATGATCGTCGACAAGGTCAAGGGCAAGATAAACATGCACGGAAAGGTCAAGATCGGCTATGGAGATTATCCAATCATCAACGCCATGGCCTATGGGCCATTTTTCGACAAGCGCATTTGCGTCATAGCCCCGGCCAGCATGGCACTCCCGCAAGACGAGCTCGAGGCCATCGTCACCCACGAACTCGGGCACGTGAAGCTACACCATCCCGCCAAGTTACTCGTGATCAGCACGGCGGATATCGCTATCCGGTGGATCTTGAACATCCCGGCGACTTATTACGACTTCGCTTTCGGGCGCAAGTTTGAGATCCTCGGCTATGACGTGGGAATCCTCGGCTTTATTATTCTAAATCTCGTGATCTTCGCTTTCTTGTACATCTTCGTGCGTGTTATGGAAGCAAACGCTGACTTCGTCGTCAAGCGCGCCGGGCTTGGTGCCCAGCTTGCAAAGGCCTTGTACACGTTGGAAAGCTTCTACGCGCTCGGGCAGCAAGTTGGCTTGAACGTCATGCTCCTCGCCGACGAGAAAATCGATGAAAATCACGAAATACTCCAGTACATCGACGCGGCACGGGCGCTTCACAAGCAGCTCGTCGCCCCGCCGCGGTCGATAGCCGTGTCCGCATTACTGAACAGCCATCCTCCCACGTTCCTTCGCATTGCGAACATGCTCCTGCCCGTTGAAGACGAGTTCTCGCCTTGGACCGAGGCTAACCTGCCCATGAAATTCTTACGACGCAAGGACTCGCGCTCTTTCGCGTCCAAAGTGGCGCAAGTCCTCCCTGACTTTGATGCCATCACGAGAGGAAAGTTTATGGCCTTGTTCTCACGTCGGGTGGATGACAGCTTGCCCCGGTTCCTTGAAAGGATCCAGCTGCACGGGAACAAGGCCGTCTTGCTCAACAACCAAGTACTCGCGACAGCAAAGGCAGACAACATCACCAAGCTCGTGCAAATAGAGCGGATCGCCTACCGCGATTCCATCGCGATCCCGTACGTCTACGTGGCACGGCCATTGTCTGACGGGAACGCGAGCACCGTGGAGATCGTTCCTGACGAGCACGAATTGGAGATATTCAACAGCGGCGATCATTACCACTTGAAAAAATTCGGTGAATGTACGATCGTACGTGTAACACCCGCGGAGCTGAAAAAACTGCGAATCACGGTTCTCGATCAAGAAGGAACCGAGCATGACGTCAAGCACGGCGAGTTGAATAACCAGATCACCCGCGAGTGCTTGACCCGTCTCCCTGGCAAGACCATCTTCCTCGATGACAAGGAGGCGATCGACGTTGCGACCTGCACCGGCATCCAGCCGGGGAAGAATCTGGCCACATACCAGATCATCCTTCGTCAAGGGAACTCCTCCAGCGATCGCAACGTGATAATGGGTGATTTCCGTGTGACTATGGAGAGATTGTTTATGGCCTTTCATGATGACAAGAAATACGCGGAACGATACACGCGCTTTCTTGAATGGTGCGTGTCCTCTGCTTCGTGGCTGCAGATCAACTTGAAGAAGCCGATCAACAATGTTTATTATTGCAAGGTCACGGCCATCGACAAGGGTGCGTCATTCACGATTCTCGACAGGTTCGGCAAGACGTCTACATTTCCCCTCAAGGAGCTGGACGGACTGGTGCTCGACCACACATCGATGGAGCTGAAGGCCCGTGAGCAAGACTCGTTGCTCCAGAAGCTCGCCGTGGCCATCAGCACTGCCCGGCACAAAATCCCGTGGTTGCCCAAATGGTGAAGGCGGTTTTTATGGTGATCCGCAAGGAATTCACGATTGGGCTCGTGGTAAATCCCGTCGCGGGCATTGGCGGTAGTGTCGGCTTGAAAGGAACAGACGGCAGGGAGATCCTCGACCGCGCGATCCAGCTCGGCGCGATACCCCGCGCGCAGCAGCGTGCCCGTGATTTCGTCGATAATTTGCTCCCGATCCGGTCGCGTACCAAATTCATAACCCCCGGGGGGAGCATGGGTGGTTCCATTTTGGAAATGGTGGAACCGCCTCTCGATTTCGAGGCACTGGACGGATACGCTAGAAATGCAATTTCCGAGACGACTGGCGAGGACACTGCCCGATTTGTCGAGGCGGTGAAGGGCAGGGTCGACCTCCTGGCCTTCGCGGGTGGTGATGGCACAGCGAGGGACGTGCTCGATGGTATGGCGCGGGGAAGCGGGGAAACGTGCCCCGTCATCGGCATCCCTGCCGGCGTCAAGATCCATTCCGGGATCTTTGGCGTGACCCCGGCCCATGCAGCGCTCGTCGTGCTCAAGTTCCTCGCTGGCGAGATCGGCATCTGCGATGGTGAGGTCATGGATATCGACGAGGAAGCGTTCCGGAAGGGGCGCGTGGAGTCCAAGCTTTACGGGTACCTCAGGGTCCCGGAGGAACCCGCGTTTATGCAAGGATCCAAGCAAGGTGCTCCCACGGTACTGTCCGAAGACGAGAACAAGGATCGCATCGGGGAATATCTTGCATCATCAATGGAGGCTGGCACCTGCTACATCATCGGCCCTGGTTCGACGACGAAGCCCATTTTCGACAAGCTCGGCTTGCAGAAGACGTTGCTCGGCGTTGACGCGGTGCTGGACGGGAAACTGGCGGGTACCGACTTGAACGAGGCCGGGATCCTGGCCCTCGTCAGCCGGGTGAAATCTGAGGGGAAGAAAGCCAAGCTCGTCGTTACTGTCATCGGCAAGCAAGGATTCTTGTTCGGCCGCGGCAACCTCCAGTTATCTCCCGGGGTGATCCGTGCTGTCGGCCTGGACAACATCATCATCGTCATAACACGCTCGAAACTTGCATCACTGCCAGATGGGAAGATTCGAAATGACACGCGAGATGTAGCCCTTGATGCAGAGATGCGCGGGCTCTACCGGGTCCTGATCGACGAGGGCGAATACAAGATCGTCAAGCTGGAATAGAACAGAACCAGCACAGCTTTTTGAAGCGCGTTCCCCAATACAAGATCGATATGAATTCCGTTACAAAGGTAGCATCGAGCGAGCACTATGCCACTCTTGCGAGCCCTCTCAAGGTCGGCAAGATAACGATCTCCAACCGCCTGGTCGCGCAGCCCATGGAGCGTTCCGCGGGAACCGAATCGGGCGATCTCACGCCGGATCTCGTCGACGAATACACTGCCCTTGCGAAGGGGCATTGGGGGGTGCTGCACCTCGAGGCCATGACCGTCATACCTACATACAAGAGCAGGAAAGGCCAGCTCGTCATCTCGGCCGCCACGCGGGATTCCGTGGCCGCGCTGCTCGGGAAAATGCGTGCGATCGCGCCAGACACAATGTACGTCGTCCAACTGACAGTCCCCGGGGTCGTCGCGGGGGAGGGCTTGCCAAGAGTCACGATCATTCCCGCGATTCACGAGGCGGATCCGGCCATCAAGCTTCTCACCGACACGGAGATCGACGATCTTCTCGAGTCGTTCAAGCGCGCCATCGATATGACCATCGAAGCGGGTGTTGACGGGATCGACATCAAGGCTTGCCATGGCTATCTCGGCGTGGAATTCTTGCGGCCGCAGAACATGCGGGCGGGCAAGTATGGCGCGTCGTTCGATAACCGGACGCGGTTCCACAAGGAGCTGGTTGTGCACGCGCGCCAGGCGGCGCGCTCGGCAGGTAAGGAACGATTCCTTCTCGGCTCGAGGATCTCGGTTTCGGAATGCATCGCGGGCGGGGTCGGCACCGCCGGCCCGGGCGAGTACATCGAGGACCTGTCCGAGGTGAAATCATTCGTCACGATGCTTTGCGACTGGGGTGCCAACTTCGTGAACATCACGGCTGGCATCCCCGCCACGCAGCCCGAGGTAACGCGTCCGTCGAAAGCCGTGCCTTGGGGCATCTTCAACCATTTCAGGCTCACCAAGGCTATCAAGGATCACCTCGCAGCCGTCGGCAAGCGCCCGGCCGTGATAGGTTCGGCATACACAATGCTGGGAAAGGAACTGCCCCGCATCGCTGCTAAGAACATTGCCGACGGCGCGGTTGACTTGATCGGGCTGGGGAGGCAAGTGCTTGCCGACCCTGAATACCCGGCGAAACTTCTCGCGGGGAAGGAGGACAAGATCCACCGCTGCACCGGCTGCGGTTCTTGTTCCCAATTGCTCCGGCAACAGAGGCACGTCGGTTGTACAACCTATAACGAATCATTCAAGAACGTGTTTAAATCGCAAGTGTAGATCATGGAGAAAAAGGTAGCACTCGTGACGGGATCGTCGCGGGGCATCGGGTTTGCCATTGCCAAGAGATTGATCGCCGAAGGGTATTCCGTCGTTTTCAATGGCGTCTCCGCGCCAGATCTTCCCGCCGACAAGCGAGATGCCATCAAGGCCATCCAGAAAGGTAACGCCGGCTCGTTCTGGTACGTGCAAGCCGACGTGTCGGCGTCGGGAGGGCGGATCAAGTTGCTCGATTTCATCGAGCGCGAGGCGAAACGCATCGATGTTCTCGTGAACAACGCCGGCATGGCGCCGCGGGAGCGGAAGGACATCCTGGAAGTCACGCCCGAGGAATACCACGACGTGATCGGGACGAACCTGGATGGTCCGTTTTTCCTCACTCAAGCTGTGGCCAAGCTGATGCTCGAGATCGTCGAAGGTGGGAAGCACCCTGATTACAGCCCGTGCATCGTCAATATTTCGAGCGTATCGGCATACGCGGTGTCGACGAACCGGCCCGCGTATTGCATCTCGAAGGCGGGAGTTTCGATGATGACTGCGCTGTACGCGGCGAGGCTGGCTGGTGTCGTCCCCGTGCACGAGATACGGCCCGGCATCATCGAGACCGACATGATCGGCGGCGTGATCGAGAAATACAAGGCGATGATCGACGATGGTCTCCTGCCGATCAAGCGGATCGGAAAGGCCGAGGACATTGCCGAGGCCGTGGCAGCCATCGTTAGTGGACGATTTCCATACTCGACCGGAAACGTGCTCGACGTGGACGGGGGGTTCCACCTACGGCGCTTGTGAAACCCCGCCCGGCCACACTGCCCCGCGTGGCAAGCGTGTCCTTGAACCCTCGGGGATCGGCCATCGACGTGCCCGTGCTGGATGCCCGCGCGGCTGTGATCGGTTCAGGGGCGGCGGGCTTGAACGCAGCGATCCACATCGCCGAAACAGGCGTGGATCCTGGATCCATCGTTATCATCACGGACGAATGGGGGGGCGGGACATCTTATAACTCTGGTTCCGACAAGCAGACCTACTACAAGCTCTCCATCTCTGGCGGGGGAACCGATTCTCCCCTCGTGATGGCACGTGACTTGTTCAGTGGAGGGTCAATGCACGGGGATATTGCCCTTGTAGAAGCCGCTGGATCCATAGAGGAATTCTTTCACCTGATCCGGCTTGGCGTCGCGTTTCCCAGGAACGAGTTCGGGCTCTATCCCGGCTACCAGACCGACAACGACACGCGCCAGCGCGGGACGTCCGCGGGGCCATACACGTCCCGTGACATGGTCGAAGCACTTGCCCGCGAGGTAACACGTATTGGTATCGGCATTCTCGATAACCACTTCGCCATGAAAATTCTCGTGGATGGCGCGGGAGTGGAGAAGCGAGCCGTTGGAGTAGCTTGTCTTGACATGTCCGGGACCATTGGCACGAGGAAGGCAATATCGTCGCTGGAAGACGTGCCTATGGTGATCGTCCGCGCGCCGGCCATCGTGCTCGCGACGGGCGGTCCCGCAAACATCTACGAGGCATCGGTGTACCCAATCAAACAACGATGCGCGCACGGCCTCGGGATCGAGGCCGGGGCCATCATGCAGAACCTTGCTTTTATGCAATACGGGATCGCATCCAAAAAATTCCGTTGGAACTTGAGCGGGTCTTTCCAACAAGTGATCCCCGCTTACTGGATGGAGGGTGACGTGCCAGGCGAGCGAGTCGAATTGCTCCACGAATGGCTTCCTTCGACCCCAGACGCGGCGTTTCAGACCTTTTTGAAGGGCTATAACTGGCCGTTCAATCCAGCCAAATGCGACAAGGCGTTACCGAACCACTCGTCAATCGTCGACCTGGCCGTTTACGATGCCGTGGTGTATCGGGGCAAAAAAGTATACATGGACTTCCGGTTAAACCCGTGGGATCTCGTCGGGGAGACCTTCTCCATCGAGGATCTTCCAGACGAGGCCAAGCGATACCTCGAAGCTTCAAAGGCTACGAAAGGGACCCCCATCGAACGGCTGGATGTCTTGAACCCGCTTGCGATAAAGGTGTTTGAGGATCACGACATCGACCTGAAATCAGAGGCGATCGAAGTACACGTTGCCACGCAGCATTGTAACGGGGGATTCACGGGCGACGTGAACTGGGAATCGACGAGCATTCGCGGGCTCTATCCCGTCGGCGAGGCGAACGGGTCGCATGGCCAGCACCGCCCGGGTGGTTCCGCACTCAACGCGGGCCAGGTCGGCGGGCTGCGCGTCGCGCGGCACATCGCGCGCGGGCGAGCGCTATCATCACCCGTGGATTTACTCGCCATCAAACGCGCCGCAAGGGAGCAGCTCGAGCCATTGCTCGCGCGTTTCCAAGCTGGTGGGAAGGCAGAGGTAAAAGACACGCTCGACGTGCACGTGATGTTGGCGGAGATCGGCCATCGCATGAACACCGCAGGTGGGATCGTGCGATCAAGGGATGGCTTGCGGCGGGCGCGGGATGCGGCCAGAGAGCTAGTTTCCCGGTTCGAAGCGGTCATAATGGTTAATGATATAGAAAAAATATACGAATACATCGCGGCACGCGACGCGGCAATCACGCACTACGTGATATTGGCTGCGATGCTCGAGCAGCTAACGAACGAGCCGGGCATTCATCCGTGCTATGTTGAATCTAGCCGGGATGGCGAACCGATGCAAGCGCTCCTCGCCCGGCAAAGCAACATCTTGGGAACAGCATCGGGTCAGTCGAACCGGATTCTCGAGACTCGCGTGCACGGGCTCGAGGTGGTACATTCGTGGGTCCGCACGCGTCCGGTTCCCGACGTGGTGGATCAATTCGAGGCCATCATGGGACATGCACCCCGGTAGCGTCCGGGGGCGTTTAGCTTGGGCATCTAGGGCGAATGTCCGAGATTGTCCAAGCTTGGAGAGACGGTGATTATCAATGAAATGGAAGGTCGCCATCTGCCAGGAGATATTCGGCGCGGTGTCGTTCGAGACTTGCTGCGAGAAAGCGAGCCGGCTCGGCTACGACGGCATCGAGCTCGCTCCATACATCTTCACAAACGACATCCGCGAGCTTTCACGCGATTCCATTGAAGAAGTGCTCGCCACGGCGGCGCGGCACGGGCTCGAGCTACCTGCGATGCACTGGCTGCTATCATCGCCTGAGGGGATGTCCATCACGTCGCCCGATCCCGCCGTCCGCGGGAAAACGATGGCATTCGCTCGAGCACTCGTCGATTTCGCGGCGCGCGTCGGCGTGGGGGTGCTCGTCTTCGGGAGCCCGAAGCAGCGGAACATCGACCCCTCTTGGCATCGATACGAGGCGATCCAACGAGGGATCGCTTTTTTGAATGAAATGGCGCGTGCGTGCGAGACGCGCGGGATCGTGATCGGGTTCGAGCCGCTCGGGCCATCGGTGACGAACTTCGGCGCGACGGTCGCCGAGGCCGTGGATATCATCGACCGCGTCGCCAGCCCGGCGCTCCAGCTGCACCTCGACGTGAAAGCACTGCTGTCGGAACCAGTATCCATATGCGAGGTGATCGCGAGGGTTAAGGGGCGATTCGTCCATTTCCACGCCAACGATGCAAACATGCTTGGACCGGGTATGGGCTCGGTTGATTACAGGCCGATATTGCATACGTTGGAAAATATCAGGTACACTGGCTGGATTTCAGTGGAAATCTTCCGCACCGACGTTGATTCTTCCGAAATCGCGGCGAAGTCAATCGCTTATTTGAAAGAATTAATGGATTGAAAAGTGTGAAATGAAAAAAAAAGGAGTATATCTACTGCGCGATTTCCTTGTACTTCGCAGCGGGGAGAAGGTTGTCCTTTTCCGCGTTCAAGGCCGAAGCCTTTATCTTGAAGAGCCAGCCATTGCCATAAGGGTCGGAATTGATGGTTTCGGGGGCATCCTTGAGGGATTCGTTCACTTCGACGACCTCGCCCGAGATGGGCGCGTAGACATCGCCTACTGCCTTTTGGGATTCCACGCTGACGCCTGAAATCGGATCGGACGCGGGCTCGCCCTTCGGGTCGTATTTCACGGCACTAAGCTTCTTGCCCTTGAGACCTTCGTCCCATGAAAGCTCGACATAAACGATCTCGCCTAATTGTTCCTGGGCATAATCTGTGATCCCAACTGTAGCGACGTCGCCTTCGATCTTGACCCACTGGTGTGTCCGGGTGTATAAAAGATTATCAAGTATCTTAGCCATCATTATCACTTTTAATTGTTAATGAAGTACAGAATGTATTATACTTTCAAGATTAAAAATCTTCAAACGAGCATTATAAACCACTGCCGGAATGGGTTTCCCGACTTCTCGGAACTGTGTCCTTTCTGTGGCCTTGATGTATTCCCCATTAGCGGTTTAATTCGAGCGCTTCTGGGAAGGATACTTATTTCTCCTCGTGAAACTGAGGGTCCCCGTTCTCCTTTACATTCAAAATCCCCTTCGACCGAACGTACGCCATAGCTGGCACCTTTCAACCGTTATTTCAAGCCTGGTCAAACTTGGACATCAAGGCCAAGTTTGTCCAAACTAAGGCTTGTCGATGTTTGACAAGCAAGCGGGCGATAACGGGCGCCCTCCCCTTTGGCGTGTAGCCGCGGGGATGTTGGTGCGGTTCGCACGTTGCGTCCTCCATTCAAGTCGCTGTCCACCTTCTTTTTACAATTCTCGTTCGTGCACGTGAACGTCTTCCCGTCCCGGTTACCCGTGGCACCGCACGCGTTGCATCGC
>JAUQYZ010000237.1 GCA_030587475.1 Candidatus Sigynarchaeum calidifontis
GAATAATATAAAATCCTTCCCTTTGTTAACTTCTACAAGAAAGTTTTTCTCGCTGCCTTCCAGCCCTTTTACTGATGATGCTCAAGCTCGATCCCCACGTGCACACGCGCTTCTCCGACGGCTCGATTTTCTACAACGGCTTCTCCGACCTCAAGTACCTGGTCAAGCGGGACAAGATCACGGCCTTCACGGTCACGGATCACAACACGACACGCGGTTTAAAGTATGCAAGGCGGGCTTGCGAGTTGCTCGGCCTCCCATTCGTTCCCGGTATCGAGATCTCGGCAAAAGAGGGCCATCTCGTTGCCTACGGGCTCGAGCAATGGAACAAGGGTGCATACCAGCTCACGGTCGACGAGGTCATCGACGCGTGCCGGGCGGCGAACGCGGTGGTCGTCGTGGCGCACCCGATGGACAAGCGGATGGGGATCAAGAAGCTCATGTTCGAGCCCAGGATCTTCAAGCGGGTTGACGGGTTCGAGTATTACAACGGCGCCACGCCGCTCAACGCGGTCAACCTGGTCAAGCACGGCCTCGGGCCGCTCCATGGCCTGTGCCGGTACGCAGGATCCGACTGCCACTCGAGCGTACTCTTCTGTAAGTTCCACGTGCTGGTCGATGCAGCCTCGGACAAGCTTGACGACGCTCTCGAAGCGATGCGGGACAGGCGCAAGGTGACCGCTGTCGGGCCGGTCATGGACATCCCGCACTGGATCGCCGACTTTCCACCCGCCTTTACTAAGCGGCGCGTTATAAAGCGGTTACAACGGTGTGGCAAGGAAATTGAGTAAACACCAGATTTGAAGGGGCGAGTGCTAATCGATCCTTTGTAGATATGCATCGAAATCCCCATCGAACGATGCTATCTTGTCAATTTCATTACGTCGACAAAGAACGACATTTGAAGCATCAACGAAGCTCAGGTATTCCTTCTTTTTTTTTGCCTTCTTGTTGTGTTTCTTGAACAGCGTCCAGATATCCTCTAGAACAGCCACATTCACATCGAGCAATCGAACAACTCGCGCCGAACCCGAGAACATCTCGTGAAACTTATCGATGATCCTGTTATTATTCGATGTCCGAACCAGGATCAGCGTGGTAGTCTCAGCAATCACGAAGGTGGACGTGAAGATCAGTCCATAGGTACCTCGTGCCATTGCCCGAAACAAGCGGACGCTCGTCTTGTGATTCGGATCTAACGGGTGGCACAGCCCAAGAAAAAAGCTTGAATCGAGGAATATCCCCAGAATTCTCACCCGATTAAATTGAATACGCATCATTGTCGAACTCGGAAGCGAACGTTTTATGAACGTCATAAGGCACGTCCGTGAACGTTTCGATCTCCTCGATAAAGCGCTCCGCGATGTCAGGCGTGAGGACAGGCATCGATGATGCGATGCGCAAGATATCCTCGAACTTGGCATTTGCATATTCGATGCATAGATCTAATGTTTCTTGTTGCGAGATTTTCCGCCCCAAGCGCAATATAAGTTTTGCTTGGAGTTCGTCGACGAGTTTCTTGTTCGTGACCTTGATTACTGCCATGATCATCTGAGTAACCTAAAATAATATTGGTATAAAAAGCTACTTATGATGTGGCATTATAGAGTGCCTATAAGCAGAACACATTTTCGGCAATCACGTTGCGCGGCTTGATCGTCCTTCACCAAACGGAGAATGTTGAAGGCAATTGAAACACGTGGGATTTCGCTCCCTCGAAGCGATGCGCGACAGGAGTAAGGTGACCGCTGTCGGCCCGGTCATAGATTTCTCACACTGGGTCGCCGATTTCCCGCCCGTGCTCGCCAGGCGCCGCGCGATCAAGCAATTGGAAAGGATAAAGAGTAAATAAAACTTCATAAGTTTTTAGTACCATAAATGTATGCGCGTTGTAAGCGTTCTCTCTCTTATCTGCGAGAGAACGGACTTTGGAATGATCGAACGCATGTATACCTTCGAGCTTTCACATTTACGACACGATGTTGCTCCAGGTGATGATCCAGACTCTGACTACCTCGTTTGGTGCTATTTAATCAATACCATGACCACGTCTCAATATCTGCCGGCCGTTATCACCGTGAAAACGCCTCTCACTAATAAGAAAACCGAGATCTGAACAATGCGTGTCGAAGACGGCGTGATCGAGCTGTTATCGGCAGAGGAAACGAGGCATTGCTATTGCTCGTGTTCGGATCGCGGTTCGTATCAAGAACCTCCAGACGATCATGTCTTCTGCGAGTTCAATATGGAATTGGATTCGAAAAGCGAAAACGGATCATAGTCCAAAGGTAGAAACCTTAATATTATGGATCCCAGTTACTTTCTTGGACACCCTGGCGTGAGACGGAAGATGAATCGAGCGACGGATTGGCTAATCCAGGCATCGGCGTTTCTTGGTGACGCCGAGCGCAGCCATCAAGGCCAGTCCTATTACTTGTCTTGCTTCTTGTCCCAACAAGCAGCGGAGTTTGCATTAAAATCTTTCTGTGAATTTCTCAAAGTGCGTTGCTGGGGTCACGAACTCCTCCAGATAGTCACTGCGTTGGAAAAAATAAAGAAAGTTCTAATTCCAGATAACATCAAGGATTGTTGTGCCATCTTGACGAAATTTTATATCGGGACGCGATACCCTGACGCCTATACAACCGGAACCCCTGCTAAATTATTTACCAAGACCGAGTCGGAGCACGCCATTTCGTGCGCGAAGGAGGTGTATGCATTTGCACGCGAGGAGATACTCTAGAACATTGCCGGCCGACGTGTTACGCAAGCTTGATGGCCACGGCGATTTCCCGAACAAGGCCAATCTTGAAGCGTGGCTATCGCGATTGTTCGAGGATTTTACCATCGAGTTCATCGCGATCTTCGGATCGATAGCCCGGGGCCAAGCAACCCAAGCTAGCGACTTGGACGTGTTTGTCGTTGCATCTGATTTTCCCGATCACCCTTTGCGACGCCACGACGTGCTGAACCGTTACCTCATCCCGAACATCGATGCCAGGCCTCACACGCCAGCGGAGTTTCAGAAAATGGTCGAGAATTGGGACCTAACCGTGCTGGAAGTATTCCATGACCATTGGTTCCTTTATGATCCGACCGGATTCGGTGAACGAGCATTTGAGACCTTTTCAGCACTCCGGCAGCAGGACAAGTTGATCAGGAAAGATTTTGCCTGGATCGTGAATTTATAAACTGCCGGTATGCGGGATCCGATTACCGACCGAGAGGGCTTCCGCAATTTCCACGTGCTCGTCGATGCGGCCTCGGAGAAGCTCGACGACGCCCTCGAAGCGATGCGCAACAGGAGCAAGGTGACCGCTGTCGGCCCGGTCATGGATTTCTCAAACTGGGTCGCCGATTTCCCGCCCGCGCTCGCCAGGCGTCGCGCGATCACGCAATTGGAAAGGATAAAGAGTGAATAAGGCTTCACAAGTTTTTAATATCATGAATGTATGCGCGTGGTAGATTGCTAATCTATTCCCTATGTATCCGCCTTTTCTTCAACACCGCCAAGATGATGCCGATACCGAACATCGAAAAGCCCACGAGCATCGAGAAACCTAATGACATGTCAGGGCCGACTCCCGGCGTGCTTGGAACGACGACCACTTCAACGCAGTCTACCACGATGCCACCGAAGCCATCGTCCACGATGAGCGTGAAATAATAAGTCCCGATATCGAGACCATCAACCACGATGGCTAGCGGCGTGTTGCTTGTCCAGTTCCCAGCATCGACCGTCTCGTTGTTTCGCAGGATCGTGTAGTTCACCGTTCCAATGGAATTGTCGTTGATCACCCACGTGATGCAATTGCCCGTTGAACCACGAGTGTAGGTGATGTCCGCTGGATGCAGCACGGTAGGAGGAACGTTATAGATGATGACGATCACCGAGTCTTGCACCGTGCCGCCCAAGCCGTCGCACGCGACGATGGTATAGTTATACGTTCCGATATCATGGCCATCGACACTCATCCGTATCGATGAGCCGCTCGTCCAGTTGCCGCTAGCAACGGGCTCGCCATCACAAGTGATGGTGTAGTTCGCCATTCCAATGGAATTGTCAGTGATCATCCACGTGATGTCGTTGCCCTCGTTTAGATACTCGTAACTGACGTCGGCAGGATGCGACGCGGTGGGAGAAACGTTATAGACGATGACGATCACCGAGTCCTGCACCGTGCCGCTCAAGCCGTCGCACGCGACGATGGTATAGTTATACGTTCCGATCCCGTGGCCATCGACACTCATCCGTATCGATGAGCCGCTCGTCCAGTTGCCGCTAGTAACGGGCTCGCCATCACATGTGATGGTGTAGTTCGCCATCCCCGTGGAAGTACCGGAAACGATCCAAATGATATCGTTCCCCTCGTCTTGGTACTCGTAGGTGACGTCGGCAGGATGCGAGATCTGCAATCCTCCAGAAGGTGGATCCAGCGGATCAAAGGGATCCGTGTGCATGGCGATTTCCGTGCCGTCGTCGATGTCATCACCATCCGTATCCATGTTCGTCGGATCAAGTTGTAAATCAAGTTCATGGTCGGTTGGAAGGGTATCGTTATCCGGGTCGATATATGCTTGGGATCGGGAATTCGACCCGCCCCAGCACGACCACGGCCCCGGCCGGGACCATGCTAAGGAATCTGTTGTATAGCATTCCATGTAAAATAAAATAACCATCGTAGATTCCCCGAAGACGTGAAAGAATTCCAGCTTGCCGTCCATGTTCACGTCACTAATGCTCAAGCCGGGTAAAAAGTAAGTAAATGACCATTGGAAAGTTACCACGACGCTCCTGCTTCCATTCATGCCCGAAAGCGCTGCAATACCCGTGCTTTCCAGGATGCATACGTCGATTATACCGTCGTTGCCAACGTCGCAAAGGACGAGATTCCGACAACCCGGCATTATAGCGCATGGGGTCGACCATTTTATTTGCCCATCCTTGGCCGAAAAACAAGTTGCATTGCCAGGCACCGCGATGACCACTTCGATTTGCCCGTCCCGGTCGACATCCGCTAGACCGATATTTTTCAAATTGTTGAAAGGCCACGATCGCTGCCACTTGATGCTTCCATTATTCGAGGAGATGCAATATAATGTATTGGCAGATTGCATGATGATCTCCACGATATCGTCGTTATCCACTTCGCCTAAAGCCTCCGGCGATATCCGTTGTTCGATATAACGGTTCCATATCATCGTACCATTATTTGAAAAACACGTGACATTCCCTTGTGAGGAACCCGTGATAATCAAGGGAAACCCTCCTGCTGTCTTGTTATCCAAGATCATTGGACCCGAAAGATTCAACGTAGTGGTGATTGCCCATTTTTCCACCCCCGTTCGACCTGCAAGGCATCCGAGTTTACCAAGTGTCGCGTTCGACGTCGTGTACACGATCTCGACCTGGCCATCCCCGTCGATATCCGCAGCAGCCAGGCGATTGTCGCAATGATCACCATTTGGTGGATTAATCGGCGTTTGCCACTTGGTCGTGCCGTTCGTTCCATGCAAGCAAGTTATAGCGGATGCAGAGTACAATATTTCCGATTTACCGTCGTTGTTGACGTCGATGATCATGGGTGGGCAAAAAGACCAAGATTGAACCCCTCTCTCCCATTTCAATACTCCTTCGTGAGAAAAACAGTACATACAAATTTGATCTATTAGCCAGATCGTCTCCTTGAATCCATCCCCGTCGACATCATCATGAGAAATAGAACCCGTTCGCGCTGTTGGGGACCACTCAAAAGGTGATGTCCATAGAATAGATGCGTTTATGGCCGATGTGCTCATGGTCGATGCGCTCATGGCCGTTCCTTCTTGAATTTTTGGGGAAATGCAAAATAGCGATGGAAGAAGCGTGAGTGCACCGAGGAAGAACCAGACTCGCAAAAAGCGTATACATACTCGCGAATATCGAATTTTCATAGAATAATCTTGATCGAGATCATTTTTGTACTAATATCCACCAAGTGTGCACAACTATACTTCAACGGGTATCCATCTCTTTTCTTCGGCAGACTTATACCCGGCGTCGAGGATGGCATTCACGACCACGCCGTCCTTGAAGGTCTCGATGGGCATCTTCCCGTCCGCGATGCAGCGCGTGAAGTGCTTGAGCTCGTCGTAGTATCCGTAGACCATGTACTCGTTGGGGCACGGGAACAGCCAGCCCTTGTCGCCCTCGCCCTTCTCGACCGTGTACCCCGCGCCTCGGGCGCTGAAGATCTTGATGCCCGTCTCGCGGGTGGGGTCGACGAACAGCGCCCCCTCCTTCCCGTGTATCTCCATGCGAAGGTCGAGGCCCGCCCTGGTGCTCCACGAGTTCTCCGCCTGGCCGATCTGGCCGTGCTTGTATCGCACGACGATGAGGCAGTTGTCCTCGCCCTTGGTCTTGTCCTTGTGCACGACGAGATCGCCCCATTCCACGACCTCTGCCGGCGTGTCATTGCCGAAGACCTTCCGCGCGACCTCGACGCAATGGCAGCCCATGTCCAGCGCGACGCCGCCACCCGACCTGCTGATGTCCCAGAAATGTGGCGCGTGCGGGCCGCCGTGGGCCTCCCGCGACCTGACGCAGTAGGGATCGCCGAGCACCCCGCTCTTGACCGCCTCGTACGCGTACTGGTACAGCGGGAAGAAGACCTGGTTCTCCGCGTAGCAGTGGATTACGCCCGCCTTCTCGACCGCCTTGAGCATTTCCCTTGCTTCCGCGGCGGTGCGTCCCAGGGGTTTCTCGCAGATGACGTGCTTGCCGTTCTCCGCTGCGAGCTTCGCGGCCTTCGCGTGAAGGTCGTTGGGGATACCGATGGAAACCGCGTCGAGCCCCTTCATGCTGCAGATCTTGTCGATCGCGTCGTCCCCCGAGAACACGGTCTTGATGCCCCATTTCTGCGCGAATTTCTCGGCATGTTCCTTCGTCTGCGACCCTACTGCCACGACCTCGACGTTTCCAAGTTCCTTGTAGGCTTGCATGTGGAAATCTTGGAGAAATCCCGATCCCAGGATTCCCAGCTTGATGGTTTTCATGGTCGTCGATCTCCGCTGCCCGTGCCGTGCTGGATGTCAATGCGTACGATGGCTTCAAATAAGTAGGGCCACGGCGAAAATGCACCTAATTTCTTCATCACGAAAACGACGAGGAAAGATGCTTGATATCGTGGTAGCATCCCGAAATTCAGATTAAATTGCCATGTTGCATTCTATCCTTCTCCGTTTTTCGAGAGGGGGGCATGCTTGCCTTCAATTGTCTGGCGAATAAAAGATAGAAATACCCGTGATAATAACCGTTATTTCAAGCCTGGTCAAACTTGGACATCAAGGCCAAGTTTGTCCAAACTAAGGCTTGTCGATGTTTGACAAGCAAGCGGGCGATAACGGGCGCCCTCCCCTTTGGCGTGTAGCCGCGGGGATGTTGGTGCGGTTCGCACGTTGCGTCCTCCATTCAAGTCGCTGTCCACCTTCTTTTTACAATTCTCGTTCGTGCACGTGAACGTCTTCCCGTCCCGGTTACCCGTGGCACCGCACGCGTTGCATCGC
>JAUQYZ010000239.1 GCA_030587475.1 Candidatus Sigynarchaeum calidifontis
CAGCGGATAGGGGCCCAAGCGGATCGGGTCCAGGGTTCTTTCGAGGTGGTCATCCAAGACCTTGCGCAACTCGATCAGCACGGGATGTCTGGGGTTTTCGAGTGCCAGGTTGTGTCGACAGTCCGGGTCATCTGCGATCTGGTACAGCTCCTCTTTCGGGCGAGGTGCATCCGCCCAGCCGATACCGCGAACGTGCTCCACCCAAGGGCGATAATTGGCGAGCGCTTGCACGTCTTGCGGGGGGCCGTCCGTGACCGGAAATTCCACGTAATTCCGGATGTATCGCCAATCAGGCGTGCGGACGGAACGGATCGGATTGTACTTGTCGCTGAACGTGTTCTCCGTGAAGACGTGTTCCCGGATAGCAACGGGCGTGTCTTCCACGTCGGAACTCGTCAACAGGCGCGCGTAGGACGTCCCCGAGAATTGCGGATCGTGCGGGACGTGGCACAAGTCGCAAACCGTCTTCGCGAAGTCGATCGATGATATGTAAGCGTCAAGGCGGCGGCCCTTGATGATGCCCGGCCCGCTGAAGATCAAGCCGACGTGGCAGCCGGGATCATATAACAAACCCTTGGAACCCGGATGCGCGACCCCGTGGTCCGTGGTCTTGCAGATGATGGTCGTGTCGAGAATATCCGTTTTTCGCATGATGCGGAGGATCAAGCCAAGGATGTCCCGGTCGAGCCGGGCGACGGCACCATGAAACTGGGAAAGCGCGATCATGCTCTCGTCGCAGTCGGGCAAGTAACTCGGGATATCCAGGGGGTCGCCCTTGTCGGGATCGGGCATCAATTCCCCCATCCCCCACGGTAGATGGACGAGGGACGTCTGGATGGAAGCAAAGAATGGCCTGCCGGCCTCCTTGCCCCTCCTGGCAACCTCCTCGAGCCCCCATTCGACCGTTTCCGGGCCCTCCTTTTTCCCGCTCCCTTTTTGCCAAGGCAAGAATGTTTCTTGATACCCGCCCAGTTCCTTGATCTTATCGTGCGGGCTCTCGTGCTGGCCGTTGATCACGGCGGTGATGTATTCGTGTTGGCTCAAGTGGTGCGCGATGGTTTTTATCCCAGCATTGTACTCGTGCCCGCGATGCGTGAGGCCACACACGCCATTCTGGTGGGGATACAACCCCGTGTATAAACTGCCCCGGGCGGGCGAACACATGGGTGCCGTTCCGAAGTGGTTCTTGAGAAGCGTCCCGTGCTCGGCCAGCCAGTTCTCGTTCGGGGTCTGCAGGCTCGATAGGCCATCTTGTCCAGCGCCCGCGTAACAATTAGCCGCGATGCCCTGGTCGTGGGGGACGATCACGAGGATGTTGGGTCGATCTGTCGACATTTTCAGATCTCCTTGGCAGTGAGATAATCCGATACACGCACGCTCCAGCTGAACTGGTCCCCCATTGTCAGCCTTAATGATACCATTCTCGGCTATCACCGTAGGAACGATGTTCTCTTGTATTTTCTATACGAAACAATTATTTAAGTGGAGGTATTCCACTTGAAGCTAAAGGTTGGGCATGCGCTCCCAGATGCTCTTGATCGTCTCCTCTTGATTGAATCCATTCGTCATGTTCACGCTAACAGCGTTTGCAAAATAATGGTACCCCCCGTTAATCGCTACCGAGATTGGCCGGCTCCCAGGCATTTCCAAGAAACCGTTTGGATCGTTTTCCTCCAGCCATCGAACCGCATAGGAGAGCCACTGGTTCCGATATTCTTCGGGTTGGAGCGCGTACCACGTGATCTCGTCGTATCCCCAGGTCCAGATGCTTCCGATGTCTTCACCTGGATGATCGGATATCCCGAAATTGTCAAATTCCACGAGATAGGGAAGCGAGTCGCACGCCCAGCCACTCGGCGCGATCCCGCCTTTACTCCGCTTATAGATGCTGTCCTCGTGACCGACAATTAACTCGGCCTTTTGTGGGTTTCCCGCGATTTCTTCGGGACGGAGGGGAAAGGAGTGAAAATCAAACATGAGGTTGCAATCGTACACGTAGCCACCATTTGGAACGTGGGCATCGCAAAGCACCATGTGACGCCTCGCATTCGTCGCAGCATAGGCGCGGACGCGCCGGAGCATGTCCCGCCAATGTGCCTGGAAGGGATCGAACCTGGTCATAAGAGCTACCTGGCCGAGATGGAGCGCCTCGATTCCCATGTCGATGTACGTGGCAGCGAGGAAGAAAAACCACATTCTTGTTTCCAACTTGCTCATGTCAGGAACGGCGGTATTTGTCCCCCAAAAGTCGTCAAACTCGCCGCCGACATCGTACATGCTGGCAAACGAGAAGTTTCGCGCCTCGGGCGCGAGTCCAAATTCCTCGAAAACCCAGGCAGGGATCGGTATCGACTCCACGCCGATGGAGACCGCCTCGAACACGGCTGCTTGGAGGATGAGCTCGGGATCCATCGCGTGGGCGCGCTCGGCGAGCAAGCGCGAGTCGTTGATGTGCTGGAAGAGGCTTGTCTCGTCGCACCACGTCCAGATGGCCCTGCCGATGAACTTCGCGCCTATGTTGGCGATGCATCGGAAATTATCGTCGACGTTTCCCTTGTTCCACGAGTTTTCCAGGTGGTCCCGCCGCAAAAAACTGGAAAAGGTTATCGACCGTGAAAGATAACTCTCGAGCACCTCGCGAGAGATCGTCCCGTCAAAGCCATAACTCCTTTGTCCCGTGCGGGCTCTATAAACTACCTTGCCCCAAAGACACCAATTGGGATTGAAGATTATGAACGTATTAGATGCAATGACCAGTAAAACCAGCACGACGCCAAGCAATTTACCGAGACGTTTTTTTGGGATTCGCATTTGAATGTACTCTTTCTTTGTACAATCGCTTTTTTACCTTTGCGAATGGCCTAGGTGTCCATCCATGTTTTTATACGCTTCAAGTTTTTCGAGGACGTTGGAATAAAGCTTTGTAGAAATGCGGAAAGTGGTCGTGTCTACCAGCAACTTGAGCTTTTGCTTTGCCTCTTCCGACGTGATGAGCTCCTCCTTCAAGAATTCGAGCAGCATGCCAAGGGTCCCCATCACGCGAATTCCCAGCGTCCTTGAAATATCCCGGGCGTTAAGATCATCGATGATCAAGATGTTCTGGCTCTTTGATTCTTGTGCAAGTGCGATGACCCCGGCTTCTCCCGCGTGGATGTTCAATTGCTCCAATCTACCCAGGAGGACCGCGTCCTCGGGATCCTTTAGGGTTAGCCATGAGGAAAATGCAATTTGCAATGCAGTATGCTCCGGGGCCGAGCTATCGGCTAATAACTCGTTTTTAACGACGCTGTTGGTGATAATCGTGTTATATAGCTTGGGGAGATGCTCGAGCAATCCTAGCTTCCCGAGATAGATGAGCGGGGACGCGTTGATAAAGGCGATCATGCTACTTGCCTTCAACGAGATCGATGTCCTCCAAGAATGCCTCTTCAGAATACGTTGGAACATCACGTGATGCAAGTTCTGCAAGCATCTTTCTTAGCGACACGTGTGCGATTTCTGCAGCCTTCCATGCACTCATATGACGAGCTTTCACTTCTCCTGCCAGGAAATCGATGATGTCCGCTTCGATTGATCGATCCAGAAGTTGCCGGATATATGCAGATTTATCCGTGATCTTCTTGTTCCTCATCAGGAAACCGATTTTTTCCTCGAGTTCAGCATCGATCCGAACAGATAGGATGGCCATTCCGATCGCGTTTACGAGGTCATTCCATGTATATATCCTTGATCGTTCAATGATATGACGATTCCTGAGAACTTCTCTCCACGTGTCGTGACATCATTTCGATCCCCAAAAAAGAAGGATGTTGAAAGGCGTCTAGCGGGAACTGGCCTACGCACCGTTATTTCAAGCCTGGTCAAACTTGGACATCAAGGCCAAGTTTGTCCAAACTAAGGCTTGTCGATGTTTGACAAGCAAGCGGGCGATAACGGGCGCCCTCCCCTTTGGCGTGTAGCCGCGGGGATGTTGGTGCGGTTCGCACGTTGCGTCCTCCATTCAAGTCGCTGTCCACCTTCTTTTTACAATTCTCGTTCGTGCACGTGAACGTCTTCCCGTCCCGGTTACCCGTGGCACCGCACGCGTTGCATCGC
>JAUQYZ010000242.1 GCA_030587475.1 Candidatus Sigynarchaeum calidifontis
AGCAAAGAAAGAATACGTTTTCAACTTCGTCAAGGCGTGGAAAGCCCATCCAAAATGGAAGAGCATTCGTGCATTCAAGGTCAGTCCGGAACCGACGATGAAGAAAATCAACGCAATCTCCCGAACTCAATATGGCTTTCGATTAGACGAGAGTGCGAGGTACAAGCTAGAGCAGCACTTGAAATGTCCCGTAATGGTCTCGCAAAGCGTTTTGAAGGATAATGGAGTAGATCGACCTTAAAATCAGCATTGTCAGTTCTCTTCGTACTCTATACGACACCAGCTCGATTGGTCAATTACGCCCTAAAGAAGGCAAATCTTCAGCAGATATAACGAGGAGAACTCGAACAGAATCCTTTTAACCTCCCTTCGGATTCAGCATTCCAATCCTTGCATTCGATGCGAGGGGTTTCGTTATGGCAGACAAACTCGCTCCCGACATCGAGAAGCTGTTTGACGCGGCGTCCTTGAAGAAGGTATCTGCCTTGAAGAACGACGCGTTCGTCGCCTTCTTGAACAAGTACATAGACCTGTTCAATCCGGACTCCGTGTTCGTTTCCGATGGTACCGAGAAGGACATCGATTTCATCCGCTCGGAAGCCATCAAGAACAACGAGGAGATCCAGCTCTCCGGCAAGCACACGCTGCATTACGAGAACTACGCGGATCAAGGGCGTGACAAGGGCAAGACTCGATTCCTCCTCCCCAAGGATGTCGTCCTCGGCCAGGCCATCGACACGATGGACCGCGACGATGGCCTCAAGGAGATCCTGGGCATCATGAAGGATGCGATGAAAGGCCGGAGAGCGTACGTGCTCTTCTTCGTGCTCGGCCCAGCTGATTCCGAGTTCTCCCAGATCGCCGCCCAGATCACGGACTCGTCCTATGTCGGCCACTCGGAGACCATCTTGTACCGTTCCGGCTACGAGATGTTCAAGAACAATCCCACGAAACCTTTCTTCAAGTTTGTCCACACGCAAGGCGAGTTGCAGACCTTCAGCTTCAAGCTCGGCGGCAAGGATATCGTCTACAAGGTCTCCAAGAACATGGACAAGAAGCGCATCTACATCGACCTTCAGGACGAGACCGTCTTCTCCGCCAACACGCAGTACGCGGGCAACACGGTCGGCCTTAAAAAGCTCGCCATGCGCCTCGCCATCCAGCGCGGTTCCCGGGAGGGCTGGCTCACGGAGCACATGTTCCTCATGGACGTGTTCGGCCCCCGGGGACGCGTGTCTTGTTTCACGGGTGCGTTTCCGTCCATGTGCGGGAAAACGTCCACGGCTATGCTCACGGGCGAGAAGATCGTCGGCGACGACATCGTCTACATCCGCAACAGGGGTGGCAAGGCATACGCCGTTAACGTGGAGAAGGGCATCTTCGGCATCATCGAGGGTGTCAACGCAAAGGACGATCCGGTGCTATATAAGAAGTTGTTTGACAAGAACACGGAAATCATCTTCTCAAACGTGCTCCTCAAGGATGATATGTCTGTCTACTGGAACGGTATGGACATAAACCCGGCGCCCACTTATGGCATCAACTACGCCGGCGAGTACAAGGCAGGAATGAAAGGGCCAGACGGCGCCGATGTCAAGCCATCGCACAAGAACGCGCGGTTCACGATCGCCCTCGCGGCGCTCGAGAACGCCGACACCGCGATGCTCGATAACAAGGAAGGTGCACCCGTTGCTGCTTACATATACGGCGGTCGCGACATCGACACGTCCGTGCCGATCGAGGAGTCCTTTGACTTTGACCACGGCATCGTGTTCCAGGGCGCGTTTCTCGAGTCGGAGACGACCGCTGCGACGGTCGGCAAGGCAGGCGTGCGAACGATAAACCCGATGTCCAACATCGATTTCTTGAGCGTGCCCCTGGGGAAGTATATCAAGATGAACCTGGACTTCGGCGCGGGCCTCAAGGTGAAACCCAAGGTGTATCGCGTCAACTACTTCCTCCAGGACGAGCAGGGCAAGTGGCTCAACGAGAAGACCGACAAGGCTGTTTGGCTCAAGTGGGCCGAGCTGCGGGCTGCCGGAGATGTCGGTGCCCTCACGTCGCCGACCGGCTTGATCCCCAAGTACGAGGACCTCGCCAGGCTGTTCAAGGAGATCCACAAGAAGGAGTATTCCAAGGCGGATTATGTCAAGCAATTCACTATCCGCGTGGAAAAGCAGCTCGAGCGCCTCGCGCGCATCAAGACGTACTACGAAACCGAGGACAAGTGGATCCGCGCCAACTCGAAGGACGAGAGCACCTACGTGCCCACGGTCGTTTTCAAGATCCTCGCCGGCGAGGAAAAATTGCTTGGCGAGGCGAAGAAAAAATACGGATCATCCGTGTCTCCAGAGAATCTGAAGTGATCTCTCCTCTCTCCTGTTATTCGTCATTTCCTTTAATTTCTGTGCCCATGATTCCCCTTTTTCGAGATATTACGAGAAAAAGTCGTCCAAGCTCTTATAAGACTCCCGTTTCTTCACGCTCTTGCCCGCCTTGATCTCCAGCAGCGTCGGCGGGAAGTCTTCGGACATGATCCGCTGCCGCACGACCCGCTCGTAATGCGAAAAGAATTTTTCGAACCCGATGCCCTTCCGCTTGTAGTGGCGGCATACCTTGAGCGTCGTCCCGCTGCCGACGAACGGGTCGAGCACGGTATCGCCTTCCGCGGTCGTTGAAAGGACCATCGCCTGCGAGAGCTGCGTCGGGAACGGCGCCGGGTGCTGGATCCCGCCCCCGTTTTCGCCGGCCTTGGTCTCGTTGCGGTCCGTGATGTGGCTGATGTACCACACGTTGCCAACGATCGCCCACTCGTTATTCCATTTCTCCTTGAACCGGATGATGTCCTTCACGAACCAGAACACGTATTCAAAAAGCGGGAAGAACCGTATCTTGTCGACGTTGGCGGTTGACGGGAAGTGCCAGATGATCTCTTGTTTTAGGAAAAATGGATTATCCTCCAGCACCCAGAACGGCGGGATGGACACGCCGTCGATGATGCGGGTCTTCATGTTGAGGAAAAAAGACCCGTTCGGCTTGAGCACGCGGTGGCACTCCTTGATGACTTGCTTGATGAACGCCCGGTAATCGGCCTCGGGCATGTCATCTGAGAAATCGCCCGCGTAGCTGCGGTACTTGCGATCCGCGTGGAAGCCGCCCAGGTTGTATGGTGGCGACGTCGAGACATGGTCGATGCTCGCGTCGGCGAGCAGCTTGAACCCGTCCAGGCAATCGAGCTCGTAGATCGCCTGCCCGTCGACGAGAAAAGGTTTCGGGGTAGGGACGTTGCCAGCCATTCCACATCTGAAATGACAAGGTCTCTACCCGTTTTATAACCTTCGATGTGTTACGCCCGTGTTATTTTCCCTCAATAAGGCGGGAGGGTCGGTTCTCCGGGATACCACATGGTCATCACCCGTCAACTCGCGATACCGAAGCCCTCGTCGGCAGTGCGGAAGGCGAACGAGCTCTACGCCGAGCTGGAGAAGACTTTCCCGGTCGTGGACGCATCTTTCTACAAGGATCTTGTTTGTCCCAAAAACTGGAAGGATCATCCATACGATCGCTGGTTCAAGCTCAAGGAAGGATACTCTTCCTATATGATCGAGCACCTGCTCAAGGAGTTCAATGCCAGCCCGACAGACTGGGTGCTCGACCCGTTCCTCGGCTCGGGCAGCACGCTGGTCGGGGCGCGTAATGCCCGCGTGAAGGGCGCCGGGTTCGAGGTGAACCCGTTCCTCGCCCGGCTCTCCAAGGTCAAGATGCACGGGCGGTACGACGCCCGTGCCTTGCGGGCACGCGTGAATGACCTGTTCCGGGCAGTTGCCGAGCAGCGACCCATCGAGATCGGGATGCCCGCCCTCACGATCACGGGGAAGCTGTTCCGCGAGCAGCTGGACACGCTGCTCCGCATCAAGCAAGACATCTGGACGGAACCAGATCCACACGTGCGTGATTTCCTCGCGCTCGGGCTCGGCTGCATCCTTGAACGCTGCAGCTATGCCCGGAAGGACGGGAACGGCCTCAAGTATCCAAAGAGCAAGAAACCCCTCCCGCTCGTTCCCACCCTCGAGAGGCAATACGACCTCATGATAGACGACGTCGCCAAGGGAATTCCCGCCACCGACCACTTCATCGTCAACGCTGACTCCCGGCGGATCCGGGCCGAGGAAATCGTCCAGGCGGGGGGTGACCTCGCGAACGACTTCCTCGACCACGCTCGCTTTTCGATCTTTTCCCCACCTTATGCAAACTGCTTCGACTATACCGAGGTCTACAAGATCGAGCTCTGGATGCTTGATTTCATCAAGGACTATCCGCAACTCAGGACACTGCGCGATAGCAGCGTCTCGTCACACCTCAACAAGCAATACGAGGGAAAGGAGAGCTTCCCGTCGACGCTCCCTGACCTCGATTATGTCGTCGATTTGATCCCGTGGGAGGACACGTGGGGGAAATACAAGATGAAAGCCATGGTCCTGCACTATTTCGAGGACTTGAAGGCTGTTTTCACGCGGCTGCATGACATCCTCGGCGATAAAGGAACGGTGGTGTGCATCGTGGGGAATTCCGCGTACGGCAACGTGCCCATCGCGACCGACCTGTTCCTGGCCGAGTACTTGCGGGAACTGGGTTTCGGCAAGGTCATGATCCGGGCTGCGCGGATCCTTGGCACGTCCAGCCAGCAACAAGTGGTGCTGCGTGGCAATCCTTACCTGCGCGAGAGCCTCGTGATCGCGTCGCCTTGCTGATGTGGCAAGAAAAACTAGATTCTTGTACAAAAAAGGGAATCGGTCATTTCTTTTTCAATTTCTCCTGCATAACGGGATCTGCGTCGAGTTTCTCCGATGCATCTTTCATTCTTTGGGCACGATCTTCCTTGTCGCCGAGAGCAGCATCTTGTTGCTTTTGTTTATCGGCTCGCAAGGCGCGGCTCGTGATGGCGTCTGATCTTGCAAGAACATCGCTGGCCTCTTTCATGCGCTTGGCTCGCGCTTCCTTGTCGGTGCCGAGTTGCGCGTGCTTCGCCTTCTGCATGTCTGCACGCAGCGCGCGGCTCTGGAGCGCGTCTGACTTCTCGAGCGCGTCGCTCGCCTCCTTCATCCGCCTTGCCCTCTCTTCCTTTTCCTCGGGCGTCCCGGCCTCGCTCTTCTTCTTCTCGGCCATGATGGCCCTGCTCTTCATCACGTCCGATTTCTCCAGCTTCTCGCTCGCATCTTTCATTCGCTGGACGCGTTCTTGCTTCGACGTGGTGAGCGACTTTGCTGACGTGCGGGCGTGGTCAACGGACAAGGCCTTGCGTGCTATCGTCGAGTCTATCTGCTCCTGGATGCCCTTGAACGCCTCCGGGGAGATGTTTATCCGCTTGAGCTGCTCGACTTTCTCCTTCTGGGAAGCACTCAAGAACGATTTCAAGCCGATCTCCTTGTTCAGCTTGTCGATGATGGCACCGATCTCGCCGCCGACGGGTAGATTCTCCGGGGATCTCGTCATAGACTCCCTCTGCTTGGACGCCATAAAAGCCTTCTCGCCGACGTGCTTGGAAATGGTTTCCTTTGATTTTTCCATCGCGGAAACCCTGGATTCCTTGGTTTCGGCGAGCTTCTTCTCCATGTCTTCCTTTTGGCTCGCAAACAGCTTTAACAGCTCGTTTTTCGCCTTTTCGATGTCGTCCTTGTCGGGTCGTTTTTCCACGTCTGCCACGCTGCTTCCCTACCTATCTAGTTTACGCTTCCTTATCTCCGACGGGATATTTATGCTTTTGGGAGATCCTATATGCTTCTGGGAGATCCAGGTGCAATCGAACAGGAAAAGGAGGATAGCGGCCTCGTTGCCCGGGACGGTATCAATTGCTCATTCAAGCTTGGTATGCGGGTTGATCTCGCGCTTTCGGACTTGATCGACGCGATGTTTGACACCCTCGTCGAGCACGCCAACATCGAAGCCCTTGCCGAGCACTTGAGCAAGGCGGGTATGTAAATTGGTCGAATTTCCATGCATCATGGCGTCGTCCCGGCCATCTACAGACAAGCGCTTGATCCGTAGCGTCGTCGTGATCTCCCGGCATGCTGCCCCGACAAGCCCTCCTGTGCCATCGCTGGTTGCAATCGTCGGTATAGCGCGGTGGATCTCCATCTCCGTGAACGACGCACCGCTCGCGCGGGCCAAAGGCTTCACGTTTTTCAACATCGAGCACTCGGGGCACGCGTTTTCATCGGGCAGTCCGTGCGGGCAAATCATGAAGGTTACTCACCACCATTGTTCTTGTCTGATGTGGGTTTGTGTCGTAATTAACCTTTCCACGTTGCCCGCATAAATGGTATGGATTATGAATAATAGAGAACATGCTTGCTATGCATCTGGTAGACTGGGATCCTACCCGGTATGCCGACATGCTTGAATGGTAGCTCTACACGTCCGCTTGGGCATATAACGTGATTGTCGGCGCGCTGGCGCTTGTTGGTTGCATCTTGGGATGGGCGACGATAAAACCGAGCGGGATCTTCCTCTTGATCTCGGCAGGCTTTTCCATGGTCCTGGGAATCAACATGTTTATCACGTTGAATCCCGTCGGGACACGATACTCGTATTTCGCCATGTGGGGTGTCGGGCCATTCGCGGGGATAACGCTCGAAGCCATTTTCATCGCCGTGGGTGGCGTCTTGTGCATGATAAACACGGTGAAGAATAAGCCCGGAAAATGAGCGTGTATCCAGACAAGTTTTATTTTTTTCTTACTATGCCTCGATCGTGCCCAGTATATCGATGGTGAAAGGATTCTTGGGATCTCGTGGGTGGGAATACTTCATGCTGAAAGCATGAATGCTGCATCGATGCTGCAAGCATCGATTTTAATAAAGGAGCACGACTCCATAACCCGGACAATACGTGGTTGAGATGCTGCTTGCAGATCGGATGAAGCTCCTGGGAACCGAGACGGCGTTCGCGGTGCTCGAGCGGATCCAGACTCTCCCCGTTGAACGACAGAAACGCATCATATCATTCGCTCTCGGCGAACCCGATTTTAACACGCCCGAGCACGTCAAGCAAGCAGCGATCAAGTCCATCAACGATAACCGCACGCATTACACGCCGTCCGGCGGCATAATGCCGCTGCGCGAGGCCATCGCCGAGTTCGTGAGCCAAACCAAGCACATCAAGGTCGGCCCGGAGAATATCTGCGTGCTGCCGGCCGCGAAATACGTCATCGCCCTCTCGGTACTCACGTGCACGAATCCCGGCGACGAAGTCATCTACCCGAACCCGGGTTACCCCATCTACGAGTCAATGGTGAAGACCTTCGGCTGCAAGCCGGTGCCGGCGCCGCTCGTCGAGCGGAACAACTTCAACTACGACATCGATCACCTGCGCCACCTGATCACGCCGAAGACCAAGATGATCATGCTCAACACGCCGAACAACCCGACCGGGAGCGTGCTGACCGACGACAACCTCATCGCGATCGCCGAGATGGCACTGGAGCACGACCTCTGGGTGTTCACGGACGAGATCTACGGCAACATCATCTTCGATGGCATCCGGTACCGATCGATCGCCGAGATCCCGAATATGCAAGAGCGTACCATCATCCTGGATGGGTTTTCCAAGTACTGGGCCATGACTGGCTGGAGGCTCGGTTATTCCATCGCCAACCCGCAAGTAACGCAGGCCTTCACCCGGTGGGCGACCAACACGATCTCTTGCACGGCCACGTTCATCCAGGATGCCGGCATCGTCGCAATGAAAGAACCGAAGACAGAATCGGACGCGATGGTGCGCGAGTTCCAGGCACGGCGCGACCTTGTCTACAAGTTGCTGAACGAGATCGAGGGCATCTCGGCGGTGAAGCCCCACGGCGCGTTCTACATCTTCGCGAACGTCACGAAAGCGTGCGAGAAGCTCGGCCTCAAGGACTCGATCGCCTTCCAAAATTATATCCTCGACACGTGCGACGTGGCGCTCTTGTCGCGGACATATTTCGGGGCACGCCCCGTAGACGAGAAGGACGAGTACGTGCGTCTATCGTATTGCATATCGAGGGAGCAGATCACGGAGGGGCTCGCTCGCGTCAAGCAAGCCGTCGAGCACCCGAAATGACCAGTAAACGTCTGCAGACAATCAATGTTAATACTGATTACCGAATTCCGATAAAACAATCCCCATCATCGGTCGAAGCAACATGGCTCTGGAGAAAAACATCAAGTCCATCGTACATTTCATGGCGTACCCGGGCCCCCGCCTGGGCCGCAGCACCCAGCTTGGCGAGGCGCCCGAGACATACATGCTGGAAACCTTGCAAAAGATCATCGACGATGGCTATTTCACGGGCGTCGAGATCACGCTCATCAAGGATCCGGCCATCAGGAAGAAAGTCGCCGACCTGCTCAGGCTCAAGAAAATGACCGTCACGTTCTGCGCGCAAGTCATTCAGCTCATCAACGAGGACCACCTCATCGCCCCGACGGACATCAGCAGCAACGACGAGATCGAGCGGAAGAACGCGGTCGCCCGCATCATCGAATATCTCGATGAGGCCCACGAGATCGGCGCCAAGTACTTCGAGCTGTGGAGCGGCCAGGATCCAGGGACGGAGGCCGGCCTCGGCGCCCGGCGGCAGGCCATCCGCCAGCTCACGCGGTCGCTCGTCGAGATATGCTCCTACGCGAAAAAAAATTGCGGCAGCATGAAGATCTCGCTATGCATGTTCGACCGGCTCGAGGGCAAGTCGCCTCAGCACAAGAACCAGCTCATCGGCCCGACGACAGACGCGGTGCACGTGGCCGACATCGTCAAGCGGGAGAATGGCTGCGAGAACTTCGGGCTGCTCTACGACCTGTCCCACATGTTCTTCCTCAAGGACGGTTTCGAGCACGAGACCCCCGCCGTGCTGCGCGAGCTCGCTCCATACCTTAACTTTGTCCATATTTCCAATTGCGTGACCGACCCGCAACACGAAGACTATGGCGACTTGCACGTGAGCATGGATCACCCGCAAGGCGCGGTGACCCCGCAAGTGTTGACCGAGTTCGTCAAGGTTCTCAACGAGATCGGGTATGAAGGCCCCATTGGCTTCGAGTTGCTCCCGCGGGGACGCCAACTCTCCGAGTCCGTCATCAACGTCGCCAAGGCAATGTTCAAGGAAGCCTGCCAGCAGATGGCGGTGAACTACGCCCTCGGCAACTTCCGGTTCAAGACGCGCAAGTTCTTCCCCGAGAATCTGTTCTTCGACCTGACCGAGTTCCGTGTCAAGCATCCCGAGGTCATCGGGCAGGTGGCCAAGGCGCGTGCCCGCCGCAAGTCGATCACGACCGATGGCAAGCTCGTCGTCCTTGCCGCAGACCACCCCGCGCGGCTCGTGACGCGCGTGGGCGAGGACCAGTACCGAATGGGTGACAGGCAGCAATACATCGGCCGAATCGTCCGCGCGCTGCTCGCCCCGAACGTGGACGGCGTGATGACCACGCCCGACATCATGGACGACCTGTTCATCCTCGAGCACATGCTCAAGCAAGCCGGCGCGGGCAGCTTGCTCGACAACAAGGTGCTCATCGGGTGCACGAATCGCGGCGGGCTCAGCGGGTCAACCTACGAGATGGACGACCGCCTCACGGCCTACAAGGTCAAGGACATCAAGGACCTCGGCCTCGACGGCGCCAAGATGATGTTCCGCGTCGACTTGAAGACGCCGCAAGCCCGGTACTCCCAGGCGACGATCGAGCTGTGCTCCAACCTGGTGCGGGAATGCAACCAGCTCGACGTGCCCGCGTTTGTCGAGCCCTTGATGGTCGAGCAGACGCCGCAAGGATACAGGACCGTGCTAAACACGAGCGAGATGCTACGGGTGATCTCGGTTGCATCGGCGATCGGCGGCTCATCTCGCAATACATGGCTCAAGATACCCTATACAGAAAATTACGAGCAGATCGCCCGCGCAACGAGCAACCCGATCCTCATCCTCGGCGGCGACTCGACGGGCAACCCGACCGACATCATCGAGGCCATGGAGAAGGGGATGGGGGCAGGCGAAAATGTGAGGGGTGCCATGGTCGGCCGCAACATGCTCTACCCGGGCAACGACGACCCGTACGCGACAGCCGCCGCGGTGGGCTCGATAGTCCACGAGGGGTTCTCGGCCGAGGAAGCTATCGTCGGCCTCGCATCGCTGCGCGGCAAGAACATGGACTACCTCGCCGGCTTGGTCGGCACCAAGTGATTAACAGAAAAAATTCTCCCGTTCCACCTTGTTTTTTCACCATTTTCAAATCATCCCGGATTATTCATCGTTCATGCCCTGGCGAATAACCGTCTCGTACCTTCAAGTAGTTCCGGCCATTGTGCCTGGTGTAGCGCTAGGTTTATACAAAAACGATGGTTGTACCGTATCAACCCCACGTTGCTGGTGAAAAAACATGGTAGCTAAAGACGAACGAAAGCGAGAAGATCTCGCTGGTGCAGAAGAAAATATCTTTCAAAAGATGTTGGATCAAGTCACGGATTACGCCATGAAGATTTTGAATCTCAAGCCGAAGGAGTCCCCTGATGCCGCGAAAACTGGCGATGCAAAGGCCGCAGATTCGAAGGCGCCCGATGCTGCGCTAGGTGGCGATATCCTGGCCAAGGCCAAGGAGTTGTCCAAGAATGCCGTCAAGGGCATGGTCAACACGGGCGACTCTATCTTGAAGTCGCTCAAGCTCGACGAGAACGAGCAGGTCAAGAAGATGGCCGAGGACGCCAAGAAGTTCTTGAAGCAGATGGGCCTTCTGGACGAGGAGTTCGAGAACGAGGAGTATTACTGAGTGCCCTTCGACCGATCCTTTCTCTTTTTTTCCACGTGGCCGCACTCGCGCCCTATTTGACGAGCTTCTTGATGGCGGCAGGCGACTTGTCCAGTGCTTTTGCGATGTCGTCAACCGCTTCCGCTTCTCCCGTTCCCGCCGCGACCTTTTCCTTGTACAACGCGTGGATGAGGAACGACTCGATATCCTTGATCGGCTGGTTGAATAGCTCGGACATCACCAGCAAGATCGTTGAAATCTCCATCCCGGCGGTCGCGTAATCCTTGTACAGCGGTAACCACGTCCCTTGGGAGTCTTGGTACTCGGAAGGGTGCTCGCTCGAGATATGGGACCAATACGGGCGCGTTTCGATGGCCTTGGAGCAGTACGGGCACGTGCGCTTCTGCTCCAAGAAGCTTTCGTCTATCTCGCCCTTGTTCTTCGGTTCTGGGGTCGGGTTCGGGCTGTTCGGGTCCGACATGAGAATCTTGCTTCCGATAACGAGATAGGAGGATCTCTTTCTAATCGTATAAATGCCTTAGCGCGCTCTACCGGGTTCCGATCCAAAATCATCGGGCCTTGCCCCTTCATGGATAGCTCGGCGCGACGAGGCAGATGGCGGACTTGTTCCACTCGATCCCTTGGACTGATTTCATGACGGGTGCTAATACCGCGGGAATCGTCGCGTGCGTCGTGGCGTCCATCGCGTTCGCGGAGATCGGCTGGATCCTCGCAAAGTGAAGGGGTAATTCGATCGGCAGCTCGTAGACAGGGCCGATAGCATCGTTATAACTCTCGTGCTCGCATCCTTCTGCTAGCTCGACGATTCTGGTAGCATTAACGCCGCGTACAAGCGTCCAGCATGCTCGCGGGGCAACATTCTTAAGACCCGCATTTTTTAAAGGTTATATGATTTCTGGGAGATAGATGACCATGGTCGACATCAAGCAATTATTCCAAACATGCTTCGAACAAAAGCGCAACACGCTCACCGAATTCGAGTCCAAGCTCGTTCTCCAAGAGATCGGCATCCCCGTCACGAAACAGGAGCTCGTCGACGCCAAAGAAGCAGCGGTATTGGAGGCTGCGAAGAAGATCGGTTATCCCGTCGTCGCCAAGCTAATGGTCGAGGACATTTCGCACAAGAGCGATGTGGGAGCTGTCAAACTCAACATCAAGAACGACGACGACTTGAAAAAAGCGCTCAACGAGCTGCTCGCGATCAAGACCAGCTCGACCTCGCCAAGGGTGTCGATCCAGGAAATGGCAGCAGCGCCCATCACGGAAGTCATCATCGGCATGACCACGGATCCGCAGTTCGGCCCAGCATTGATGTTCGGCATCGGCGGTATCCTGGTCGAGCTTATAAAGGATGTTTCCTTCCGGATCGCGCCGGTCTCCAGATTCGACTGCGAGGAGATGATCCGCGAGATCAAGGGCTTCCCGCTGCTCGACGGGTTCCGGGGCAAGAAGAAGGCCAACATCCAGAAGCTCGTCGACGCGATCATGGCTGTCTCGAAGTTCGTTCTCGACTACCCGGAAGTGCAGGAGATGGATTTGAACCCCGTGTTCGCCTACGAGAATGCCATTCTCGCCGTCGACGCGCGCATCGTTTTAAAAACGCATGCGTGACCATATATTCACCGATTTTCTCCATAATATCAACATCTCTCTTTCGTGGCGAAACAAGAATATGGTGTGCTGGTCAGAGAACGTCGATTGGCGACGTATCCTAGGAAAGTTGAGCGTCCCGGTCTCAGAGGAGGACAAGTCCAAGGCAATCTGGGATCTCGAGGACGAGATGGGCCACGACTACTTGAAATCACTTTCCGAGGACGAGATCGAGCAATTGCTGCTGGACAAGATCGCCGAGATGAAAGGTCTCGTCGAACCCCGGAAGAAACGCAAGAAGGGCAAGAGGCACGAGGAGATCGAGGAAGAGGAAGAGCCCGCCCAGTCATTCTACATGTAACGCGGCGTTTTTAAGCCATCACGTCGAGATCCGAAAATAAAAAAAAAATGACCTCTCGTGACCGGTAACAAAGCTGCTACTTTGTTCGCGCTGTGCGAAAAGGGGAACCATTTTTATGGCTTAAAGGAACTCGACCGGGCATTGTATTACTATGAACAAGCCATCAACAAAGGCTATGATGGACTCCAGATCATCCAGCGCGCCCAGCGGCTCAAGGAACAAGGCATCCGCCCGAAGCCGCCGATCGACATCGGCCGCGCCAGGCGACTGATCAAGGGATTGCGGCAGGACCACCTTCGCCAGTTCGTGTTTGTCAAGGCGAACTACCCGGACCGCCTCGTCGCTTCTCTGAAGGCCCTCATCAACTGCACGATCGAGCCCAAGGCTTACAAGCTCGAGGAAACCCCCGAGCAGGTCAATTTCTTGCAAGAAGGGAAGCCGGTCATGGTCTTCGAGAAAAAAGACGCCAAGAACGACCAGCCGTGCATGCAATTCTTCTGGGAGATGGAAAAATACATGAAAGAAGCGCCGGGCGAGGATGGCCGCATCGTGCGCATCCCCGCCAAGCGCCGCAAGTACCATTTCGTCATCGTCTACGACACGTTTACCGATCTCCTCGTTCACTTGCGCCGCGTTCACCTCTTCAAGGAAACGTATTACGAGGAGCACCGCGACGAGCTCTTCAACCTCATCAACGACGAGTTCAAGAACTACAAGCAGCCCCAGTTACGATTGCTAGGCCACGAGTTCATCCACTGGCTCGAATGCTTCTCGGTGCTCAACGAGCTGTTTCGGCTGCACTCCGACAAGCTCGAATACGATTACCTCAAGGATTATATCGGGGAAACGATAGATTACTTCGTGAAAATGGTCGACAAGGAGGCCATCTTCAAGGTTGATTTCATCTTTATGATGCTCGTGCTTCTAGAGAAGTTATACGAGCGATTCCCGAGCGAGCGGCGCGAGAAGTACAAGTTCTTGTACACGAAATACCTGGTTTGCAAGAAATTCGACGACACCTACCAGGAGTTTTTCACGTCGGTCGGCCAGGAAATCATCACGGAGCCGAAATTGCACGAGTTCACGAAGTCGATCAAGCCGTTCCGCGCCAACTTGTTCAAGGCATGAGCAAAGGTGCCAGTAATGGAGCGAAAATACTATTGGATCATCAATATGATATATGTAATCTTGATTCCCGCGTGGCTCGTGCTCAAGGCTGCAAGCCTCGGGTTCGACGTGGGCTTTTCTTGGCAAATGGAAGCGGATATGCTTGAAAAGGTATCCGTGGAATTCGTCGTCATCAATAGCATCCTCCTGCTTTCGGCATCCGTTGTATTGTTTGTCATCGGTTTGCACCTCGTGGGAAAATTCTTGTCCAACAAGAAGGACGCGCCATTGTTGCTCGCGACCATGAACATCGTGCTGGCCGGGGGATTTGCCTGGGACGGCATCCGGAAATATACAACGTTCTCGTCGGAGGTGTATCGGAACGCCGGGGAAGCTGTCATCTTCGTTTTCTTGTCGTGGGTAATCTTTATGCTGCTTCTGTTCTTGCAAGAGATCTTCACGGGCACGTTAAAGTTCGAGGACCACGTCCGCTCCCAAACAATCTTTACCGTATTGAACGCGTGTGCGGTTTTTTTCTTCATGGGGTGGCCCGCGCTGATGCCGGTCCTCGTGTCCACGTATATAGCCTATTGCTTGCTGATCGCTGTCATCATCCCGCTCGGCATCTGGCAGTTCCGCGCCACTTACTCGCTCGTCAAGAGGACGACGGATAAATTGTCGAGGCGAGGGCTGGCGATGATCGGGTACTCGGCGATCTTCTATCTATCCGCCTTGGGAACGGTCGCCTTCAAGAAGCTCTATTTCCCGCTCGACTTGTTGCTCTCGATCTTATTGCTCGGGATGTCGGTCATGATGTACCTGGGTTTCATACGCCCGTCGAAAGCCGCCGCGAGAACGGAAACACCTTAAGTCTTTTTTGCACTGTTAATTCCCGTTTCTGGCTGGATTTTTAAGACCGCCCGCGTTTAGGGCGCGCGTGCTCATCACCATAATATCACTGGTGGTTTTCGCCTTCGTCATCATCCTTGTCCTCAAGCAACCCGCGATAAAACTGCCCGGACGAGCGAAGCCGTTCCGGCTCGATTATGGCTATGCCCCCTTGATCGGCGTCGCGATTTTATTGCTCACGTTTCAAGTTCCCCCCTCCATTCTCGTGGCCGGCATCGCGGGCACGGCGACGATACGGCCGTACATGATCATCATCTTGTTTTTCTCGCTCGCGTACGTTTGCATCTCGATCGATTCGACGGGGTTCTTCGAGTACCTCGCCTTGAGCGCCGCGAAGAAATCGGGCTCATCCGGCAAGAAATTGTTCATGTACTTTTTCTTTCTGAGCAGTGTCCTCACGGTCTTCACCAGTAACGATATCGTCATCCTCACGCTCACGCCCATCATCCTCTATTTTTGTAAATACACGAAGATGAATCCTTTCCCCTACTTGATCGGTCAATTTTTCGCCGCGAACATCTGGAGCATCACGTTGTATATTGGCAACCCGACGAACATCATCGTGGCACAAGCGTACAATCTGACGTTTGCGGAATATTCCGGATGGACGCTCCTTCCCACGATGGTGGCCGGGCTCGCGTGTTATGGCCTCCTTTCGCATACGTTCCGCAAGGAAATATCATTGCCTATTTCTTCGCCGGATTTAAAGCCGGAGGATGCCTTAAAGGATCGCCCCGGGGCGATCTTCAGTATCATCATGCTCGGCACGTGCCTCGGCTTTCTCACCGTTGCACCCATTCTTGACATTGACATGGGGATCATCTGCTTGGTCTTCGCCATCATAATGATCGGAAAGGACATCGTTTTCGAGGCTCGCGTTCACGCGGGACGCGTGCAGATTAAAGAACGCGACCCCCTTGCAAAGGCATCTACGAGCCGGAACCTGTTACATTCTGTAAAAGTTGCCGCGAGCCGCATGCCGTGGAAGATCATGCCCTTCGTGTTCGGCATGTTCATCATGGTCGAGATCTTCAGCTATTCTGGATGGATCGGCTTGCTGGCTAGCGCGTTCGGCGGGATCTTATCGGCATCAGGTATCGTTGGCAGCACCTTTACTATGTGCTTCGTCTCCGCCCTCGCGTGCAACATCATGAACAACCAGCCCATGACTATCCTTTTCACGCGGTTGCTAGAAGATACCAATTTCACGTCGGTGACCGTTATTTCAAGCCTGGTCAAACTTGGACATCAAGGCCAAGTTTGTCCAAACTAAGGCTTGTCGATGTTTGACAAGCAAGCGGGCGATAACGGGCGCCCTCCCCTTTGGCGTGTAGCCGCGGGGATGTTGGTGCGGTTCGCACGTTGCGTCCTCCATTCAAGTCGCTGTCCACCTTCTTTTTACAATTCTCGTTCGTGCACGTGAACGTCTTCCCGTCCCGGTTACCCGTGGCACCGCACGCGTTGCATCGC
>JAUQYZ010000258.1 GCA_030587475.1 Candidatus Sigynarchaeum calidifontis
TGCATTTAGGTGGGCTGCGGTCGGCCGAGGCTCTTAGCAAGCGCGTCCATTCCATATTTTTGTTGCGGAACGAGCCGTCATTGAAGTTGCAAATAAAAGATAATCGGCGGCATCGGGCGGGCGTTCACTTCAAGCGGATAGCTGGGGCAAGTTACAAGGCAGATTGCTCGATCTGCAGCATCAAGGTGCAAGCGAAGGCTTAAAAGATGGAAAAATGAGAGGAGGCTGATCATCATTCGGACTTAAAACGAGCCTAGAATGGCGAAATTATCGCATTATTCACTATCCAAAAACATGCTTTTCGGGCTTTTTCGTCGGGGCCAACTATCCCTGCCCCTTTCCCGGCAATGCCTTGTGTCGTTGCCAACGTTGCCGAACCATCGAAAATCTGGTTCACGTCGAACTTGGGCGTCTCGATCCGCCTGGAGGGCGGGTTCACGGGCGACACTGAAACGTGGCTGGGATCCTTCGATGGCGCCGCGGGATCCTCCGCCGCGGTGCTGGTGGGGGCTTGTGCCATCTGTTTTTTTTCCATGGATGGAGGTTCGCCACGACCAATTATATGGTTATCGCGTAGGATTCAACGCAATACGTCGGGTTTAAGGGATCCAGGCATGATGCAACGGGGTTCCCAACGCCTCGGTCGTTCCCACGAACACGACTGCGGTTTTTTCCGACTTGTCGATCTATGGTAGTGACGTTGACATGTTCGTGCTCGACGTGACGCCCGGGACAGACCTCGACGTGACCGTTTTACGTGCGTCACCCTCCATTTCAGTCACCATAACCTTGTGTTACATGGAATTGGATCTGGACAACGCGTTTTCTATCCGGTATGGTTCGCCTTCGGACACATCATTAACGTTGATCTGTGATGATCTCCCGGCCGGGACATGGTACGTTCACATCGGGGCGACCGGGAACACCGTGGATTCGTATGATATCGAGATCACCACGATCGAGCCGTGAGGCGTAAATGGGCTTAGCGGGTGACGAAGATGGCTTCCCGCGCGAAACTAAAAAAAAGGAGGAGTGCCTTCTCTCCTCAGAGCGATTCCTTTTCGATCAGCCAAGCCGTGAACCATGAAGGAAGACGATTCGTTCGCCGAGAACTTGAAGCGTGCCATCGCTCATCTCATGAAAGGGCACGTCGGGACGTGCCTGGTGCTTAGCAGCTACAAGGTGGCCGCGGTCCTGAAGGAAAACTTCGGGACGGACGTGAACATCAGCAAGGTTGGCCGCTTCATCTCCCGGTTTGCCAAGGCAAACAACCTCGAACGCCTGGACACGAACGTGCCCAAATTCAAGTTAGAAAGAAAGGATTTCGACAAGATCAAGTTCGATCTACCCAAGACCAAGATCGGGCCGGCCGTGTGAGCGCCTCATGAAGAAGCGCATCGTGCACGTCGGGCTTTTCGGCCACGTCGATAGTGGCAAGACTGCCATTGCCAAGGTACTCAGTGAGACGATCTCGACAGCGGGCCTCGACAAGCACCCGCAATCCAAGCAGCGTGGCATCACGATCGACCTCGGCTTCACGTCATTCGACATCGGCGATGTGATGATCGCGCTTGTCGACGCGCCTGGCCATGCCGATCTCATCCGCAGCGCCGTGGCGTCGGCGAGCATCATCGACGTGGCCATCATCGTCATCGACTGTATGAAGGGCTTTGAGATGCAGACCGGCGAGCACATGATCGTGGTTGAGGCGCTCGGCGTGCAGCGGTTCCTGTTCGCGCTGAACAAGGTCGACCTGCTGCCTGACCAGGCGGCAATCGATGACACGACCCGCCGCATCAAGGCGGCCGTCGCCAAGTCGGGAAAAGCCTTCGCGAACGCCCAAGTCATCCCGGTGTCGGCCGCGAGCAAGCGGGGGTTCGACACGCTCGTCGGGGAACTCGGGAAGGTCGTCCAAGACTTGCCCCCGCGGCGCGACTCGGGCGGGCCGTTTATGATGCCCTTCGACCACCACTTCCTCGTCAAGGGATTCGGAACCGTGCTAACGGGCACGGTCTTATCGGGCTCGGTGAAGGCCGGCGATACCCTCGAGGTGAGCCCGCTTGGCCTATCTGGCAAGGTGAAGTCGATACACATCTTCAAGGAAAACGTGCCCCGCGCCGAGGCAGGCGACCGCGCTGGGATCGCGATCCCCGGCATCGACAACGACAAGCTCTACCGGGGTTGCATCCTCGCCACGCCGGGCACGATCACGGTTGCACACCACTTGCTCGTGCGGGGAAACGTCATCTCGTTTTTCAAGCACGAGATCGCGTTCCATTCCCAGGTGCACCTGGCCGCTGGCATGCTCACGGTCCCGGCAGAGGTGTTTCCCTTTGAGGCCAAGGATGGCGTGGACATGGCTATCGAGTCCGTGGTGGCAAGCACCGGCGAGTTCACGGCATACATCCACGTGAAGGAGCCCTTGCCGTGCAAGCCGGGCATGGCGGTCCTGCTGTCGAGGTTGGACCTGCCTCCCCAGGAGCTTCGGATCGCCGCCAGGGGCACGATCGCTTCCATCCTGGAAAAGCCGCCGGCGCTGTCAAGGCTCAAGGAGAAGGCCGGCCGCGTCAAGGACGGCAGCAAGGGCATCGTCGAGGGTCTCGCCGACTCGATCGAGGGCGCGACCCGGCTCGTAGGCAAGCGGGTTTTCTACACGCATGTCAAGGGCGGGGTGCCCGTCACGGTGGATGGCACCGTCGTCGAGACCTTCGGGACCAAGGGCAACGTGAAGGTGGCGTTCGGCGGCGAGTCACCGCCGACGGGAACCGAGATCAAGATGGCCTTCCCGAAGGTGTTGAAATATTCAATAAGTTGAAGCCCGGATCATGACGCGGTGAACCGAAGGTGGATGCAAGCACGTTCGTGCTCCCGGCGCCGAAGGTCGTGCTCGTGTTCGAGGCGCACTCGGACGACATAGCCGTCGGCATGGGGGGCCTCGTGATACTCCTCGCCACGTCGGGCGTGAAGGTCGTGGCGTGCACGATGACGAGGGGCGAGACGGCGCACGCGCCCGGGCAGGAAGCACGCATCGTGGAAACGAGGAGAAGCGAGGGGACGAAGGCAGACGCGATCCTCGGCGTGAAGGAACACTTGTTCCTCGATCACGACTGCCAGGGCCTCTCGAACGACCGGCCAACTTACCAGGAAGTCGTTGGCATCATCAGGCGGGTCAAACCTGACTGGATCTTCACCCACGGGCCGCACGAGTCGCACCGCGACCACCGTGCCGCGTGCCAGCTCGTCGAGGAGGCGTGGTGGAAGGCATCCGAGGCCAACGTGCTCGTCGAGCTCGGCCCGCCGCACAGGGCCAGGGCGGTCATCTATTACGAGGTCCTCCCGGCGTTCGACGGCAAGCCGGACGTGTGCATCGACGTGTCCCGCCATTGGAAGGCAAAATTGGATGCTATCAAGTGCTTCGAGTCCCAGTACGAGACCATGGGCGGATTCAACGGGCTCGTCGAGGGCAAGGGCTTGTACCGGGGGTACTTGATCGGCTGCGAGCACGCCGAGGCGTTCCAGTTCTCCCGGTTCGTGCCACGGAAGGCTTTCTAATGGATTCCATTGGCATATAACGTTTCATCGTCCCAACGAGCGCCTTTTAAATACTTTGATTTGATTGATTGGTAGTAACCATTCACTATGAGGGAAAGGCGAATGCCTGCTGTAGATTCAAGTTTCATCGCACGGGTGGAACATTACCCGCAAAAAGAAAAGGACGGGGTTCTCGTCGTACAATTCAAGAACGGCTCCATCCGGGCATACTATGGCGTTCCTCGAGGCATTTATGACGATTTCTTAAACGCGTCTTCAAAAGGCAATTTTTACACGAGGGAGATCAAGGGAAAATTCAAATCTGGCCAAGGATTCTTTCAAGATGCGAAGCCGGGCGGAAATTCGCGGGTTCGCCCAATTTCTGCAGCCGGTTTCACCCCGCTCGAAAAATTCTTGAAAAAATGATCCTCTTCAACTCGAACCAAGAGTGTGATTGCACATGTTTCAGATGACCCCGATCCAACAAGGCTATCAGGCCCTTCGAAATCGCCAGCATGCAGCTGCGTTGCAGCTTTTTTCAACCGCTTCGGGTCTTGACCCGGCGAACGCAGAGGCGCGCTTTGGGGTGATCCAGGCACGAATACTCTTGAAAGATTTTGCTGGACTCTCGAAATACATGGAACAAACCCTTTCGATGCAGCTGAATTGTAGCGAGAGCATGATGGCGATGTTTCTCTCTACTTTTTTATATCTCTGCAACAAGGAAGAAGAATCTGCGTTCAATCAAGTCAAGAAAATCGTAATGGAGGTGGAAGGCGCTCGATCCCGGCGTGCCTATCAATTCTCCCATCATTTAATGTTTTTGCTCGAACCCTCCTTGCTGCTTTTGCCTCCAGATGACCTCGCTATCGTCTCTTACCTGTGGCGCTTCATGACCCATGACCCGTCCTCGAGCATGATCCGATTTCTTACAAAACAACGGGGCTTCTGGCCAAGCGCGTTCGACGGGCCTGGAATACAACAGCCGCTCGTATTGAACTCGACCACTTCGGGCCTCAATAACCCCATTCATCTCGACAAGTTGAGGAACGCGTTCATCGTGTTCAACGACGGTATCCACTTGCACCAGCTCAAGATCTCCGGGGTTTTTTTAAAGTGTCAGACTTACGGGTACTACGGGCGCAAGATCAGGTGGCGGCCCAGCCAGGGATTTACCATCGTCGATAGCGCCGGTAACCCCGTCCTGATCGATATCGCCGGGACCCGCATATCGAACATCCAGAGACCAACCTTCGACATCGAGGCGTTCTGCCACATAAACAGGTTCGACAAGACGATCATCCAGGTTCGGGAGCATGGCAAGATCGTCAAGGCCGATAACAACAAGGTCTTTCTCGAGTGGCTCATGCCCGGGTCTGGGAAAAAAGTCACTATCCGGGAAGACAAGAATCTCGTGCCCGCTTGCAAGTTCTGTGATGGGCCGCTGCTCTCCAAGTCGGACATGGTGGCCGATGACGAGTGGAAGCTTCCCCTTTGTCCATATTGCAATAAACCGATGGAAGTGACATGGCGCGATGCACGCACGATAGCCATGGAATTTGACCACGATCCCAACGACTGGGCACAGTTCTCGCGCAAGGCCGGGATGTCAAGGGCACTAGTCGACACGATGCCCGTCCGGCATAACGGCGTCTTGCGACCCCTGGCATACAAGCGGGGAGCGATCGATTCCTTCATACAAGCATTCGTGCTCGCGAGCCCAAACCTGACTATCGGACCAGTTTGTATGGAGCTGGCGCACGATAGTCGCAATACCTACTTTTATTTTTACCAGAACCGGATAAGTGGCATGGTACCAGGCACCCCCGTTGTTAAATGGCCTAACACCTTTGTATCCGCCACGCCGAGCCAGATCATCACTCGAACCGAGGTCGACGCGAAGAAAAAAGAGCTTGCGGAAGCACGTGCGAAGAAGGCGCTGGTGAAGAGCTTGAAAGCGTCACCCTCGATCGAGATACCGACCTTGATCGAGCACGGCATCCCGTTTCCCGTCGCCAAAACACTATCCAAGACATATTTGCACCTCGAAAGCACGGATCGCGATATAAACTGGGCCACGTTCACTGCATCGTTGCGGCGAGGGAATGGTGACAAGATACCCCAGATCGCTGTTGACACGGGCGGGAAAAGAAAGGTACAATGCACGCTGGACAAGGTCGTGATCGAATCTGGCGGGTTGTCGAACCTCATGCAGATGATCCAGAAAAGTGCCAAGGAGTACTTCTCCAGCGTGAAGTTCTTCGTCATCGAATCGACGGTGCAATACCAGGACGGGCTCGTCCACCAGTACTTGAAGCCGGTCCTCAACGAGCCGGGGCAACCCACGTCGATTCCCAAATCGGGACGTAAGGTCCACGCGTGCGCGGCTTGCGATGCGATGTTGTTGCGGTTCAGTTTCAACTGGGTGTTCCAGAACGACGATTTCAAGCTCGATACTTGCCCTTATTGCAAAGCACCTTTGAAAACCATCGAAAGGAGACCAAAACTCGTGGCGGTTTTCCTGGATCCCGATGCCAAGGGATGCGTCATCACGGGCACGAACAACCAGATCGGGGCGATATACAACGGCGTTCCCGTGAAGCTGACAGTCAAGGTCAAGTCAATGATGCATTTTCTCCAGAACTACGAGCATCTCTTCGCGAACAACGTGATCGGCCCGCTCGACTTGCAGTTTTCAACCCGACCGAAATCCTCTCTTGTCTACTTGCGCGATTCCAAGTTCAGCCAGTTCGAGCGCGGGGTCGAATGGCGACCCGTCGTGCTCTATCCCGAGGATTTGATCGCGTTTTGATCACGTTCTTTTCTGTTCCCAGCACAAGGCAGGTGGCCATCGAATTCCCCGCATCAGATCAGATCGTGATGATGACCTGCCGGCTTCCTGCCTTTGAAAAAGAAACACGGAACGCCTGGCCGAGGGAAGGCACCCACAACGAGTAGTTGCCGAAGAACCCGGTGAACGTGATGGTCCCCGCGGCGCTCGTGGACGACGCGCCTCGCGAGTGCCACTCGTCGTTGATCAAGGCCGATAGCCGCGTGTAAGCGAGCTTCGGCTCCCAGTTCAACTTGACGAGGGGCGCCCCTTGCATCCAAGCAGCGCCCTCCCAGAGCTCCCAGTAGATGACCGCTTCGAGCGACGGGTGCGCGAAGGCCGTTTTATACAAGCGAACGAGGTATTCTGCCTGGTTTTCCTCGCTCCACACGCCTTTTTTCCACGAGTTCGTTATCGGGAACCCATCCGACGTCACCATGAGCTCCGTGATGTGGATCGGGAGCCCGAGCGCCTTGTACCCCTCGAACGTGCTCCACATGTTCGTCGCGGGGAACCAGTCCGTGCGCGGCTCGTGGCCCTGGATGCCGATGCACGTGACCGGCGTCCCCGCTTGCAATTGTTGTTCGACGAGGTTGTAATACGGGCCATGGCCGAAGTCCTGGCCGAGGACGCCGTATTCATTGATGCTCAGCGTGGCGCTGCTGTCCTTGGCACGTGCCCACGTGAAGGCATCGCGCACGTAGTCGAACTTTGAATCGCCATAGAATGGCTGCCAGTGCGCCGGCTCGTTCACCACGTCCCAGATCTTCACGCGGCCCTTGTACTTGCCCACGACGTACTGCACGCGCTGCTGCATCAAGCTTTTCCTGGTGACATCATCTTCGGGCAACCAGCCTGGATTGCCGGCCTGGTGGGACCATACCAGCGGGTAGCCCTTCACGGTCACGTTGTTCGCCTCGCACCAGGCGAGCGCCGAGTCGAGCCACGGCTCCTGCACGAGGTTCCACTGCTCTGGTTCGGCGTATGCCCAGTAGAAAGGTAGGACGGCGAGGTTGAATGTCTTTTTAAAGAAATACTTGTAGTTCGCGTTGTTCTCGGCACTCCCGCATCCCTCGTACCCGAAGAAATTGCAGCCGAAATAGAAGTCGTGGCTGGTCTGGTTGTAGTCGACGGCCAGGCCTTGCACGGGCGTGTCGTTCGCGTACTTGAACGTGACGGTGAATGTCGCCTTTCTACCAGCATCGATGCGCGCGTCCACGCCCGCGAGGAACTGCGCGTCGAGCGCCTCTCCAGCATAGTTCGGTATCCATGGCCCCAGCACCATGAGCGCGAACGTGCCCGCGGTGAGCATGATGACGAGCGCCCCGGCCCACTTGAGGGCTTTCTCCTTGTCCGGACGGATCTTCACCATGAGCATCACTCGTCGATGATCGCGTACACGGCCTCGTTTAAGACGGGGGGCAGCACGATGGCGATGGTGGCGAGCAGCGCGATCGTGAGGAGCGCCACGACGATCGGCGGAATGGAGGCCCGCCAGCCCAGCCCGCTAAACATTGCCCTGTTGATCTTCGCTTGCACGACGAATGTCCACGCGTAGATGCCACCAAGGATCAACATGTAAATGATGTTTGGCACGGTCAGGTCGAAGAATGGGAAGTCATGGTTGCTGAACGTGATCCTCCCGAAGAAAAAATAGCGGAACGCGGCGAGCGGCACCGCGAGCAAGAGCGGCACGAACGCGTAGCCGCTGGATGTGATGAAGGCTCGACACGTTGGCGCCTCGCCACGTCCTCGCGCGAGCAGTTTCAAGAGGCCGAAATTGATGCTACCCCCGATGCAGAGGAAAAAAACCCCGTTGATGAGAAGCAAGAGTATCACGAGCCCGGCAAGGAGTAGCGGGTTGCTCTGCTCGATGATGTAGAGATGTGCGTGCGGTGTCTCTGGGCCAAGCCCGTAGTAGAGGGGCTCGGGGTAGAAGATCATGTAAAACGCGGAAATGCCTTGAAGCACCGATACTACGACCATGCAGAGCAGCGGCGTCGCGTGCCTGGCAAGCCGGGGCTTGCCTGCTCGCGTGGCGATGGCGGCGGACGGGTTGAACATGAACTCCCCGACCGTCGCGAGGATTTGCGAGAACGCCATGGTATCTATATTCATTTGCCCTCTGGTAGATATAAGCGATCGAGAGCGGGATGGGTCGAAACGATATCGAGATAGGTTCTTAATTCGATACTTCATACGGAATTTGAACACGATCGATTCGTCTTGGATTGAGCATCATGGGAATAATCGACTCGCTGAAAAACTGGCTGTTTAAAAAGGAGGACCCCAAGAAGGCCATGCGCCGGAGCAAAGTAAAACTGAAACTCTTCATCTCCAGGCTGGATCGGCAGCGCGCGAAGATGGAGGCTCAATCCAACGCCGCGAAGAAGCGTGCTATCGAGGCACGACGCAAGGGCGACAATGAGACCGCCGCGCAGTACGCCAAGTCGTTCCTCCAGTTCAAGGGCTGGACGCGCGGCATCGAGAAATTCAAGCTCCAGCTCGACGCGCTGGCTTTCAAGGTCGAGACGGCGGTCAACGTGACCGACCTGAACGACACGCTCGTCGGCGTGGGCAAGGCCCTGCAAGGCCTGAGCCAGCTGAACATGCCGAATATGGAGGAGGTGCTCTCGTCCATCGACATGAACCTCGAAGAGTTCAACCTCATGTTCGAGTCGGCCGGCGAGTCGATGGAGATGATGGGTTCCGTCGAAGATCAGCAGATAACTGACAAGCAGATCAACAATGTCTTGGAAGAGATAGATTCCGAGATCATGATCGAGACGACGGATCAACTTCCATCGGCAGCGGGGCAAAAGGTCTCGGGTGGCTTGCAAGACGAGCTCGAGCGCCTGCGGGACAAGAAATAAGCCCAATCCTTTTATATCCCTTTATTCAAGTTATCATAGAACTGTTGCCCGAATCCAAGTTCCAGTTCGATGTTCCTGAGCAACATTTCACGTTCCTTGCACAAGCACTGTTTCGATTGCTGGATCATGTCGGCACGCTTGTTCGTGTAGACGCGAACCACCCTCCGTATACCCCTGTCAAATTCATCGGGGGGATACACGGAATGGAGAAAACCGTGGTGGCGCATCTCCTCTAGCCCGAATTTCTCGCCCCCGAACACGAGCTTGGACGCGATCGCGGGGGGAAAGTGGTAAAAAGCGAGGCCCATGACAAACACGGGGAACATGCCGACGTCAACTTCCAGCATCTGCATGTAGACCTCGGGGCGATCCGCGGCGATCCGGATGTCGGCTGCGAGTGCCAGCCCGCAGCCCATGCCGAGAATCGTCCCGTTCAACGCGGCGATGATGATCTTGTTGGAAGTCAAGGCAAGCCTCCCCGATTCCACCATCAAGTCGTAGACTTCCTTTTTTTTCTCGGGAGGCAGCGTCAAGATTTCCTTCGAATCGACCCCCGCGGAAAAAACCCTGTCCCCCGCGGCTTTCAACACCACCGTCGTCCTCGTGTCAGCGTTCAAGTCGTTCAACACGTCTCGCAATCGCTTGAACATGTCTATGGAAAATGCGTTGGCCTTCTCGGGACGATTGATCGTGATCGTCAACAAGTTATGCTTCTTTTCCACGATGAGCGGATCCATGGTTCATCAAGTCCTGGGTTGTTTCTCAAGCGGATCATGATCGCAAGATACTTTCGATGGCCCTTTGGATTGTGAGATAGGTTCTTAATTTTAAAATACATTATAGGACCAGAAAATCCAGACCCCCCGGATGGACATTGTAAATTCCACCGGCGACGGGGCAAAGAATCTCAGATGATTTCCAAGACGAGTTCGATCGCTCAAGAGAATAGATATGGGCAATTACTTGAAAAAATCAACGAGGGATGATGCAAAATTACCAAGATGTCTGATTTCTTAAATTGGTTGTCAGGAGAAGACAGCGGCGGGGGCGGCGGCAAGAGCAGCTTCTCCTCGTCCCGCGGCGGCAAGAAGGGCACGGACGCCGCGCAGCAGCGGTCGCGCAAGATGCTGTTCAAGCTGCGCCTGCAGATCAAGCGTATGCAGTCCCAGCAGCGCAAGCTCGAGTTCCAGGCAGACAAGACCAAGAAAAAGGCCATCGAGATGAAAAGGAACGGCGACGAGCAAGGTGCCCGCATGTACGCGGCCGAGATGCTCAAGTACCGCAAGATGTCCGGGAACATGGTCAAGTTCGTCACGAACCTCCAGGCCATGCAGTTCAAGCTCGAAGCCGTGACCGAGACGCAGAAGATGGCGCACATGTTCGAGTCGATCGACGCGTCGCTGCAAGACCTCAAGGGCACGGTCTCCGTGCCCGAGCTCCAAGGCACGCTCGAGTCCATCAACAGCACGATCATGGACATGGACGCGAACCTCGAGATCACGCAAGAGGGCCTCGAGCTCACCAACGAGGCGAACGTGAAGGTCTCGGACAAGGAGCTCAAGAGCGCGCTCGACGAGATCGACCAGAGCATCGCGGTCGAGGGCTTGGAGCTGCCAGGCGCGGCTGAAACGGAGTTGACGCCCGAGGAGGCCGAAAAAGTCAAAGACTACAAGTCTAGGATCGATTCCCTCAAGGGCTAGTTTTTCCCGCCCTAACTTCCATTTCTTCGCTAGGCGATGCTTTTATATTCTGCATTTCAATTCGTCAATCAGCTCGTTCATTGAGGCGAACTTGACATGGGACGCACGCGAACGCACTCTTCCTCGTACCCGTATTACACCTGGTGGCCGACCATAAGAACCATCATCATTGTCGGGGCAATATTAACCATCATCCTCGCGATCGTGTGGATGATCCCGAGTTACACCCGAGCGGAGCATTGGTTCGGAACGCTCGGGCTGGAAGCAATCATCTGGAATATTATCTGGGGGATCGTCCACGTCGTGCTCGCGATTGGCTTGTTGAGCGGCACGGGGGCTATACGGAGAAAGAAAGTCCACATCTGGTGCCACTGGCTCGTGCTCATCATCGTGGGCCTGGTGATCGTCCTGCCCACGGGTAACTGGGGCGGGGTCGTCGTTGTTATCGCAGGTGTCGTCGGGATCGTGGACCGCCTCGATTAGGCAGCCTATTTCTTTATTTTTCCTTTTCGCGGGCTACCCGGAATAAAAATAAACGATACGACATTCCTCGTCGTGAAAGCAAATGATCAACTGCTTCATCCTCGCGTCGAAGTCAGGAGACCGGAAGGAACTCATGGAAAAGTCGGGGCTCGTGCCCCTCTTCGTGCTACCGGGAGATTACCCGGAGCGAGAGGAGGACGAGGTCAACAACCCGGCACGCCTCGCGGAGATCCTTGCATCCAAGAAAGCCCAGAACGTGCTCGACAAGCTCCGGCTGGCCATCAAGAAGGAGGGATTCCTCGCGAGCCTCCCGATCCCGAAAAATGCGAGGACCGCCACGATCGTGCTCGTCGCCGCCGACACGCTCGTCTCGCTGAAGAGCGAGATCATCGGCAAGGCACAAGACGAGGACGAGGCCTTCCAGATATTGCTTCGCCTCCAAGGCCAGGTTCACAAGCTCGTCACGGCGTATTGCTTGAAGGCCATCGAGCTCGACGTTCTGGCTCCCTCCGTGAACGAGCTCTCGAGCAAGACGGGCGGCACCGCCACGCGTGTGAAGTTTAACCCCCTCGACAGCAAGCAGATCCGCGCCTACATCGAGACGGGCGAGTGGAAGGGGCGGGCGGGATGCTACGCCATCCAGCAGCGGGCGAGCCAGTTCGTGCGATCGATCGAGGGCTCCCACAGCGGCGTCATCGGCCTCCCGATCGCCGAGATAGTCGACGATCTGCGGGCAATGGGCTTGGATCCTTGACTGCCCAGGACGAGAGAAAGGAGTTGAGAAGGCCGGCCGATTGCCGCGTTCTTGTCACTTGCGTCGGTTGCACGGCCTGGCCTTGGGAAACTGGCTCGTGACCGACGTGGGGAGGGTATTGTTCTCGATCGCGAAGATCATGGCGAGCACGAAGAGGTCGGCTGGCGTGAAGCCCAGCTCTTCCGACGCGTAGCCCCGCTTGATTTGCGATTCGAGCACCACGCAGACCTTCGTGAATGCCTCGCGGCAGGGGTAGTCACGGCAGCCTGCACATTGCTTGCTGGCGACGTGCATGATAGCCTTCGACAAGTTGATGTGGAAGATGAAATTCCCGTTTTCCAGCACCGCGTTGTCGTTCTCGATGCGCATCTCGTGCTGCGCCAGGAACCGGAGCATGTTGTCCGAGACGCGGGTGATGTAGTTGAAGAATGGGTTCTGTATCGACGGGACGTGTATCAAGGCATCGGTTTTGCTGACCTGCAAGACGTGGACTGCCCGGGCATTGTCGAGGGCTTCGTTGACGAGGTCACACATCATGGTATCGAGGTCCCTGTCCATGTTCGCCCGGATGTTGAATTTTTTCTCGATGCGGGCCGGGATGGATTCAAAGGCCACGATTTCTTTCCCGGCAGCGTTACCGTCATCTTGCTGGACGATGATGCCGAGGTTTATTTCCGGGCACTTTTCGAGGCAGTCCTTGACGAGCGTCTCGAGCTGGGCGAAATCGCCGCCGTCTGCCATGCTCCAGGTTATGATGCCGAAGCGGCTCCCCTTCAAGAAGTGGCGCCAGTTCAAGATGAAGTTCTTCTGCTCGTTAAGGTTCCAGATCTGAATCTTGACCGTGGCTGGCTCGTCACGGCGTGCCAGTTCCATGATGCCGAGGCCGAATTCGACGCCGATCACGTCGTACGTGGAATTGACGAAGCCGGGGAAGGAAATAGCATCGAAGACCCGGTCTTTCAAGGTAGACGCCTTGCCCGATGCCTTTACCACGTCGAGCAGAACAGCTTTTAGGACGAACACGTTCATGGCCGCACAAGCCTCGCCACATCACGAGAACCGGCGCACCAAGTTATAAAATGCAACCGGCCTTCAAATACGTGACACTATTCCGTTTATTCTAGTAAAAATCTCCCCTTAATTAGTTATCGTTGATGGCGCAAAAACGAGTGAGACGCTTGAGCGAGATACTTGCCAACCTCGAAGGAAAGATCGCACGCATCACGCTGAACAATCCAGAGAAGCTCAACACGTTCACTGTCGAGCGCATGCAGCAGCTGGTCGACATCTTCGACAAGATCGAGACAGACAAGAAGATCAAGTGCGTGGTCATCGATGCCGTGGGCGACCGGGCGTTCAGCGCGGGTCTCGATACGGCCATGTTGACCGGGGGGGATCCAGACATAAAGAACAAGATCGTGGCCGTGGGAACCGCATTGTCGAAAAAAATCTTCTACTTGCCACAGTTCGTCATCTCTGAAGTGGCGGCGCCCGCTGTTGGCTGGGGCTGCATCTTGTCGATGCTCTGCGATTTCAGGTACGCGCTCAAGACCACGTACTTCAAGCTGCCCGAGCTGGAAATCGGCATTTACCCCGCGACCGGTGCCCTCACGCTCTGCATGATGCACTTCGGCCCGTCCCTCGGCAATGACATGCTCTTCTTGAGCAAGAAACTCTCCGCGGAGGAGGGTGCGCGGCTGGGATTCGTGAACGGCCTCGGCTCGTCACGCGAGGAAATCGAGAAACTCGCCATGGAGAGTGCGAGCAAGCTCTCTAGGCTGAACCAGCAAGTGGCCATGTACTCGAAAGCCAACACGCGCGTGCTGCAGTCGATGGAATACGGGCGGGCACTCGATCTCGAGGCTCGCTGCTTCCGGGAAATGCTCGAGCTCGGCAAGGAAAAGGATTGGCTGGAAAAATATCTCGAAGCATTCAAGAAGATGCGCATCGCGCGGTGATCCTTCCTTTTTTTTCACCGGTCATTCGCCACATCGTGTAATGACTCCCCGCGTGGTTTGCTGCGCTGTCTGCTCCACGTGAGCGGGGTGTAATTCGTAATTTCAACACGACCACGCAAAAAAATTAAATGCCAAGAGAATGATAGATCGATCATCCGGCGTTCGACGCCTTTTGATTGATGCAAATGTCCGAGATTCCGCCTGGCACACCCGTGATCGTGGATATAGGAGAAGCCGCGTGCAAGATCGGCATCGCGGGAGATGTTGCACCCCGGGATCGGTTCCCTACGATCGTGGGGCGGGAGAAATACCAGTCCGTGATGGTGGACACGAGCGAGCGTGTTCGATCGGCCTACGTCGGGAACGATGCGCAGTCGATGCGTGGAGTGCTCAAGATCGTTTATCCCATGAGCCGTGGTCAGATAATGGACTGGAACGCGTTCTACGAGGTCTTGAACCACATTTTTTACAACGTGTTGCGCCTGGACATGCGAATGTACCCCGTGATCTATTCTGAGCCGATCCTCAACCCGCCGAACCTGCGTGAGCACCTGGCCAAGGTGTTCTTCGAGACCTACCAGATGCCCGCCATCGTCATCTTCCCTTCCGCGGTCATGGCGCTCGTCAACGCGGGACTCTCGACAGGCATGGTCGTGGAGATCGGCGAGGGCATGGCACACATCGTCCCGATAAACGACGGCGAGGTGCTCACTTATGCAGTCAACAGGTTACCCCTCGGCGGCGTTGACGTGAACGAGAACCTCAAGAACTTCCTCATGCAAGAGGGCATCAATCTCAATTACTCGGCACAAAAGGAGATCTTGCGTGATATCAAGGAAAAATTGTGCTACGTGGCGGAGGACATCAACATCGAGTCACAGAACGCGTACAAGATGAACATCCGGCGGCCGTACACGCTCCCCGACGGGACGGTGATACAGATCGGGAACAGCCGGGTCATGGCGCCCGAGATACTGTTCACGCCCGGAATGCTCGGCTATAACACCATGTCCATCACGCAAGCGATAATCGACTCTGTGTCCAAGGTGCCCGCGGAGATCAAGCGTGCCATGCTCGGCAACATCGTCTTGAGCGGTGGGAGCACGAAATTTCCCGGATTCGAGAAGCGGCTCGAGAGGGAACTCGACCAGTGGATACCGCAGCTCGGCCCGCTGCAAGAATCACGGACCGTCCAAAAAGCCCTGGCCCAGTACAAGCCGCAGCTCGTGTCCATGGACGCCCCCATACAAGTTCCGGGCTTGGCCGGGGCCAGCGGCGTGGATTCTTGTCCCGAGTGCGGGCACGACATCGACACGGCCAAGGATCAGTTCTGTCCGAACTGCGGGCACCAGGTGGTCAAACAACAGATCAAGATCAAGCCCACGCAAGTTGCTACAAAGCCGGCCGACGTGTTTGGCGAGGCGTCCGAATTCAACGACCCCGATCAGCCGGTGACGACCCAATCGAGCAGCGGCATCGTCCGGATCATCTCGTCCGGCGATCGAGAGACGGCCACCTTCCGTGGCGCCTCCAAGCTCGGCTCGATGCGTGGCGTTTTCGAGTCCATCAAGGTCACGAGGGAAGCCTTCTACGCAAACCCTCAAGTGATTCATGCCAGCATTCTCAAGCAAATCTTCTCCCTCATCTAATACACGCGCGTTTTTTCCCCGATTTCTTCTCCCCCGGCCAATCGTACCATTTTTTTTATTATGCTCGCGGGATTCTTTCTTCCATTGTTAAGGAATGGATCTATCACGCGTGGCCACCTTGAGAAAAGCATCGAGACGGAAGCTGCTGATCGGCGCCGGGATGTTCATGCTCGTCGCAGTGTCTATGATTTCCTCGGTTTCTGCCATTTCAAAGAAGGATGCCATTATGGGTTTCGTCAACGGCTGTTTCAACCCGACTGAAGGGTATTACGGGACGAACGACAACAGCACGGCGAAGCAAACGACGATGGAGAGCACGTTCGCGGCCATGAACATCATCAGCATTCTTGCACCCCCTTTGAGTGACCGCCTCAAGGTGGGGTCTGGAAACCTGAATGCGCCTTTACAATTCATCATAACGGCCACGCTCAATGACTCGGGCGGGTTCCGTGGCATACCAGGAACGAAGGAAACCGTCATGGACACTTACAAGGGCGTTTATTTCTCCAAGCTATGCGGCTTCAAGAATGAGACGGCGCTCATGAACTTGCACGCGCAGTTCGTGCTAAATTCGCAGAACGTGAACGGCGGGTTCGGATCGAGCCCTTCGACGAACAGTACCCCGGACATATTCAACACCTATTATGCCTTGAAGGTTCTATCGTTGACGGGGAACTTGACGAACATCAAATACAACATGACCCTCGTTCGCAATTTCACCTTGTCTTGCAGGCGTGCCAGTAATGTCTTCGCGGGGACGTGGAACTCGACCGACGTCTCGATCGCGGCCACCTACTTTGCGGTGCGCTTGTACAGGGATTTCTTGAGTTCGTGGCACGACCTCGATGGCACGACGAATGATGTAAGAGCCTTCCTCGCCAGCCACCAGGACGCCTCGGGCGGGTTCGTCGATCCAGCCGTAGGCACCGAGCCGTTGCTTTCGAGCACGTTCTACGCGGTTTCCATTTGCCGCGACTTCGTCCAGACGATCAAAATACCACTAGGCGATGACAAGACCATCAACTGGATTCTCTCGAGGCTAAGCTATTCTGGTGGCTTCATCGAGGGGAGTTCCCCCGTGGCAACTGCCAGCATGGTGGCCACCGACTTCGCGGTGAGTGCCATCTCCCGGATACGCCCCAGCTTGTCGGACCTCACTAGTGACACGGCGTGGACGCTTTCACAAATTGCCGGCACGGTTGCAGCCGTTGTACTTGTCATCGCCATCATCGTGCTCATCTTCGTGGCGTACATCGTGAAACGGCGCAACCGGATCTGACGATTACTCTCTGGAAACATCGTTATTCTTTGCTTTCGTTGTCTGCTCGAGGCTGCAAAAAACGCTCTACTTGTGGGAAAGCCTTCAAACCAGAGAAAATGGAAAAAGAATCGAGCCGGGTTCATTCGGGTTTGTCCACGAACCCGGTCTTGTTGAGGATCTTGCCATCCTTGTAATGAGGGCTACGGTGCACTTGTCCCGTGCCTTTTTCGATCTCCCGTGCCTCGTCCGCAAGTCTCGCTGCGGCCCGCATGATCTCGTGCGCGGCCGCTATCACGGGCATATATTCCTCGCGGTGCTGGAGCTTGAAGCAGCCTTCCGTGTTCAATTTTGCCACGCTCTCCGCCATCTCATGGGCTGCCATCGCCTTGGCACGTGCGTACGGATTGAGATAATTCGCTGCCGCTATTGCTTTCTCCTTTGTAACAATAAGTTGCGGGAGAACGGGCTTCTCGTTTTTCTTAAGTGCCGTGATCACGTCTTCGATAGTGTTAACTACGAGCTTGATGATCCCGGTGAGGGCGAGTACCTTGATCAAGTCAGCGTTAAATAAAACCATCTCTGTCGGATCCAGGAACTCGCGCCGGGCGCCGATCATGGAATCCGCTTGCACGATTATGAAGCCCATGTTGCCGCGTCCGATGATCTCGTCTTTTGCCTTCTTGCTGGGCGCGTCCGAGATGATGATGGCCGGGATGCCCGCCTCCTTGATCAAGTCACGAGCCTTCGTCGGTCCAGGTAGCGCGGCGTTCGGGCTCGACCAGAGGATTAATTTGGGTTTTTCCGCCAGAACTTTCTTCGTCGTTTCTATGCACTCTGTCTCGCCGAGTTTCGCGCCGGAGGTTGCAGCCACGACGTCTAGATCTCCCCTGTCGGCTCGCTCGTCGAGGATCATGGCAAGCAAGGGGGAGCTTCCTATGTTCCCGCACAGAATAACCCCTATTTTGATTTTTTCTTCGCTCATAAGTATATCACGTGTGATGCGTGCTGGGCATCAGCATGATGCTCAACTTATTTTATTTGTTTGTTCACATTAGGAATATAAGAACCGTTCTTGGCCCCTTCATAGGATATATCATGATGTATGATGAATGAACAACGGATGCTTAGAATAGGGATAATGCTCTCGTTAGGTACAATAATGATTATGGTGATCGTGATCGGAAGCATCGTTCCAAAAGCTACCCCTTTGATCTATACCTTCTCCCCTAATTCCACGTCTTGCATCCCGTTCATGGATAATGGTTCCAATTCCACGGGCACCACGTATTATGTAAGTGCTTCCCAAGGAAGCGATATTAACGATGGCTTGGCACCGGATCGCGCGTGGCAGTCGCTGGGCAAGGTTTCCACCACGACCTTTCACCCGTTTGATACCATCCTTCTACAATCGGGAGAAACGTGGGTGGGGGAATCGCTCTTCCTTCACGGTTCGGGAAACATGTCCGCGTGGATCACCTTGGGGTCCATCGATTGTCTCACGCGGGACCGCCATTGAGAACAGCACCGGGAATGTTCCCGGGGGCACGTCTGCTAACAACGCGTTCCAGTCTGTCGTTCACGAGAAGGGTATCGGGATCGACGGCGAGGGCGACGGCGTGGGCCACCCGAAGCACAATTACCACACGTCCGCGGCATTCTCGCCGGATGGCCGATTTCTCGCTTCGGCAATGTCGGATGGCCCCGCACGCGTGTGGCGCGAGCCACATGATTTCTGAATCATGGCTCGTGACAACCTGGTACATGAGGTTGATGAGAAATAAATATCAAAAATGAAGAGGATTAGTACTTACGGGAGAATACTTCACTTGGTGCCCCTCCATGCTTGCACTCCCAATCCTCATCTCGGTCGTCGTCTTTGGATACTCCGCAGCGATCATCCTCGGTTATGTCTATTACTACCAAAAAACGCACGCCCAAAAACCACGTGCTCGTAAAGTGACGATCAAGACCTTGCTGGGCAACGTGGCAGAGGCGGACAAGACGCAGTTCATCAATAAGCAGCAACAGACGATGAAAATCATCACGGAGACCAAGAAGAAGATCTCCGAGCAGACGGCCTCGTCCACCTCGGTTCCCGAACAGATGACGAAGAAGATGCTCGATATGGGCAGCGCTCAAGAGGCAGAGCTCATCAAGGAAGGTGCCAAGCTGCTGAAGCAGATGGGATCCTCGGCAGAGCCTGTTTCGGAAGAACAGCGCAAGTCCGATATGGCTGAACTCTTGAAGGTAGCTTCTGAACTCGGGAAGATGGAGAAAGAGTCGCCTATGGAGGATGTCGAGGAGCTTTACAGTAACGTTGGTTATGGCCTCTGGATGGATACCATTACCCAAGGTCTGCGCAAGATCACTGCAGATCCCAACATCCGAAAGTATGGCGTGCTGCAAGTCGAAAAGCTGATGTCTTTCTTGCCCCGTGCCTTCGATCCCAAGGACATCCGGAACGCGCTCCAGCTTATGAAGAAATCGAAGGAAATCGTCGATCTCGTGGAGTTGAACCCGAAGACCGTCGTGATCGCTTTCACGCAAGAAACGACCGACTTAAAGACCGCCGAGAAGGTTTTGCTCGCCGCGATCGCAAGCGAGGATGAGATGACCAAGCAGAAGGTCAAGATGCTCTTCAACTGGGGGGACGATTTCCTCGATGAGGTATGCGCGCACCTGACCGCCCTGAACATACTGCAAATCAAGGGAGACAAGCTCGTCGCAGAGGGCTTGATGACAGCGAAGGATAGGGACTACATCAAGCAAAAGGAGGCCGCCAAGCGGGCGTCGATGATACTCGCTACACCCCGCTCGCAATTGACCACAGCACCGAAAACCGTTACAAAAACCACGGCATCCCAGCCCGCCACCACGCCAGCATTGCCCAAGCCCGCTGTCAGCCTGCCCGTCGTGAGGCCACCCTCGGCCCCCGTAGTACCTAGCGTGCCTGGCATCTCAATTTCCCCGAAACTGCAGGTAAAGCCCGTCGTGCCGCCCGTTGTGGTTGTTCCCGCTAAGGCCACCGCTGCACCTGGCGGCGCGGTCAAGCCCCCGCCAGTGCCTGCGATCCCCAAGTTGGCCGTCCCTTCCCCTATTGCCACGGCTGCTCCTTCGCCGGATGCAGCGGCAATGCGCCCGGCCGTGAAACCGTTATCCGCAGCGAAACCCTTGCCGCCAAAGACACCAGCGTTGCCGGGATCGGCGGTGAAACCTGCTCCGGCAAGCATCATTACGCCCCTTGCCACGCCGGCGGCGCCATCCATGGCCCCTGCCAAGCCGACGCCCCCCGTTTCCCTTCCTAAGAAGCCTTCGGTGCTCCCGCTTCCGGTAAAGCCCAAGGCCGTGCAAGCGCTGCCAAAACCCACGCCCGTGCAAGCCGGGACGGGTGCTGGCGAAGCGGCCGATGCATCCAAGCCCGCCAAGTATGTCCAGATCGGGGACATCACGCCGATCAACGAGGCTCAGCGGCGGAATGATATGGACGACATCATGAACGCGGTCATGGAATTGGAGAGGGAATCCACCTTCTCCAGCGGGAAGGAAAAACCGGACTTGCAAGTTTTCGATAAGGAAGGGAAAGCAGTCGATAACGAGAGCTTGCTGAGCCCCGGTAGGATAGCGCCAAGCGCCGATGGTGCTGAAGTCGGGAAACTCACCGAGAAAATTCTTGCGGTGTACGAGAAGCAAGAAATCGTGAACGGCGGGGTTATGCAACTGAAAAAACTCAAGGCCTTACTCGACGAGGAGGTCGGGTTTCAAGTCGATAGCGGCGAGCTCGGATCCACCCTCGAGATGCTTCGGCCGATGGGTATGATATCCAGCATCATCGACATCAAGGGCGGTGAAAAGCTGGTCATATTCAAGAAGATCGAGCTGTCCGCGGAGGAGATCGCCGTCATCCAGCTCGCCATCAGCACGCCGATCGCCGATTTTACCAAGGATAACATCGTGAAGCTGCTCGGCGTTCCGGATGATGAAGTCCTGGGCACTCTGAAGAAGCTGCAAGAAAAGGGGATCATCCGGTTTGCCGGGAACTCGATACAAGTCCCGGGCGTGATCCAATCGAAATAAACAAGGATTCCTACAATCTCTTCATGTATTCGGCGACGTCCGCCACCTCTTTCTTTCCTGACACTTTGTTACCAAAGATGTAGATGCGGACGTTATTTCCCGTGCCGCTGGGGCGTGCGAACAGCATCGACCTGTCAGTAGACAATGAGATGATGTCAAGCATTCCCTGGTTGTCTCGGTAATCGGTGACCTTGTAGAGATGCTCTCCGATGGCGATCTGCTTGCCGACATGCATTTCCATCGCTTTCATTATGGCTTGCTTGCGCTTGTCGTCGGCCTCGATCTCCACGCGCTGGCCGACGATGGATGCATCAACTGCATCGAGTAAATTGTATCCGGAGTTGATCATTTCCGCGAGCATGATGATCGCGGGGGCCGGGAACTTGTCGCCGAGGGGCGGGACGACGGGTTCCAGCTTTTCCAAGATTCCATCCTCGAATTTCGGCTTCACGATGTTTACCGTGTGGCCGCCACTCTCCTCCCAGAGCGCCACGAGCACGGCGTCTTCCTTCTTCGGGATCTTTCCCGCGATGAATCTAAGCAATGCTGCAGGGGACTCGATCTTGATCCGTCCAGACTTTTCCTTCCCGTAAATGAGAGCGGATTCGAATTGCGACTTGTCGACATCGATGCCGCAAGCGAGATACTGGATGATACCGAGATGCTTGTAACCGACGCCAGCCTCGATGGTACACGCGACATATTCATCGCAGCGGGGATCGCTCGGGACGGTTCGGACGTTAATGATGGTCTTCCCGAATTTCGTGGCCAGGATGTTGTGCATTGCCGTGTAAAGCTCGTTCGGGTTGAGCTGGACATGATTATCCCCGATCTTGATGATGAAAACAATCCGATCCCTGTCCGCATCGAGCAAGATGGCGAGGTTCGCCCCGCTTCTATCCAGGTGGCCCTTGACCTCGTCGGACGGCAAATTAACGGTTGGATCTGGTGGTTCCATCGTTTTCTCTATCTTGATGACCTTTACACCATAGTATTCCAGCAAGTCGTGAATCTCCTTGGCTTTTCCCATATATGGCCAGAGCACGAGGGGTTTCCCCTTGATGCTCTTGATCGGTATGATTTCCTTGATGACCTCTTTCACGTAATTGTTGACGAGCGCTTCAAAGTCGTCCCCCTCCAGCTTCACGTCTGTTGCGCGCTTGAGCGGGATTTCCTTGAGGCCAATGGCTTTTTTCGAGATGGCCCTCATCACGTCCCCCGCAACTGGAATGGGCTGCTTGAAATAGAACTTGATGCCATTCCATAACGCCGAGTTGTGGCTGGCGGTGACCGTGATGACCGCATCGATGCCCGGAATGATGGCTATTGTGGCACTGGAATATGGCGTTGACATGCCCGAGTGGGTAAACTTGTCCAACGTGGTGCGCCTGTTCGAATCCAACTGGACCAACAACTCGTGGCCATCGAAGGCGAGGATCTGGAGCGCGTGAATTACCAGCATGTCTGACGTCGGCCGCTCGTCGCTCGTGACGATGATCCTCGCGCGGCGACCCAGATGCTCCTGAAGAATGAGGCTAATGGCCTTGAATAGCCGTAGGAACTGCGTGTACTTGGATGCGGGGCACGTGAACATACCCCCCTCTATCCTGTCCAGGATCCTCAAGCGTATGCCCGACGTGGGTGGAATGAGTGGATCGATGTCCTCCACCTGCTCCGCCGTCATGTCCGGAAGAAGCACCTTTTCACCGCCATCGATGTGTTCAAGTTTCAAGCATTCGAACTGGATGAATTCCTTGCTTATCGGTGTCCCGTGCTCGTGCGTCGACATGGTGATCTGTTATCAACATTACGTCTTGGCGATTAAACATTGAGGTCAAGACGAAACGGTCATATCTTAACTTCTTTTTGCGCTATGCTTTAGAAGGCCGGGACACATCATTTTTTCAACTTTGCAAGTGCTCACCATGAATCTCATCCGGGTCTCGACAGGTTCGGCGGCCGTGCTTGGCTTGCACCGCTTGAAGATGGTTCACCCGCCGACTACCATCTACTTGCTCCAGCACTCGCCAGATGGCTGCAAGGCCAACTGTGGATTTTGCCCCCAAGCCCGGGATAGCCTTGCTGCCGACAAGAAGCAGCTCTCTCGCGTGTCCTGGCCCGAGTTCTCGTGGCCAGACGTTCGTGATCGAATCGTTGCCCGTTACGATGAAGGCGCGTTCACGCGGGTGTGCTTGCAGACCGTCGTGTACCCGGCTTTCGTCGATGACATGCTGCAAACAGTGGACGAATTGCTGGGGGCACGGAAGATGCCGATGTCCATTGCCCTCGTTCCCGTCGCGATAGTGGTGATGGAAAAATTGAAGGCTGCAGGCGTCGATCGCGTGGGCATAGCCATCGATGCAGCGACGCCGGATCTTTTCTCAAGGGTAAAAGGGTGCGACGCTGGCGGCCCCTACACGTGGGATGGCCATTGGCGGGCCATGCAAGACGCGCTCGCCGTGTTTGGAAAGGGGCGCGTGTCCACCCATCTCATCGCTGGCCTGGGCGAATCAAGCAAGGAGATCATCGAGCGGATGCAGCAGGTGCACGACGCGGGGATCACGATCGGGCTGTTCGCGTTTACCGCGATACCTGGAACCCGCCTCGAATCCAGGGATCCCCCGGCCTTGAAGCAATACCGGCAGATCCAGCTCGCTCGCTACTTGATCGTGAACGGCCTGTCATGTGCGAGCGGGTTCACCTTCGACAAGGCCACGGGTGCGGTCACCGGCTGGGGCATCTCGCAGGATCGGGCAATAAGCATGATCGAGGAGAAGGGGGGGCGAATGTTCGAAACATCGGGGTGTCCCGGATGCAACCGCCCCTACTACAACGAATCGACCCGCGGCCCGTTGTACAACCATCCCGCCCCCTTGACCGAGGATCAAGTGCGTTCTGCCATCGAGCTTCTCTTCCCGGGAAAATAGACATAGAATGGTGATCCCGTGCCACAACCAACGCAGCAATGGCGTTTCATCCCGCTGGCCGTGAACGATGGCTACACGAATATGGCAATCGACGAGTCTATGCTCGTGAACCGCGTGAAGGGGGTGGTGCCCAACACGGTGCGGTTGTACCAGTGGTCGCCTTCCACGGTGTCCATCGGGATGCATCAATCGGTCAAGCTCGAGGTCGACGAGTCGGAGATCGAGCGGCGCGGGTTCCAGCTCGTCCGGCGGATCTCGGGCGGTGGTGCGGTGCTTCACGCGGAGGGGCACGAGATCACCTATGCCGTTGTTTCCCGGGTGCAAGACCTCTTGCGTGATGATGTCGTTTCAAAGGCAAAGATCGATGCGATCTACGAGATCATCCTCCAGGTAATCCAGAAGACCGTGTCGGCGCTATCACTCTCCGCGACGCCGGGGGTCATCCACTGCCCGGCACTGCTCGTCGACGGGAAAAAGATCTCCGGCAACGCGCAGTGCATCAAGGGCGGTCACGTGCTACAGCACGGCACGATCCTCCTATCTGTTAATTCCGAGGAGATGTACAGCGTCTTGAAACCGCCGGAAGGGGTCACGAAGGGTCGCATGGTCCGGTCGGTGAAGGCCAAGGTCACGGGGCTCGAGGATTACATGGGGATCACGATCCCCCCTAAGGATTTCGAGCGCAAGTTCCTCAAGAGCTTCTCCGAGATTGTCGGCGTCTCGCCCGTTGAAGGGGTTCTAACCCCTGAGGAAACCGGCATGCTCGATGGATTGAAAGAAAAATACAGATCGACCGCGTGGAGGTACAAGTATCCGTGACCGTGGACATCGAAGGGATCTTGGACCGGCTGCGATCCGGCGGTGCCGCGAGGGGCCGCTCGATGCTCGAGTCGCTCGACCGCGCGTCGCTGGATGCCTTGCTTGCCCGGGCACGCCACGCGAGCGATACCCGGTTTGGCAAGGTTCTCAAGGCCTACATCCCCGGGAATAAATTCCCCGCGATTTCTGTCACCGGCACGTCATGCCAGCTTCATTGCAAGCACTGCAGCGAGCACTACTTGCACGGTATGATCCCGGCTGAGACCCCCGAGAAGCTCGAACAAGTGCTTTCCGGTATCCACGAGCGCGGCGGCACCGGCGCCCTGGTCAGCGGCGGGTCGACGAGGGATGGCGTCGTGGAGATGGAGCGTTTCCACGGCGTGCTCGGCAGCATCGCCCACTCGACGGGCCTCCAGCTGAACCTGCACACGGGCCTGATCGACGAGGCAACCGCCAGGGCGCTGCGCGCGACCGGCATCGCGGCGATCTCGCTAGACCTCGTCGGCGACGATACGACGATCCGGGACATCTACGGTCTCGATAAGACGGTCGATGACTACAAGCGTGTTCTCAGCGGGTTGCTGCGAGCCGGCTTCACGAGCCAGCACATCATCCCACACGTGTGCATCGGTTTGGACAAGGGAAAAGTGATCGGGGAATATGCCGTGATCGATTACATCCGTGAACTGGACCCTGCACTGGTCGTGTTCATCGTCATCATCCCGCCCAGGCAACAAGGGCACGGCGGCTTTTCAAAAGTACCGCCCGAGGATGTCTCGAGGATCGTTGCCACCACCCGCGTGTTGTACCCGGGCGCGGAGATATCCCTCGGTTGTATGCGCCCGGGTGGCAAGATCCGGGACGAGTACGATGTTGCCGCGTTCAAGGCGGGCATCACCCGCATCGCGATCCCGACGAGGGTAGTCTTGACAATGGCGGAGCGTGGTGGATATACCATCGAGCGCATCGAGAACTGCTGTGCCATCGGGGCTCTAGCGCCGCACCCGTCATGACAGCGCCGATACGATGAACTTGGCGATTTTTTCCTTCTTTTCCATTGTGTCCATAATTGTGTCGAAGTCAAGTACACGGTAGCCAAGTTTCTCGATCCGGGGCTTCAAGGCAGCATCCTTCACGTCGATGAAGGCCGTGCTGGCCAGCGAGCTGTAATGGCGCGCGACGGTCTCGCACGACGGCTCGAGCCCCCGCTCCCTCATGATCTTCACGGTCGGGCCCTTGATGGCATCGCCAGCGACGACGGGCGATACGAACGCGACATCGTCCTTTCTCTGGATGAGTGCATTCGATATATCCTTGATCGCAAGGATCGGATCAATAGACAAATAGGGATTCGACGGAGCGATGATTATTTTCTCTGCAACGCGTAACACCTTCTTCACCTCCGGGCTAGCCTTGGCCGTGCTCGCCCCGTCGAAGAGGATCTCGTCCACTGGTGGCTCGGCACGTTCCTTCACGAAATATTGCTGGAAATCGAGCATGCGCTGGCCAGACCGGATCTTGGTTCGCACGGGGTCGTTCGTGCAAGGAAGAAGGTGAAGTTGTATCCCGAGGCCTTCGAGGATCTTGCTTGCGACTTGCGTCAAGGTGTTCCCGCGCTTGAGCAATTGTGTCCGGAAGATGGACGTCGCGATGTCCTTGTCCCCCAGGTTGAACCAGGCTGCATCCTTGTCATATTTGGCTATCATCGAGAGGCAATTGAACGTGTCGCCTTTGATTCCCCATCGTTTCACCGGATCGATTATGCCAGCGAGCACGTAGGCGATCATATCGAAATCCGGGCAAATGTAAAGACCGTGCATTTCCGTGTCGTCGCCGACGTTCACGATGACCCATATATCGACCTGCTCGTGCACGCGGGCCAGGCCCTCGATGAGCTTGGCGGCACCGATGCCGCCGGCGAGGATCGCGATCTTCAACGCATGTCCCTCACTTACGGTCGGAAATGTCGAGAAAGCAGCATGGATCGACGGCGATCTTGCTTACCGGGAATCGACTGGAACCGGGCATGCGCCCGCCCTTCTGTTCGTCAAGCGGCGATTCGCCCGCCTTGTAGCCAGCCCCAACGAATGCTTGGGCATGCCACGAGCCAGGCACGTGGAGGATCCCCTCTATCAGGCCTTGTGCAAAGAGCGGGGCGCAGTACCAGCAAGCACCGAGGCCGGCAGCGTGGAAAGCGAGCAACAAGGTCGTGAGGGCGGCGGCGGTGCTTTGGATGCCCATGGTCGTTTCGGCATTGGCACGCCGCTCGTCCGGGTAAGTGTCGAGCACGGAAGCATCCATGAAGGCCAGCAAGAGCACGGGCGCGTCCCGGAACTTGGCATTGCGCGCGATCGCGGCTTCCGCAGCTTGCCGGGGATCCGTGCCGCCGCGGGTTAGGTCATCCGCGTATGTGGAAGCCATGGCATCGAGCACGCGGGTCTTGAGTGCCTGGTGCCTTTCGTTCTGCCGGTAAAAAGGCATGAACCGCCATGGCTGCGCGTTGTGCGCGGACGGTGCCCACCGGGCGAGATCGATGCATCTTTCAACGATCGAAGGCGAGACGTCCTTGTTTGCGAACGGCTGCTTGTAGCTGCGGCGGCTCGTGGCGATGGACGAGAAGTGGCGCCAATCGTTGCCAATGGCATCTGGTGGCTGTGGCACGGTGAGACCTCGCCGGCCTCTCATGCCGGCTCGTGTTGGGCAGCATCTATTAGAGGGGAAAAGGAATGGAGGGTAATGAACTTGCGCGGGGGATGGAGTGCCAAGCTCAGGTCAATATCTCGACGCTGTCCTTGTGCACGTAGACGGTCTTCTCGGCTTGCGAGACGAAGCTGCCCTTGATATCGGAGAGCACCTTGTACTCCATGAGGACGCCGGTCGCGATCAGCTCGTTGATGGCAAAGCGGGGTACCATGATTTCCTTCGCCCAGGAGCGCTGGCTGAATGGCAGCGTCTTGTAATTCTTGGCAATGAAGCCGATGAGCTGCTTGGCGGCCTGGTTCCGGATCTTGGGGATGTGCCGCAAGGCGAGCTGGTAGATGTTGCCGATTTGGAGCGGGTGGGCCTGTCCCTCGCCCGTGCTCGAAAAGGTCTCGACCGCGAACACGTCCCCCTCCTCGATCGCCTGCCCCGTCGGCTGGGGGATCAGCGGGATTTGCTTGGAACCGTGGACCGTCCAGCGCTCGAGCGTGTGGCCGCTCAAGTCCTTGATGGGCTGGTACTTGTACGACTTGATGATTTCGTTGATCTTCTTGCCGATGTCGTTCGTCTGTGCGCCGACCTTGATCATATCTATGGCGGCTTGCATGGCCTTCTCCGAGGCGATGCATATGTTTTCGAGTGCCGGGTTCTTGCTGAAACTAACGGTAGTCGCTGTATCTGCGACGTATCCGTTTACGTGTACCCCGAGATCGAGCTTGACGATCATACCCTCCTCGATTTCGGTCATATCCCTGGCACCCGAGGTGTAGTGCGCTGCCACGTTGTTGATCGAGACGTTCATGGGAAAGCCGATCGAGCCACCTTGCTTGAGCACGAAGTCTTCCGTGTCAGTGATGAGGTCGATGACCTTGATTCCAATCTTCGTCTTCGATTTCGCCCGTTCGAGCGCCTCCTTGGCGATCTTGCCGGCCTTCTGGTACGATTCGAGCGCCCGCTTCTTTTTCTCTTCCTCGGACAGCCCTTCCTCCTCGTTATGTTCGTGATCGTGTTCGTGGTCATGCTCGGCCTTCTCGCCGGCTGCCGGCGTTACTTTTTCACCGCCTGGGGCGGGTTCCGTTGGTTTCTTCGCGCACATGGGTATCAGCATCAAGCGGTTGCTTGCTCTAAACGTGTAATAGTAATGGTGTACGAGTTAAATCCTTTAAGGAGGAACCATTTGCGCCTTTTTACGTCGGATGCGGAAATACTGAGATTGAATTTTGCCCAACTTTCTGGCAAGGGCGTGGCGTGGTTAAAGCTATGCCCTTGGCAATATCCGGGATCCAAGTCGAAGTACAGCATCCCCTTTTTATCTACTCAATTACAAGGAAAGTCTGGCTCGATTGATATTGATTTACCCTCTCCTTTGTCTCTATCTCGTTACATGAACACTTGCAAGTAACAATGGCCATCAAGGATAGATATATCGATGCCTCCATCTAATCTCTGAACAGACTGATGGGTGAATAAAGAGTGATATCAATAGAGCATGTTTATGATCCTTCATTGTTAATGAATTCTTAAACCATAACTACGTGGGGCGCTTTTTCCCCCGTGCACATGACCGCAGATGACAAGCTGCAGCTCGTAACCGAGGGAAAGGCTCGGTTCCGCGCGTTCCTCTTGCCAGCTAAGGCTCAGAGTGATTCAAGCGAGTATAATGGAGACCTTGAGCGCTGGGAACAGTGTAGCGTCCCAACCCGGTCGATGCCCGTCTTTTATAATCCTGCTATGGTCGTGAACCGCAACATCTCTGTACTGGCCGTGAACGCATGGCGGAGCAAGCCCAAGGGACCAATGAACATCTGCGATGCGATGTGCGGTGCCGGAATTCGTGGAATTCGGTACTTACTTGAATCCGGTATAGACGGGGCGCATGTGGACTTCGTCGATCTCAACCCGGCGGCCATACGATTATGCCGGGAGAATATAGAGCTGAATCACATCCCGACGACTACCTATAAGACGCATACACAAGACGCGAATGCCTTCTTGTTCGGCCGAGCAGTCAGCAAGGAGGATCGTTTCGCCGTGATAGACCTCGACCCGTTCGGCAATCCGTTACCCTACATCGACGGGGCCCTGAAGGCCTTGCAGCGAGTTGCCGGGCTGCTCCACGTGAACGCCACTGACCTCGCGGTCATCACGGGTGTGCACCGATTGAGCACACTGCGCAAGTACCAGACCACGCCCATGAGGGACGTGCCCCACCACGCGGAGATATCGGCCCGCGTCGTGATCGGAGCCATCTTCAAGAAAGCCATGGAGCAGGACTTCTCTATCAAGCCCTTGTTCACGATCGCCCGGCATCACTTCGTTAAGGTCATCCTGGAGCGGGCATCGAGCATCGAACAAGCGAACGAAGACCGCCAGCACTCCATCGGGTACCTTATGCAGTGCCGGGCATGCAAAGATCACTTTGCCATACCGCTGGACGGCTTGCGAGCCGCGATGGAATGTCCCGCGTGCAAGTCCCCGCGCGTCGACCACGCGGGCCCGCTCTGGACCGGGGAGCTCGAGGATGCCGAGTTCTGCGCGACCTTATCGAAGAATTCCAAGGAGTTCCGGTACATGAAGGGCAAGCAAGAGACCGCCAAGTTACTCGGGCTCGCAGCCGATGCATCGGGATTTCCACCAGGATCCCACGATGCACACGAGATCGCCGAGTCACTGAAGATGAGCCCACCGTCGATGGACACCATCATCGAGGAATTGCGCCGGGCTGGCTTCAAGGCTGCGAGGGATGTGATCAACCCGACCGCTATAAAGACGACAGCGAGTCGCGCGGACGTGGCCGCAGCCATCCGCGAGAACCAGCACGCGTGAGGCCGGCGGCCGTACCGCCGTTTCACCGCCTTGTTCCAGGTGCAAGACAGATTAACATGCGTTGCGTTCTTTCACGTGGATGTCCGAGCTATTACACGATCGAATGGCGAGGGTATAATTGTATGGACGCTGTACTATGGTCAGCGCTGGCAGCACCGGGAAAGATCACGAACATCTGGGGAAGGAGTGGAGCCGGAAAGACCAGCCTGGCGCTTGGCATATCATTGCGCGAGATCCAGGACGCGAATGGCAAAGTGCTCTACATCACCGACGACCCGGAGTCGGTGGCGGCTCTGCTCTCCATGCTCTACCAAGTGGATGGGGCCAGAAGCGGGCAAGCCACGTGGATAGCAGAGGGATTCATCCTCATCAATAGCCCAACATTCAAGAACCTGGGACAAATAATCCAGCAGATCCAATTTGCTTTCTTGCCGGACGAAGTCATCCGCGCATCGGCCGAGTTCAAGAGCTTTGTCGGGGCGGGAGAAAATGATATAAACGAAAAGGTAATAGAATCACTCAAGGCATACAAGTCGCCGTCTATGGTAATCATCGACGAGGTTACCCGCCAGTTCAAACGACAGTTGATCGATGCTGAAGATCCGGGGCCAGCGATTTTACAGCTCGTCACGCAGCTCGGGTTCTTGAAAAATATTGCGGTCGAGAAAAGGATAAAACTCGTCCTCACGAGTGCCAACCGCACGATAATGACAGCAGTCGGTGGCGCCGACGAGACGAGGTTCATCGACGTCCCCCTTGCCAGCGATGTCTTTGATCATTACGTGGATATCGACGTGCAGGTGCAGTGGACCCCGCGTGCGGGGGAAAGAAACATCATCATCACGGGCTCGAACGAGAAAAACAAGCAATTGCAAGTAGTCATTAGTATAGAAACGCTCCATAAACGGCTAGCAAGGGGGGTTTAAACCATAAAACAGTTCAAATCGCGCGTTATCGTCGCAACCGAGAACGCCAAGTTCTTCTATTTTATCTCAAAAGAACTAGCACGCGACAATTTTAAGTTCAATCACGTGCGTCCAGCCGATGTGGACAAGCGAAAATCCCCCCGGGACGCGGTGATCATCACCACGAGTTCCGAGGTCACCTCCTTGCCCGACGAGCTGCTCATCCTCTCCTACGACGATGAGCGATATCCGCTAAATGAAATAAACGTCCAGGCGTTCTACCACATGTTCCGCATCTTGATGGACACGGGCATCGACGAGTGCAGCCAGATCGACATCGGCATCGATCCGGGTTTCAAGCACACGGGACTGGCGTTATTTCTCAACGGCACGTTCGTCGAGGCCACGATCATCCCGACGAACGAGGCGAGAATCAAGGAATTCCTCGGGATGGCCATCAACACGGGCCTGCACAACTGCAAGGAGGACGTGATGCCGTCCATTCGCGTGAAGGTCGGGAACGGAAGCCCCGTCGAGATGCAAAAGGTCGTCGTGCTCTTGCTCGAGATGCAACATCGTTACCCCATAGAAATCCTCATCGTCAACGAGTCCCACTCCAACACGGATTTCATCATTAACGAGAGTAACTTCATAAAAATTGGCGATCACGCCCGTGCCGCCATCAACATCGCCTTGCGGGACGGCATGGGCCTCGAGCAGGCCAAGCAGAGTGGCGAGTTCCCGGCCGTGAAAAGCAAGAACATCACGAAAAAACAAGTCAAGAGCATCCAGGCCGAATCCCGCGTGGCCTCAGGCGAGGAGGGCATCACGATCGACCAAAAGCTCGCGACGAAGGTTTTACTCGGCAAGATGAGCCTGCAGGAGGCCATCGCCCTCTACAAGCACGGATGGAAGGACAAGATCACTTCGCCTTGAGGGAATCGATGTATCTCTTGACCCCCTCCTTGAACCCGACCCGGGCTTTCCAGCCAAGGTTCTCCAGCTTCGTGACATCGAGCATCGTCTTGACCACGTCCCCCGTCCAACCACGGGCCCCGCCCGTGTACTCTAGCTTTACACCTTTCAAGCCCAGAATGTCTATTATCACTTTCGCGAGATCATCGACCGTCTCACACGTTCTTGTCCCGATGTTGTAGGCCTCGAACGTGCCACCATTTTGCTTTCCAAGCCAGTCTCCCACCAGCGTGCAAGCGTCGATGCAGTCGCTCACGAATAAATAACTCTTCGCTTGCTTCCCATCGCCCAGGATCTGCAACCGCGTTGGATCCTTCTTGAGCTTCTGGTAGAAGTCGTACATTACGCCGTGGTTCGTGCCAGGCCCGTAGATGTTCGCGAACCGCAACGATGCGATTTTCAAGCCATAGGAACCCGCGTAAGCCGACATGTACATCTCTGCCGCTGCCTTGGACGCGCCGTACGGGGAGATGGGCTTGAGCGGGACGGATTCCGACGTGGGGAAGACGTCGGGGTCGCCGTAAAGCGTGCCGCCGGACGATGCAAAGACCATGGCCGGAACATGCTTCGTTCGCATGATCTCGAGAAGGTTGAGCGTCCCCGTCACGTTGTGATGGAAACTCTCCATAGGCTGCTCCACCGACTCCTTGACGCGCGGGTCGGCGGCGAGGTGGTAAATGATGGACATTTCCGTCCCGGAGAATATCTTTTCCAATGCGTCCTTATCGCGGATGTCAACATTGTGGAAGATGACCTGCCCGCCATCGATCAAGTCCTTGATACCGTCGATGAAACCGGAAGACAAGTTATCGATGACGACGACTTTCATGCCACGGGCGGCGAGCGCTCGTACGAGATGCGTGCCGATGAATCCGGCCCCGCCGGTGACCACCGGAATTCGAGCCATAGATCATAGATGGGATCTTAATGCACAAAAAGGTTCGGTCTAAGCTCGAAGAAAAGGATATTACATGGAAAGCATCACGTGGCACCGGCGGCAGGCTTCTGCTCGTTTTCAGCTTTCGGCCCTTCATCGCCGATGACCGTCTCTTGTTCTTCGATCTCGCGCAGCTCGCTGAGGCGCTTCAGCATCGCGGATTGTTCCTCGCGTTCCGCCTTGAACTTGGTTAGACGGTATTGCTTGTAGGTTCGGATGGTGAACGAGAGCACGGGGAAGAGCATGGCGATCGGGACAAGCGCGGTGACCACGGCTTCGGGGGCGTAAAACTCGTAGGATTCAACGATGATCGGTGGCACGTTGAATGCCGCGTAGAGCAGCTGGGGATTGGTGACCAGGAACACGATGGCGAGAAGGGCAAACAACCGGAACCCCATGTTGACGAACATCGTCGAGACCATGTTCTTCTGGCCGGGTGCCGAGCCCACGGCGGTGAGGGTGTCACGAGCCCGCTTGTCCACCTCTAAGAGGCGGGTTATGTAACCGTGCAATCGGCGGGTGTCGCTCGAAACCTCCTCGAGGTGCACGCGCTCCCGCTCGCGTTCCCGGCGCTCGACCATGTCTCGTATTGCACCCAGGCCGGCACCCGTGAAGAACGACCGGAGCGTGACACGCTTCCGCGCTTCTTCCTCTTGCCCGGCTGCAGGGGTCACGGCCTTCCGCTCCGATTCCTTTTTTTCCATCTCGATCTGGAGCGACCGCTCGCCGAGAACGAGCATCTGTTCCTCGAGCATGCGTGCGCGCCGGATCGAGGGCAGGCTCACCTTTGACACGTAAGCGGATTGGAAGCTGAGCTCGAGGCACGCGTAGATGAAGAATGCCGCCCAGAGAGATCCCGCCGTCGCCGTGCGAGCCACAAGGTTCGGATTCAGGATCAAAACGCCTGGGAGATAGGCATCAAAGAACGGGGTGTAATCCGAGGGCGACATCCCGAACAAGTCGAGAATTCTCGTTATCAAAGCGGGAAAGCCGGCGATGATGAGCAAGCCGGAAAGGCAAATTACCGTTTTTATTGAATACTTGATGTCGGAACGCGATATGAACAATGCCATGTAAACGAGGGCCAAGAATACGAGGAGGATGAACAAGAAGAGGTAGAAATTGGATAGAATGGCCAGACCTTGATCCGCGTAGAGCGAATGGATGGGCGGGCTCCCGGCATCGTCCCAGAGGTCATCAAAAGAAGTATAATATACCATGTTGCCGTTAATATCGGTCATTTTAAACATCATGTTCAAGACTGGGAAGAGAAGGGCCTCGGACAATCCCAGATTGTCCGCCAGCGAAATTGACATGTCCAGCCGGGAGATGCCGAATCCCGGCCCGTAACTTCCCGCGGCCATGAGCATGTAGAAAGAATAGGATAGCACGTTCTTGAGGGAGTTCACGATACGTGGTAACGAGGAATACGCCCCCCACCACGTGGGGGCACCGATCGATGACGTGACGTATAGTATCGCGAGGAGGAACACGCCAAACGTCGCGGCTTTCATGATCCATTGAAAGGCCTTGCTCATGATTTTCACGCCTCCGTCATAACGATGCCTTGCCTTTTGCCTTGGCATGCAAGTATTCTTCGATGGTTCTCTGGATTATATCATCAGGACCAACATTGATTATGGGAATCCCCATGGACTGCGCGTTCTGCCTGGTCTCGAGGATATGCTGCATCATCTCCTCTGATATCGCCTCTGCGATGGCCCGTTCCGCTGGTTTCAAGTCACGACCGAAGATCTCGAACCACGGGGAAAAGGGCGAGATCACGATGAGCTCGTGGCTACGCGCCCTTACCTTCGTGAACATGATCTTGAGCTCCTCGATCGGTGCCTCCAGGTCGGATATGAGAACGATCAAGTGCCGCTTCTTGAGCTGTCGCACGAGCTGGTCCATCCACAGGCCAAGCGTCTTCGGCCCGGCCGTCCGGGTCGTGGCAATGAAGTCGAGCAGCCGGAAGAGCACCTGGTCTCCTGCCCCGGATTCGAGCAGCCGCACGCCCTTCGTGACGTCGTCCTTCTTTTTCGGGTTATTCTGGAACACGGCACCGCCGAACATGTCCTTGTGCTCGAGTGCCACCTTGCAAAGTATTACCGCCGCCCGGATGGCGAATTCGATCTTGTTGTTCATGAACGAGCCAGAACCCATCGTCGAACTCGCGTCGATCGCTACGAGTACGTTGATATTCTTCTCTTGCTCGAGCTCCCGCACCATGATGCGGGACGTGCGTGCCGTGGCACGCCAGTTGATCTTCCGGAACTCGTCACCGAATTGGTACTCGCGGATGCCGTGGAACTCGGATCCCGTCCCGACCTGGACCGAACGGTGCGAACCGAACATCTTGCCGATCGAGCGGCCGCGCAGCGCGTCCATCTTGCGCAAGTCGCCATAGGGCGGGTAGACGATGATGCTTGTATAGGAATCAGGCACTTCACGCCGCTCGTTGTTGAATTCGAGACGATCCTTGACGGTTAACTCGATGGGGCCGAGAAAAAACTCGCCACGGATTCGAGGTTTCAGCACGTAGGAAAACAGGATGGATTTGCGTGGTTCGATGCGTGTTGAAATGGAGGCCTCGCCAATGACACAGTTGAAGAACTCTTTTGGATACACGTCGTTAATGTCCACGTAATCGAGACGTTTGTTCCCGGTGTTCCGTATTTCAACCGTGACATGAATGAAATCATCCTGGAACACTTTGGCCTTCTCTAGATGGCGGGTGACCTTGAGAACATCGATGTTGATGCCCAGGTCGAAGAAGGGCAGGGACACGAGCGCGCTCAAGATGATGAAGCACGCGACGGCGATGAGGAAATAGTTCACCATCACGAAACCGAAGGTGATGAGGAAAACGCCGATGACCATCAAGTTTTTTCCGCGCCCGGCAAGCATGCTTGTCCGACCTTCCGCGTCCGTTCAGTTGATCTGCAATTCCGTGTTTTCTCGAATTAGATGGGAACGGGTATTTCCTCGAGCAGCCGTTTGATCACGGCTTCCCTCTTGACACCCTCGAGTTCTGCCTCGGGCTTCAGGGCGATACGATGGTTCAGCGCGCAAAAAGCGATTTCCTTCACGTCGTCTGGAATGACGTAGTTCCGGCCGAGTATCGCCGCTCGTGCCTTGGATGCCTTCATGAGCACGAGGCTCGCACGGGGTCCCGCACCGACCGCTATCTGGGCGTCGTCTCGCGTCTTCGTCGTGATGTCTCGGATATACCGGAGAATGCGGCTATCGATCCAGACGAGATCCATCTTTTTCTGCAAGGCGACTATCATTTCCTGCGAGAGAACCGGTGCCAGGTTCTGCTGAACGCCTTTCACTTGCCGGGCCATGATCTCCACCTCGTCATCGCTCATCGGGTAATCCATGATGACCTTGAAATAGAACCTGTCGAGCTGGGCTTCGGGCAATGGATATGTTCCTTCCTGCTCGATGGGATTTTGCGTTGCTATCACGCAGAAAGGCGGGGGGAGCTTGTAGGTTTTACCCTCGACCGTGACTTGATGTTCGCCCATCGCCTCCAACAGCGCGGACTGGGTCTTCGGCGCGGCGCGGTTGATCTCGTCCGCGAGCACGATGTTGGCGAAGAGTGGCCCCTCGCGGAACACGAAACTCGCCGTCTTCTGGTCGTAGACGGATGACCCGGTGATGTCGCCGGGCAGCAAGTCGGGGGTGAACTGTATGCGCTTGAACGTGCAACCGAGAACCTGCGCGAAGGTCTTCGCCGTCACCGTCTTGGCGAGGCCGGGCATCCCCTCCAGCAGCACGTGCGCGTCGCACAGCACGGCGATGAAGATCTTCTGGAGCACGTCCTGGTAGCCGACGACTACCTTGGAGACCTCGGTGAGGGCTTGCTGGATCTTTACACGCACCTCGCTCATGTCAGCCACTTCCATGGGCAGGATCCGTTCCTTGGGTCTTGATTCGCTCATGTTTTTCCCTTTTTGTCGTTTCTCGTTTTTGATGGTCCTTTCATTTCACTTGATCGTTTTTTCCTTCGGATTCAAGGTTGGCACGGGCACCAGGATCTCAAAGCTTCTCGAGGTACTCGGCCACGGTGATGATCTCGTAGTATAGCTTCTCGAGGTTCTCGGCCCGCGTGATCCGCACGCGGCCGCTTCCCTTCTTGGCGGTGACGTGGCGCATCTGCCGAAAGAACGATTCCAGCCGTCGCTGCTCGACCTGGGGATTTTTCTCCATTATCGCCGAGATGATGGCTCTGTCGTCCGCATGCTCGCCAAGCTTCTTGCCGGCTAGCCGCTTCACCCGGTTATACAGCAATTCCAACGCGCTGTTGAAATCGGGTTGTTCCAGGTACCAGGCGAGCTTCTGTGCGAAGAACGTGCTCTTTTTCAAGATGCCTTGCATCTTTCGCTCCACGCGCTGCTCGGCGAGGGTCTTCGGTTTCTTCTCCCTTGCGGCCTTTACACCAGTACTGCCCTCTTTCGCTGCAGCACTCTCGAAGATGAACCGTCCAAGCCTTCGGCGCTGCCTTTTCTCGCGTTCCTGGATCCGTTTTGCCTTGCGTTCCTCCCGCTTGCGCTTTTTCTCTTGTAACTTGAGTTTTTGCTCCTCGCTCTTTGGCAACCAGCGGTGCAAGAGTTTCAAGGCGATGAACGGGTAGAACGGGGACAGTAACCAGTTGCTGGACATGAACCCGACGTAGTCGAGGACCGTGCCATAGACAGCGCTCGGGCTCGTGTCTTGTATCGCGACGGGGCGCAAGTGCGACTCGTCGAAAACGATCTTCATGCTCGTGTTTCCGCTAGATAACCAGTTGATGCAGTTGATCGCGAATTGCCTGTTGTCGTAGCCAGGAAGATCGAGCAACTGGTTGGAGAACATCGATGCATCCGCGGTCACCACGACACGTGACGAGTTGGAGGTGCCGAGGTCGGTGACGCCAACGACGGGAATGGCCATGCCCCCTTGCGGTAGGCCGGCGGGGAACGAGAACCCCAGCAGCTTGAGCGGCTCGAACAAGATCATCGGCACGCCGAGCGTGTAGGGGTCAAAGTAGTCCACGTCCCGCGCGTACAGCCCGTCGTCGTTCTTGTCGACCCACGAGTACGCGTTCGTCGACGTGGCCACGATGTTCCAGCCGAATATGGCTCCCAACCCGCCCTCGAGCATCAGGCCCGATGCCCGGTTGAGCACGAGCCTCGAGACGCCCGCGGTGACCGCATGCGGCGCGATGTTCGGCGAATCGATGACGGGAAAGTCATTCGTGTTGTAATAGGATACGTTATCGCGCAATATGCCGTCCATGAAGAACGTGAGGGGAAACGGCTTCGAACCACGCCCGTCGATAGCGGAAGCGAGGAACATGTTCAGGAACAACAACTCGGTCGTCCCTTGCTCGTGCGCGATGAGCAAGGAACCGCCGGAACGGACAAACTTGATCAAGAACGGGATGTCAGACACGAAGTTGTAAAGCCGGTTCGGTCCCATGATGACCAGCACGAACGGCTCGTCGATGCGCGACAGCAGCGAGTAGGACCCGATGCTCGACATCGTGTCGTACCCGGCGTCCTCGATAGCCCGCCGGAAATTTGACGTCCCGGAATCCCCGTAATTCCACGCGGAGAATTCCTTGTGCACGGAATCGTCCATGCTGAAGAGCGGGATGATCAACGGCGTCCACGCAACGAGGAAAATGAGCAAGAAAAGGGGTTTCTTGAACGCGGCGAGAAACTTCTCCATCTGCTCGCTGGGAGTCAACTGGGCGCCGGCCGGGATCTTGAGATACTTCTTCCCCAGGTAACCGCCGAGCGTGCCCATCGGCCCGGCGCATACTGCCGCGACGATTGCCGGGAGAGACCACAAGATCCCGTTGATGACCGGATCCCTCGTTACCTCGGGATAGATCATGGCATCGAAGCCAAAGGCGAGGCAGATCGAATCGATCAAGGCGACGATCCCCAAGCACGGGACCGTGAACAGTGCCAGCGCGACGCTTGGCAGGGCACCCTTCGGGATGTTTCGCGTCATGAGCCCGCCGACCAGCCCCGCCGCCATCGCGAACGGGATGAGCTGTGGAAGCATCGATATGAAGCCGTAGCCGTTCCAATCGATGTTGGCATAGCCCCAGGCGATGAACATGCCCACCAGGCCGAAATACACGAGTACTTCGACCCAGAATGCCCAACGTACTGCGATGTAGGTTGGTCCCTTTGCTGGCTTCGGTTTCGTTACGACGCCAATCGTGATGGCCATGCGCGTTCGTCTCCTTGCTAGGGTGGATGGAATGGTGATCGCGGGTTACTGTTTGCCCGGTGGATCAGAGCCCGGGTGGATTCTCGCCCGCGAGGTCGACGTACAAGTTCGACCAGAGCCCCTTGTATTGCTCGAAGATGTTCGGGGGGAGCGGGTGGTGCGAGTACAAGGTCTCTTCGATGAGATGCACGAGCGGGTGGATGTTCCCGCCTGGCAACTGCCCGTTCTTGACGAGGTTCGTGAAATACTCCTTCACGGTCGCGGAGGGTGCCTTCTTCACGTCGTGCTTGTTCTCGATAATCCAGAAGGCGATGTTGAGCAAGTACACCATCGCCTCTTTCTGCATCCCCTCGGAGAGCAAGAGCCGTACCGTGTCGAATTTCTTCGCCGTGAACTGCCGCATGTCCTTCTGCGACCAGTAGACCTTCTTGCCTTCTTTCTTTGCCATGTTGATCATTCTCGCAGTGTGGAATTATTATCGTTGTCATTCCAGGGTGAACGTTTCTTGCGTGTCGTTCGTGATCGCCACGTAGAGCTTGCCGAGCATCTCCACGACAGTCGCCACGTGCTCCCGGGAGATGGCTTGCTTGCTGTAGAGCCCTTCGAGGACGGCCATCATGAACTTGAACGAGATCTCGCGGGGCAAATTCTTCTCGTTCACGAGCATCTCGATGAGTTCCCTCACGGTCTCGCTCTCCTTCACGTTTTCGAGATTGTATGCCCTCGTGGCAACCTCCACCAGCGTGTGATAGCAATACGCGATGCCCTCGCGGTTCTTGCCCTCGGCCACGAGCCGGCGCACCAGGTCCAGCTTTTGCTGCATGTAACTGCGGATGAGGGCGACCTCCTTCTTTTTCTGGATCTTCACGTAGGCAAGGCCAAGCAGGATGAGCCCCACGGCAACCACGGGGATGAGCCACAGGATCCAGCCGAGGGGATTGGTGGTCACGACTTGGACGCTGTATGTGGTGGATGTATATACGCGTAAGGGTGGTATAGCTATGCCACTGTAATCCGTGCGCAGGTAAAACGAGAAGGTCGACCCGGCAGGAACCGCCACGTTCACGGGGAGGGTGAAGGCGCCATCCGCGCCGGTCAATCCCGAAGTGATCAGCAAGCCCGTAGATGCGTCGAAGACTTGCACGCGGTAAAAACTCACGCGCGTGCCGAGATGGGAAACCAGCACGCCAGAGATCGTGATCGACGAGCCTTGCGCGACCGGCTCGGCGATGGCTACTGGGAGGCCGTTGATCGAGACCCCGGTGAAATTAACCGCGCTCGGCGATGCCCACGGGTCGAGGAACGTGATGGGGTAGCTCGCCGTCGTCGCGTTGTTGTATCCCGACAAGCGAGCTTCGTTCACCGCGACACGTATGCTGGCCAACGAGGAATTGATGAAAGATCCCGGAATCTCGAAGTGAAACAATCCCGATGCGAGGGTTGTTCCCGAGGAGAGGGACATGGTGAAGGTCGTGTTGTAGGTGAGGTATGCTTGAAGGGATAACCCCCCGGCCCGCTGCGAGATGTTCCCGTCCAGGTGCAGGTTCTCGTAAGGGAATATCGGGTTGGTCATGTACGGGCCAAGCGTGATGTTGATATCCCTGAGCGGCCTGATCTGTATGAGCCACGAGCTCGAAACGCTGTAACCCGTCCCGCTGATGCCCCAGAGCTCCAGCGTGATCACGTGGATGCCTGCAGGGGTCGTCCAATTCGTGTGTACATCGAACGAGAAATATCCGTCCGGGTTAAGGTAGACCCATGACACCGATCCGGAGATGTTGGTCCCGTCCCAGTACACGTTGTACTGGCGGGACGGGATCGGCTTGTCCGGCTGCCCGAAGCCTTGCGCGTATGCCTGGCCGAACACGTGGATGGGGTACGGCGGGCCTGGATACGTGAAGGTGTCCATGCCAGGGTCGAACACGAACACGGCGGTCTTGTAGATCGGGACGGCGCTGATGCCCGTGACCGAGCCGACGTGTGGCCCCTGGTTCGGGAACGCGACCGTGAAGTTCAGCGCGTCCAGGTTCTTGGCCGTGAAGTTGGCCAAAAACCCGCCGGTCGCGTTCGTCACCAGGTTCATCGAATCGAGCATCGCCGCCCCGTCCCACAATCTCACGATTACCGTGGCGCCGGCCACGATCCGGAGGTAATTAGGAGCCTCGTTCTCGCTCAAGATACCCCGGATGATCACCCGCTCGTCCTTCCACGCCGGGCGGGGCGTTACCGTGAGGCGAGTGGCTATCATGGGGCGAATGTAGAACGTGGACGTATCGTTCCGGCCGGCCACCGACGCGTCGAGCGACGCCATTACATTCAAGGTGGAATATGGCAGGCCCGTTGGCTCGGAGCTATTTATCGAATACGGCAGCTGGTATTGTCCCAGGGCATCCGTCGTGCACGTTCCTATCATGCTTCCCTTCCAGTAGACGCGGACCAGCTTGTTCTTGACGTTACCGTCCCCGCCGAACATGGTGCTGTTGTAGGTGAAACGCCCGCTGATGGCGATGGTTGAATTGACGGGGGTGGGATTGGAAGGTGTCGACGCGGCGACGTCGCCGGAGAAATAATGATTGACCGAGTCGAGGAACATGAAGCCCGGAACTGGAAACGCCCCCGCGTTGTAGTAACCGGTCTTCGGGACGTGGAGGACGAGCGACGTGTAATAGTTGTTGACGGGCGGATTGATGTTGATAGTGAACAACCCCGTCCCGTCGGTTGGGGGCGAAGTGTAATTGGCAGTGTTATTGAAACTCGCTTGTACGGGCACGCCGGGGGCTGGAAATCCGCCCACGGTGAAGAGCCGGCCGCTTATTGAGAACACGTCATTGGTGAAGACCACGCCTGGCGTGTATTGCAGCGGCTGCGGGATGTTCATGTTGGCGGTGACGTTCACGTTGTAAGGCGTCGTGCCGCTGAACAGGGGATCGTAAGTGTAGTTGTAGTCGGGGATGGGCGCGATGCCGGCGGTGATGGTCCGGTCCCCGACCGTGTGGTTGAGCGTGACCTGGTAGGAGAGCGTGAAGTTTCCAGTGCCATTCGTCATTGTCTGCACGATATCCCCCGGCGCGGGTGTCTGGTGGATGAACATGTCATTCATGCGCAGCGCGACGGCGACGTTCGGCCAGGGGTCCCAGTTAGGCGGGTTGCTCACGTTCGCGACCGTCACGTATCCCCTGAGCACGAAATAGCCGCCTTGCACCTGGGATAGCGTGTTGACGCCCGTCAGGTAGATGCGCGTGTTCTGGGATCCGGACGGCCGTAGATCGACATCGACGGCGGCTCCTTGCTGGCTCGCGGGCTCGTTCCCTGACGTCGCGAGCACCAGGGCCACGACGAACACGATGGCGATCGCGGGAAAGAGGGCCTTGCCCGCCCGCGCCGAGACGTCCCGCTTCGTTCGCATCGTCACCTCATCCAATGACTTGGGCCGTGGAGGCAAGCAAGACCGGCGTGCCGGCAAAGTTGGCGATGACCCGGATGATGTCGCTCGACAAGAGCACCTGGATCGACGCCTGGTAAAAACCCGTCCCGGAGGCGGTCGTCACGACTGTCGTGTTGTACCCTTGTAGCGTGGCGCCGAGCCAGTACTCGATGCGGAGGCTGACGGGCTGCCCCCCGATGCCGGTCCCGTTCAGGAACCGGAGGTTGCCGGAAATCGTGATGTTCTGGAAGATCTCCACGGACTTGGGCGTGAAATCGACCGTGAGGGTGGTGTTTATCACGTTCACGTTGATGCAGCCGGTCCACCGGTTCACCGCCACGTCGCCGTCGCTGTCGGTGACCGTGAGCGTGACCGTGTGGCTGCCGGCCACGGTGTACTGGTGAAGCACGGTCTTGGTCGTCGCGTTGGGAGAGCCATCGCCGAAGTTCCACTGGTACGTTGCCGACGCGTTCCCCTCGCTTCCCACGTGCGCGAACAGGATGCTGTCGCCAGCCATGATGGTCTGCGGCGAGACGGTGCCGTTCACCGTGAAATCCGCCGTCGGATAGAGGTCGTAGGACACGATGATGTCGATCTGGTAGGTGCGCGTGACGAGGTTCCCGTCCGTGATCGAGAATATAGCGGTATACGTTCCAAGGGAAGTGTACTGGTGGACGACGGTAGAGAAATTGCCAGCGGTGAACCCATCGCCGAAGATCCATGACCTGGTCGGGGGCGGGACGCCGGGGTCGCCCGTGTGGTTGAACCAGACCGACTGTCCGGGCAGGATGTGCGTGGCGTTGACGACAACGACCGGATCCGGCGCCGTGTAAGGGATGACCGTCACGACGAGTGGCCGCGTGACCGTGTCGACGTCGCCGTCCGCGTCCGTGACCGTGAGCGTTACGCTGTACGTGCCGGGGGCCGAGTAGTAGTGCACGGGATTCTCCATCGTGGCGTTCGCCGTGCCATCGCCGAAGTTCCATTGATAGGTGGCGGGTGCATCGCCGTCGCTGCCCGAATGCACGAAAAGCAGCGGCTGGTATTGCTGAACGGTCGGCGATGTCGGGTAAAACCACGCGTCGGGGAAGAGATCCGTCGGGTTGTGCATGAAGATGACGGAACCGAGCGTGCCTTGCGACGTGAAGATGCCGAGCTCGGTGATGACCGTGATCGAGAGGCTGAAGGTGCCGTTGGCCGCGAGCGTGAAGGCCCAGGCCTGGCTCGGGAGCGGCGAGATCGGGGCGTGGAGGATCGCCGGGGTGCCGTTGTTCACGTAATAGACGCTGAACGACACGTTGGTGATGGCGGATCCGTTGACCGCCGTGTAATCGAGGATGAAGTTCGGGGAGGCTTGCTGCGAGTTGTTCGCGGGCGAATCGACGCTCACGAAATACCCGGTCTCCTGGTTCACGATGAACGTGTGGACCTGCGACGGTACCGTGCCGCTCGTCGTGTGCATGAACGCCTGGATCGTGTGCGCGCCGGCGCTTCCCACGTTGAACGTGGTGTTGAGGAAATACGCGCCCGCGAAGCCTGGAATCGGCAGCAGGAGGCCGGAAACCGACTGGTTGGCGCCCCCGTCGACCGAGTACGTGACGTCGGTGATGGTCACGTTGCTGTGCATGCGAATGTTAAGCGGAATGTTCGCCTGGGTGAGCCGGATCTCGCCATCGGCAGGATTATCGATCCAGATGAATTCCGTCATGTTCGAGAGCAAGTCTTCGAGAATAATCGTCGAGTTGAACTGGGGCAAGAACTCGTAGTTGATCCATGCACTATCATCATCCGCCGGTTCCGGGATCCACGCCTCCGACCAGGCATACACGTTGGCCAGCGTCACGATCCCGTCGCCGTCCCAGTCGTAGTAGCCCGTGGCGATCCGGGCGGGGATGTCGAACGCACGGGCGAGCATCGTGAACGCGGCGGCGAAGTCGTAGGACGTCCCGCCCGCGTCGGGGTACAAGGTCTTCGGCCGGCTGAGAAACCACTCGATCATGTCCTGGCCGTCGCCGGGGCGCTCGGGGAACGACGTGAAGACGTCGTAATTCGCGTACAAGTACGTCACGATGGCCTGGAGGATGGCGTGGGTGGGATCCGACGCCTTGTCGAGGCCGAGCGTGGTATGCAGGTAGTTGTAGGCATCGGTGAAGCGCGGGTGGGTGTTCAGGTACGGCGCGAGGTCCCGCGACGAGCCGACGCCGGGGATCTGCAAGTATCTCGCGTAGGGCGTGTACGGGATGCTCGGCCCCGGGGCGAGGCTGTTGTAAGGAACGATGCCGCTCTTGTAATTGGCCTCCCGCCACGATTGCATGTTCCAGTCATTCACGATGCGGTACGTGAAGTTGGTCGACTCCGTGTACGAGGGGAGGCCGTAAGCCCGCGCCTCGAGCCCCTCGTACGTGTCGTTGTACAGCACGCCGTCGTCGGCGATGCTGTACGAGCCGGAACTCCCCACGTAGCGCATGGAGTCGTCGACGTACTTCGGGGTGTAGGGGAAGACCGGGATGCGCAGGTTGATGGTCTCGGTCCTGCCCGGGTTCATGATGAACGTGACCTCCCGGAACGAGCTGGCCGGAGAGGCGATGAATTCGCTGCCGGGATCATCGACGGGCAGGAGAACCGTGCTGCTCTTGGACCAGCCGGTGCCATCGGCGTCGATCGTGTCGTAGGTGTTCTGGCGCATCGCCTCGGGGTAGCCAGCCGGGAGGCCCACGCCCCCGCCTACGTCGTTGATGTAGAAGAGCGCGATGTTGAAGCTGGTGGCATCGAAGCCGGAGAAGTCGCCCTGGATGTCGAGGTTCTGGGGGTCGAGGTTGTCGCGAAGCCACTCGAATATTTGTTCCGCCAGCTCTTGGAACCGCGGATCGTTTATCATGTCCGGATCGGTCAGCCACGAGGGGAGATTGATCTCGTAGGGGCAATCGTACTGGATCGCGGTCCGGTTGTAATCCTGGTGGACGGTAGGCAGCGGGTAGTGCGTGTTATAGTTGCCCCGGGATCCGCCGACGAGGAAATCGATGAGCCCGGGGAGTAGCATCCATGCCGCGAGCAGAATGCCGATGATGATTCCCCCCGCCACGAGTTTCTTGCCGAGGTCTTTTTTCGTTAATTCCCCGATAAATCGACGCTTGCGAAGCGACATGGTTGGACTCGACCCGAAATCGATTCATCTTAGAACTTAGTATAACGCGTTTATCGTGTTGAATGTAAAAATACTTTTTCCGCTCGGGTGATAATTCGTAGGAGCAATCAACGATTGGGCCAAGGGCCGAAAAAATGGTGGAAAAGAGCCGTGGAAACGCGGATTCCATTGGTCTACCTTTATAAAACGCGCCATCTTGGAACCGTATCGTTTATTAAGGCTTACGTCAAAATAGAAACATCAATACCCACGGGTAATACCATCAGAGGATACCGATTGTAAACATCCGAGTTATGACCGCCTTGAACCGAAGACATTAAATTCTGGCAATCGTCGAGATCACGTGGATATCATGGAGAAAACTGAAGAACTCGTAGCGCTTTTGCGTGACATGCAAGCCCAGAACTCGTCCGTTACAGCAGGGGCCATAATGTCGGTTCAAGGCCTCCCGATCGCCTCTCAACTCCCACGAAATGCGAACGAGGGGATCGTGTCCGCGATCAGCGCTGCCTTGTTATCCGTGGCCCAGCGAGGCTGCGAGGAGCTCGAGCGGGGCACCATGAAGCGGCTCGTCGTGGAGGGAACCTCGGGCATTTTTATTTGCCAAGGGGCAGGGCAAAACTCGATTCTTGCCATCCTGGCCTCCACGGAAGCCAAGATGGGCATGCTTTATTTGGATTTAGATAAATACACGAAAAAAATCGCCGCGATCCTCGGCTGAACCAACATTTTTCACGATTTCGGCATTCTCGTTGAATTTCTCGTCACGCTGCTTTTGAACTATCCTTTTCATAAAATGTCAACGCCGAGATCGCCGCTCCCACGCCTTCTCCCCGCGTGGGGGGGCTTGCTTGCTTAATTACCGCAAGTGGTTTTACGTAACTTCCTTGGCATTCTCTCCAGATGGGCGTTGGATCGTTTGCGGCATGGCAGCTCAGCGTGAAATCGTTGACCCCTTGTTGGCGATAGATACGAGGACTTGGCAAGCGAGGCGAATCGCGGGTCCGAACCGCTTGGTGCATGGATGGTGGGTGGGACCTGGCCACGTGGATTTCGAGTATTGTGACGTGAATTCCATCGGGTTCTCGGCCGACGGGCGTTTGCTCGTGGCTGTTGGAGGGGAAGGAGCGCGACTTTACGATGTAGTCGTTGATAGGGGCAAGGATGGTGGTTTACAATTACACGGCGGCGCCATCATCGGCTATGACTGGCGCAGGGACACGAACTGTACCGAGTCCCCGGGTACGACGGGGGCCAAGTTCCTAGGTGATACGAACATCGTTTTGATCGCGCATGAAGGCTCGTTTATCGAAGGCATCGATGTGCAAGAGGTACGCATCGCTCGCGGTAGTTTAGAAAACATAGGTGAACCCAACGACGTGATTGCGAAAATTATTTTGCCCGGCGATGGCGGGCATGTGGGCGCTTTCGCAATATCGCCCGATGGGCACTGGATCGCAAATGGCGGGCCTGATAGTTTTGATGTAATCAATATTGGTGATAGATTAAGATTAATTTGACATTCATGGTTTTTTACTCAACGCGGCCAACGCGGGCAACACGGAGCGGGCGCCCGAGATCGCCGATCCCGCGTTTTCAATTAGTATTGGCTTCCAAACGATAGTATTGGACGGCGAATGATCGCGACCGGCGGGCGGGGCGGCTTTGTCGGGATAGATGTCGGCGATTAAATTTCTACTGAATACATTTCACGATCTCTTCTTTCTCGTTAATACCTTCGTCGAGCTACCGCATGATCACGAGTAAGACTGGAATCCTGAAGGTGCCATGGATGCTTTTCGTGCGAGATCGATTATGCCAAGGTTGTTGACCGCAGCCCGGTTCGCCTTCGTGGCCTTCGCCTCAATGATCTATTTTCCATCGTCTGCATCCCGCTCGTCATTGGCATCCTCATCCCCCACGATGATGCCACGCTTGCTGGCCTTGATTTTCTCGTACGTTGCCTTGTCCAGCAAGACATTTTGCATGGCACCTTTTGGCTTGCCAATCGCCAGGCCGCGGTCGTTTGCTGCCTTGATGAAGGCCTTGCAATCTGCGATGTCAAGGTGGAGCGAATACACCTCGTCGCCTTCATCGAGCGTCTCGCCGTCGTATTCACCAGCCTCATCCCACGATGGCCACGCTGTCGGTACCGATTCCCAGTCTTGACGGATGGCAGGATAGCCGCGCAAGGCTTCGTTTGGCGTGTCGGTCTCCCGCCACCAGTCCCCCTTGTATCGGCCTTCGCTTGCGATGGACGGGTCGCGTTGGCTTGCCAGCACGGCGATGCGTTCGATGACCGCAAGCGCCTCGTCCATCGACACGTCGAGAGTGACCTCCCCGTCGCTGCCCGGCGCGCCGCCGGGCGGGATGTTCACGTCTTGCGTTTTTCCCTTGATCTCGTCCAACAACATCAGGCACAGCCACGCGCGTTCCGGCTTCATGGCGAGGTCCAAGGGATACTCGCCCGGCCAGAACGTCCGCATCTCGCCGCCACGGGTCTTGTCCTCGAGATTGCGGGCGAACTCTACAAACTCGGACAGCTTTATGTGTTCAAGCGCCATGATCGTTCCCCGCGCGGTCCAAAGAGGTATCTGCTAATATACTCTCACGGGATTTAAAAGAGATATCACGTGTAATTCGCCCGGATAGGCGCGATGATCTGCTCGAGGTATTTCGTGACGGCGCCCTTCAGGTCGAGGGGATGTACCTTTCCCGTGACGAAGGACGATTCCAGCTCCTCGTAGGTCTGCACCTCGATGTTGCCGCCGAACTTCGCGGGCCGATCGATCTTGAATTCCTTGATCCGGGGGAAAATCACGAGCCGAGCTATCTGCAAGATGGGGTTGTCCTCGGCATTCCGCTCCGGGCAGTATGCAGCCTTGATCGTCTTGACGACCTCTTCCTTGCTATCCGTGACGGAGATGCCGCTGCCCGGGATCGATTTCGACATCTTCTGGCCTGGTCCCTTGAGTGACGTGATGAGCGGGGTGTGCAGCGCCACGAACTTGTAGTCCAGCGTCTTGGCCTCGTCCCGGCCGATCATGTGCACCTTCCGCTGCTCCAGCCCGCCTTGTGCCACGTCGACCTTCAAGTGTTTGATGTCGACGCATTGCATCAGCGGGTACCACAATTGCGAGATCGTCGCGTTCTCGACGTCCCTGGCGATTTCTTGCATGCTGCGCAGCCCCCTGTTGATCGTCGACGCTTGCGCGAGCCGCATGACATCGAGCTGGTAGTCCTTGTTGAACTGGAAGCTACTCCCGAGGATGACCTCGGCATCCAGGCCAATTGCCTTGATAGTTTTCTTCCAATTCTCGACTTCCTTCTTGATGTCATCCTCCGAGCCTTTCCGGTTCAAGAATGCATGGATATCGGCGAGAAGGACCTTCACCTTGAAGCCGGCATTTGCAAGATCCATGAGTTTCGTAATCGTGACGAAGTGGCCCAGGTGCATCGGGCCGCTTGGCTCGTAACCGCAATAGACCGAGGGGGATTTCTTATCTTGGAGTAACCTTACCAGCTCTTCCTCCGTGACGATTTCAGCGCAGTTTTTCTTGATGATCGCTAGCTTTTCATCGATGTCCATGCGTACCAGAAATAAACGAAAAATAAAAATCATTCCTTGGAGGCGCGGGGGCCCCGCCGCCGTTCAGTGCCGCTGCAAAAAGAATTTCGCGACAGGCGGCATGATCTCGCCTTGCATGCTGATAATGGCCTCCGTCACGGATACTTTCTTGCCCGATCGCTTGATCGCGTCGTCCACGACCTTCACCATACCGAAGCAGCACGGCACTTGCATGTGGACGATGGTGATCGACTTGACCGCGTGGTTCTTGATGATATCGGCGAGCTTGTCCACGTAATCCTCGAGCCCCTCGTCGAGCTTGGGGCAGAAAATGATCGTGACCTTGTCCTTGAGGAAATCCTGGTGGAAATTGCCGTATGCATAGGCGGTGCAGTCCGCGGCGACGAGGAGGTCGGCGTCGTCGAAGTATTCCGCGGCCGTGTTGACCAGCTTGAGCTGGACGGGCCACGTCTGGAGCAGCGAGGGCACCACGACGGGTTTTCCATCGGCTCCCACGGCCGGTTCGTTCCTGGCGATCGTCCGGGCAGCAAGACTCGGGCATGCAAAGGTGGAAGCCTCATTCTGCTTGTAATCGGGAACATCGATGCCATTTTCCTTGAGATAATCGATGGCCTGGGCCAGATACTTGGGTTGCTCGTGCTCGTCGAGGTGCTTGAGGTGGGCCTTGATCGTGTTCGGCCCCTGCTTGACGATGTTGGCGATGACCTTCCGCTCGTCGTAGGGCTCCGCCTCGCGCCTTTCGACCGAGATCGCCCCTTCGGGGCACGTGCCGATGCACGCCCCGAGGCCGTCGCACAAGATGGCACTCACGAGCCGTGCCTTGCCGTCGATGACTTGTATGGCCCCCTCGGGGCACCTGTCCGCGCACGAGCCGCAGCCCGTGCATTTTGCCTCGTCGATCTTTATGATGTCTCGCTTGACCACCCGTTCTCACCTTGCGATGGAAATAAGAAAGAGCATGAAGGCCGCCGGGAGGGCGGAGATACTCAGATTCCCAGCTTCTTGCGATTGGCCTCGATGTGGGCGAGCAAGTTCTGCGCCGCCTCGGCAGGATCCTTCTCCAGGTGGAGCACGCCGCCCGTCACGCCCTTGCAGTCTTGCGTGAGCAGCTTCACGAGGTTGGGGCCGCCCGTGACTGTCGGGACGGGATTCACGTAGGTGTACAGGCCGAACGCCAGGGCAAAAACGGCGTCGATCGTCGCCTTCTGCTCCATGTATTCGGGGGCAGCGGCCGCGACGGGAAGGTCCGTCACGGGCACGCCGCCGAGGGCCGCGGAGACCGCGTGGATTAGGTCCGCGACGCGGCCCGTGTCCGTGCACGTGCCGTAGCTCAACACGGGGGGGATGCCGAGCTTCCCGCACAGTGCCTTGAGCCCGGGACCCGCGAGGTCCTTTGCATCGGGGACGCACAGTCCGGCGACTTGCACTGCCCCGTTGCCGCAGCCCATCGACAGGACGAGGAGATCGCGCTTGATCAGCTCCTTAACGACCGCGACCGTGTGGACGTCCTGGCCCGAGTCGCGGAGAGTGGTGCAAGAAACCATGCCCACGACGCCGCGGATCGTGCCGTCCTTGATCGCGCCGAGAAGCGGATCCAGCGTGCCGCCGAGCGCGGCCACGATGCTCTCGGTAGAGAAGCCGACGATGGCCTTGCCGGTTCGCAAGCCCGTGATGGGTTCCACCGATGCACGGCGCGTCTTGAAGTTGTCTATGGCCATCTGGAGCAGCGACGCTGCTTGTTTCTCGGCGAGCTCGGGCTTGTAATCCACGCGATCCGACACCCCTTCGAACACGACCAGTTCACTGACAGGCACGAGCTTGAACTTGTATTTCTCCGCGTACTTGGGATCGATGGGCATCGAGCAGTTCATGTCGCAAGCGAATAGATCGACGCACCCGCTGGCCAGCACCGCCTCTTGCATGATCCAGTTCCCCGTGAACCCGTAGAACACGTCGTCCATCGTCCACCGTTGTATCATTTCTTGCCCCGTTTCGATGTTCGCCACGACCCGCAAGCCCTTGGCACCGACTGCCTTTGCCTTCTCCTGCCACCCCGGCTCGCGAGCGAGCTGCACCATGGCGAGACCGAGGAACGGCTCGTGGCCGTTGGGCAGCACGTTGACGTAGTCCGGGTCAAGCACGCCGAGGTCGACGCGCATCTCGTGGGGTCTCGGGATGCCGAACAGGATATCCTGGCAGAACTCGTTCACGATCTGGCTCTGGTATGCCATGGCAATCCCCAGGCGCATCGCCTTGAGGGCCAGGCTCTGGTAATAGCCGTCCACGTTCGTGAGGCACGACGAGGTCGAGAACATCATCTCGCCGTAGATGCCGCCGGGGAAGATACCCAGCTTCTTCCAGGTCGCCACCCGCTCGGGCGGTGCCAGTGCGGTGACGATCTTGCTGGGAATGTCGTGGTGCTGGTTGAAGTCGGCGGTTGCAAGGTCGCATAGCTTGTTGGCGATGTCTGCATCGTTGCCCGACGTGTCGATCCCGAGCCGCTTGGCGAATGAACGCAGCTTCTCGGGTTCCGAGATCTTGTAGGGCGTCTTTCCCGCCACGGTCGCTCGCAAGGTCTTGAGGGTCTGTTCAGTATGATAATGGTAAGTGGAAGCTCCCATTACGTTTCGCAGCAGCATCATGCGCATCGCCATGCCGTCGGCCGTGATGCCGCAAACGCCCCGCTTGTCCTTCGACGCGTCGGCTCGACATGGGCCGTTGGAGCAGAGGTCGCAACGAACCCCCGCCTGGCAGAAGGGGCAGCGGCTATCAGGGTTGTTTCCAAGTCCTTGGGCCTCGAATCTATCCCAGATATTTGTCATGCCATCTTTTTTAATGCGTTCGTATGCTTTCCGGACGGATTCGTGCTCCGAAATACGTTTTCCTTCCATGTTAAACCACAGTCTCGGTTTAACGTTATATTCCCGTAGATGCATTTTAATGCATTTCTTTATGAAAAAAGCGTTCATCGCCATTTTCTTTTTACTTTCCTTGCAGAGAACTATATATGAACCGACGAACCTCGATCATCTCTTTCGGGATAGTACCTTGCTTCGTGATTGCCTTGGCCGGTGCTGGCCTCCAGCCAGGGATGCCGAGAGGACGGGCGCCTCGTGATGCGATCTTGATTCCTGCCCAAGGCTCTTACGAGGATGCCGCCCCGGGCAACTTGAGCGCGATCGTCGTCGACGCGGGAGTGGCCACAGACAAGGGCCTCAACGCGTCGATAATGGCCTTCAAGGCAGAGTGGGATTGCCAGTACGGCACGATACCTGTCCGCACGATCGACGCCTCCTTGCATCTCGGTGGCTTCCCGAATGCCACCGCCGCCTCCGCGGTGCTGAACGGCTCGCTGCTCTGGTGGAACGCGAGCGGGATCCTCGCCGGGATCGCGGACGTGCCGGTTCCGAGCGTCAACAGGTCGGCCGGCAGCCAGGACACACTGCTCGCACCGTGGAAAAATGCTACCATTGGCACGGGCTGGGTCATGGACGCGGGCTGTTTTGACACGATGCAGCGCTTCACGGCTTACCAGGCCATCGTCATGAACCGCCACGAGAACTGGACTGGCATGGGGATCCACCAGATGCGGTTCCAGGTACAGCTGGATTCCATGGGCTGGATGACGGCGATTCCATCAGCAGAAGCCGCCTTCAAGGTGTACGTGTCCCGGCAGATCAACTGCATCGAGCTGCCCAGTTCCCCTCTGAACGAGATAGCCAACATCTCGCTGCCCGGGTTCAATAACGGCTGGACCGCGAGTGACATCTCCTCGAGGGCAAGCTTGCTCGCCTGGCTGGGCGACATCCTCCAACTCGCCGCCCGCTACCACGTGCGCGTGTTCCTCGCCACCGACGAGATGATCATAACCCGGCCAATGTACGACTGGTTGAACGCCCGGCTCGGCTACGCGGGAGCCGAGTACGGCACCGAGGAGACGAAACAGTTTCCCGACAGCATTTACGACAAGGCCATCACGCCCGGCTCGCCCACGTGGACGCTGCTCGAAGCCAAGTACAACGCCACGGTCGAGGCGATCCAGTCGATCATGAACGCGACGAATTCGGTTGGTTTCGGCGGATTCAAGTTCCGCATCGACGACATCTCTCTAAAAAATTGGCAAGGTAATGAGATCTACAAGAAGGTCTCCTTCATGCACACGGTCGCTACGCTTGGCCGATTCATCAACATCACGACGGCAGCGGCGGCGCGGGTCGGCGCGGAGGTCATCCAGCGCATGTGGATGCTCGGCGAGGAGGAGAATCCGTTCAACAACGTCGCGCTCTGCAAGCAGATGCTCGACCCGATCCAGGCCACGAACTTGATCCTCCGCACCAAGGAGACGTACAACGACCACTGGCTGAACATGCCCGCGAACCCTACCTTGGGCGTGAGCCACCACCGCTGGATCATCGGCTGGGCCGTGCAGTACATCACGCCCTATTACCGCAGCTTCTTGCATGACTGGTACGCGGAGAACGGCACGAAGTACGACTACGGCAACGGCACGACGGTCGGCTGGTGGGAGAACCCGAACATCGTCGGGTATGACAGCATGCTTCTTACCTCCGCGGCCTGGCGCACCCTCGCGACGCCGATCGCCACCCAGGAAGCCACGATCTTTTACCTCGTCCAGCATTCCTATAACGCATCGATCCGCGCCGGGGACGGCGTGCGGGCGTACCTCCGGAAGGTGGGCATCGTGGATCCCGCGGTCGTGCAGAACATCTCCCGGGTGTTCGAGCTGTCGGTTTCGGCGTTCAGGCAGCTCTTTTTTATGAAGGCGTGGAGTTCGACGGGGAAGTTCCGCGGCGACGTGCTCAACAACAATAACGAGGTCAAGTATGACCCCGTGCGGTTCAACATGTTCTATCAGACTTTGCCCGGTTATGGCGGGAGGCCAGGGGTCGACTACACGCTCGAAGAGGGGTACAACGGCAGCGCGGTGGCGCGCCAGATGGCTGAACTTTGCCCGTCATCGTACCCAGGGTACGGGACACTCGACGACTCCCCGGGATACGTCTTCCAGGCGTCGTCCGTCGATACTTCCAACCTCACCAGTGTCCTGGGCTATTTCCGGGAGCATATGCGTGCCTACGCGGCGTTCGCGGACCTCTTCGCTGAATGGCGGGCGTGGCACGTGGCGTATTACCACTGGCTCTACACGTGGGACGCCCGGTGCTTCGACATCGCGGAGCGGGCCCGCGAGGCCGTCATCGCCAAGCATGCGGCTTACCAGCAGCGATACACGCCGAAGGGATGGGGGTTCATCTATAGTGCCGGGGACCTGGAAGGAGCGTGGATGTCCCTTGTTGGGAACACCGGCGAGGCCCGGCTGGATTTATATGGCGTGCTGGCATTGATCGCGTGCATCGGCATCGCTGGCTTCTTTTCCTTCAAGCGTAAAGGGGTTTCCCTAACGGAAATGGCCAGGGCCATGCTCGGCATCTTCCGGTGGAAAAAGGAGGAAGAGCGTCGGGAGGGGCTCTTCGTCGGCTTGAAAACCAATCCCCTGGCGTTGGTAACGGGCGGATTGGTCGTCCCCGCGGGCGTCGCTGCCAGCTGGGCTTTGCTGTTCAATGCATTGTTCGCGTGGCAGCTGCCCGACCTCGCCGCGCCGTTCGCCGTGATCTTGCCGGGATACATCGCCGGCGCGAGGCTCGGCCTGGCCATCTCGCAAGTCACCGGGAAAAAGGACTGGCGGTCCATGCACGCCGCGGGGCTTGCCATGGCCTGGCAGTACATCTTGCTCGTCATTTTCGCCATCACGTTCACGATCGGCGGATCGATAAACGTCATTCTCGGCACGAGCAGCACGGGCTTTTATGCGCTCATCGTGATCCTCATCGCTTGCGCCGTGATGGGCATCTGGTCGTTCATGCGGAACATCGTGTACAAGGGCAAGTTGCACGCGATTGGAACCTTCTGGATCATCCTCGGGTGCATCGTTGCGTGCGTCTTCGTTGCGGGCCTGCTCGCGGGTGGCATCGAGAACGTGATCGAGGCGTTCTTGTACCGGCTCGACCACCTGGGCGGGTGACTCGCTTCCTTTCTACCTTTAACGTGTTATATCGAACTTACGCTTATATGCGCGCCGTGTTTTTATACAATGGATGTACAAGGTCAAATCATGATCGGGGCCATCGTCGGTGACATCGTCGGCTCGATTTTCGAGTATAGCCCGATGAAATCAATCGATTTCCCCCTCTTCAACCCCCATTCGTTTTTCACGGACGACACGGTCTTGACCGTGGCGCTCGCGGACAGCATCTTGACCGGCGATCCGTACGAGAAGAAGATGAAAGAATATTTCCGGCGATATCCAAATGCCGGGTATGGTGGAACGTTCGCATTATGGGCAAAAAGCAAGGATGATCCGCCGTACAACAGCTGGGGGAACGGGTCGGCAATGCGGGTGAGCCCGGTCGGGTTTGCCTATGACAACCTTGACGAGGTTCTCGATCGGGCAAGGGAGAGCGCGGCCATGACGCACAACCACCCCGAGGGGATCAAGGGCGCGCAAGCCACGGCGGCTTGCATCCTCCTCGCGAGGCAAGGGAAATCCAAGGACCAGATCCGGGATTATATCGAAAACACCTTCCATTACGATTTGCACCGGTCGGTCGAGGCGATGCGGCCCACGTACAGGTACGATATCTCTTGCCAGGGCTCCGTGCCGGAATCGATCATTTGCGTGCTGGAATCCACGGACTTCGAGCACGCGGTGCGGCTCGCCATCTCGCTGGGCGGCGACGCGGACACCATGGCTTGCATCGCCGGTGGCATTGCGCAGGCCTTGTACGGTGGCGTGCCGGAAAAGATAAAGGCACATGCACTGCGTATCCTCGATGATCCGCTGAGGGACGTCGTGGGGCGGTTCTCGCGACGATACAAGTGTGGTTGAAGCCCGGATCGTGCTGCCGTGGTGCCCCGGAAGTACTCGAGCAGATTCAAACGCACAAGCTTCATTAAAGTTGAATAGGATTAGTCATTCAATCGCGGCGCGTGGAAGCCATGTCCGAAAAAGACCTATACAGCGAAGTCAAGAAGCGAAAGATGGAAGCCCTCGGCAAAGCGAGCATTGTAAAAGCCGTGGAGCAAAAGGGGAAGGTCTTGAGCATCAAGGGGCAATATGACCAGCCGGACAAGGTGATGAACTACTGCTACGCAGCCGTGAAGGACACCATCAACCCGAACCAGTTCAACAAGGCCAACATATCGAACTACGACCTCGTGGTCATCGGTTGCCCCGGAAATGAGATCCCCTCGGAATATCACCTCCGGTTCAGGGATTACGTGGTCAATGGCGGCTGGATCCTGAGCACGGACTGGGTGCTACGCACGATCGTCGAGCCCATTTTTCCAGGATACATCAGTTGGAATGGAGAGAAAACCGCAGATGTGGTCGTCGACTGCCAGATAGCAGAACCCAACCACCCGTTCATGCACGGGGTCATCGAGGGCTTGAAGGGCTTCAAGGGCGGCGACGATTCGAAGATGGGGCCAAAGTCATTGAAGGCATCGCAAGGCCCGGGGCTGCAGCCGACTTTTAAATGGTGGTTGGAGGATAAATCATTTCCGATTTCCGTCCTCAATCCCCAGGAGGTCAAGGTGCTCGTACGGTCGTATGAAATTGGCAAAAAGTGGCGTGCCGATCCGGTGTTCGTGTATTTCACCTACGGCAAGGGCCTCGTCGCGCATTTCATAAGCCACACGCATTTGCAAAAAGGCGCGAGCAAGGGCAAGTTCGCGAGCGCCATAATCGTCACCAACTTGCTGGACGAGTGCATCAAGCACAAGTATGGCATCGAGGCGGGCCGCCAGCGCAGCGGGTACCAGGATATGAGCACCCCGGCTGGCGGCATCAGCAGCAGCCCGTCGTGGGGGTCGTCTTTTGTTTTGGTCGGGGGGCAAGCGGCACCAGCACCCCCTCCGTCCGAGGACGCGTACAACCCTTACGGCAGCCCGAAGGCATCGAAGGGCGCGCCCGCCACGGGGTATAGCCCCTATGCCTTGCCGACCGAAGGGCCGGCTTCCTACGCCCCCGACCCTGCGCAGGGTGTCGTGCCGGACTTCGGCGGCATCGCGCAGGCCGTCGAGATCCAGATGGTAGACGATTCGACGAAGATGTGCGTCGTGTGCGGCCAAGACTTCTCGTCGTCGTCGGGTAAAATATACGAGTGCAACGCGTGCAAGGCGGTCTACCACGAGGACTGCGTGCAGCAACAAGTCAATTCCGAGGGCACGTGCAAGTCGTGCTTCAAGGTACTCCTCTTCTGATCTCTTCCACGATTCATTTTGCAAGTTTCCACGGTTGCGATCACTCCCGCTCCACGCCGGCGAACAGGCTGCCCTCCTCGCATTCCTGGCACCCGACGATCGCCGTGCGACCGCCGGGGAGGCGACAAGAGGCAACCCGGTTGACCATGCGCGGGACCTTGAGCCGCTGCATGATGGAGCCCGAGGCGACATCCATGACGATGACATCACCACCCGTCGTGCCGAGGAGCAAGTGCCGATCTTCCCCTATTTCGATCATGGACCACGCGTTCACGTTCACCCCGTCCTCGGGCCTCGTGCTCCAGAGCAGCTTGCCAGAAGAAAGCTCGTGGCACGCCACCACGCCAGGATTACCCATCTTTTGACCAGTTTCATCAATGGCAAGGGGTAATTGGTAGGAGGTAGAAAAGACTTTATTAGCTCCGGGTAGCAGCCGGCATTTCCACGCGAACGAGTCGTGCTCATAACGCCATAACACGCTCCCGTCCTTCATCGCGAGCAGCTTGAGGAACCCGTCGTCCGCCACGGCCGCGACGAGACCGGCCGGTGAAGCGGATACGTCGCGCACGTAAGACTCGAACTTGTGGAACCAGGCCATCTTGTACGCGCCTCGTTTCTCGCCCTTCTTGCGCTTGTAACACCGGAGCGTGTAATCGTTTCCCCCGGCGATGATAACATGTGTCTCCTCGTCATCGAGCAAACATTGGTCGACCACGTTCACCCCGGACTGGAACGTGTCCCCCCATGTGAGCCGGCCGTCCGAAGCCGTGAGGAGGCGCAGCGTCTTGTCGATGCTTGGCACGATGAGCACGCGCTCGCCCGTGAATGGATCCTTGTAGAGCTTGAATTCCGAGACCGTCGCGGAGAAATCGTGCGACCAGCATGGGCCGCCAACCACCGTGTAAGCGTGGAAGTGCCCGTCCTCCCGCGCGGTGAAGAATGCAGGCCGCGAGGCAGCGTCGGGGACGTCCGCGACCACGTGCCACGACCGTGACTTCGCCTCCCGGCGCCATTCCTCGTTCGCCGTGAGCGTGGCACCATCGACCCGCATTATGATGCTGGCCAGTGCCATCGTGCTCGTGGTGCAGGCGACGTGGAACTCGCCTGGCTTGTCGCCCGGCAGGGAGTAGCAGTCGAATGAATCCACCTCCCCCTTAAGGCAGGCGACTTCGGACAAGGTGAACGGTCTCATTGGCGTGCCTCGCATGGACCAGTTCGGCCGGGATCAAGTGCAGCGGCGATCATTCCCGTGATCGCTTCCAGCTGTATTTTAATTATGAGGAGCAACGATTTAGAGAAGGCTTCCTGGGACAGGATGGCCTTGTCGAGGCGCACGTGCAACTTGCCGCCCATGCATGCCGCATCGCGCGCCACGCAGCCTTGCAAGCAATCCAGGATCGGCCATGAGAAAACTGACGACTTGAAGGGGCCGCTGCGGAGAAGGGCTTTCCGGAGTGCCTGCATCGCGGCGGCGCGATCGACGTGCCCAGCCAGCTCATCCAGCCGCCGAGGCACGATATCCCAGGATTCCACGGCCAGGCAGAACGATGGCGAGCGAATCGTCCCCGGATCCAACTCGACAACGGGGGCATCGACGACGGGTGCATCCTTGATCCGCTCGATAATCGAGGGCTCCTTGATGACGTGCAGCATCATCTCCATTGACGTCTCGATGAACAGGAGCAGCAGCTTGAACTCGACTGCCTTGATGGCGGCCGGGGAGAAATACCACTTGATGTCGCGGCCGAATTCCGGATCATCGAGCAACACCATCACGACGTCCAGGCCATGCAAGACATCCCACGAGATCGCGTGCACCGCACTACCCAAGATCGATTTCCATTGGCTGGTCACGTTTCGCTGCGCGATGAAGACGATCGATCCCGATTCGACGAAGGCGCGGATGTCGTCGAAGGCGGGGAGGTACGTGCCGAGCAAGCGGCGCTCCGCGTGGCGGGACTTGTCGAGGGAGGAAAAAGTGGCGTAGGTGGAAGGATCCATCGGCGATTCACGCGCCCCGGGCTGCTTTCTTCGGGGCCATGAGGCGGTTGAAGTATCGCATCGACAAGATGTACCACGCGCCGAGACCCACCATGGCCAGCGCCCCGGCCACGAGCCAGTTGGTCGTTGTTCCCAAATCGATAACGATTCGGTCGATGAAGACAAGGAGGCCGATGAACGCCGCGTACACGATGACGAAAACCAGGTTCAAGCCCCGAATCGCTGGGAACAGGAACGACGTGATGATGAATATGGCCACGGCGATGACGATGCAAGTGATGAGGACGGGGCTTAACCAATCATTGTGAAGGGTGGAGACGACGAGCGCGGAGGAGAGCACGGACAAGGCAGCGGGGGTGATGTTTAAGGCGATGATGTTCTTGACCAGGACGGGCTCCGATAGCGGCGCTCGCGCCGTCACGATACGAGGAATCGTGAGGGGCGCGTTTTTTGCAGTAGAAGCCTTGATCAAGTCCCCGTCGATCAATTCTATATCTTTCACCATTATCGTGGCACTCTCCCTGAAGCCTCGCACCGACCGGATCACGTGGAAGGCGTTGAATAGATGGGGGATGATGGCGACGATCAAGGCGAATTCCATACTGCCAACGATCGCGATGCAGCCGAAGGCCATGCCGATGGTCAAGGTGCCTATATCACCGGGAAATACCTTGGCGGGGTATCGGTTGTAATAAAAGAAGGCGACGAGCGCCCCGAGGAGCGGCAGTGCCAACACCAGGGCCATGCTGGATCCGCTGATGACCGCGCCAGCGATGAGCGCGAGAGTCACGACGATGGACGTGCCTGAACCTTGGCCATTGTAGCCTTCCAGCATGTTTGTGGCATTCATAAGCACAGCAAGGAACCCCGGGATGAAAACTGCATACAAGAATTCAACCCGCAGCATGCCAAGGAATGGCACGGGGGGTTTTCCTTTGATGATCTCTGGGAAAAGACCGAACATCGGTCCGAGGTAGAGAGCGGTCATCGGGATGGCCGCGAAGATCACGGATACGATTTTCTTCAACGCGGAAAGGCGATACTTGTCATCGAGGAACCCGATTGCTGCAGCTGCGCAGATGCTTACGAGGGCTACCGTCGTCATGAGCGAGAAGCCGGGTAATAAGAATATGACCAGGACGAGGCCGATGACAATCCCGGCGAAAACGGAAATGCCACCGGACTCCGCCACGGCTGGCTTTGCCGACTTGTGAATGTCGTGGCCCACCCAGTTGATCTTGTGCATGAAGCGTATCTGTTTTGGGAGGAGCAAGAACGTGACAAGGAACGACGCGACGGAGACGACGATGACATGCCATTCGACCATTCGAACCGACCTTGGAGGATATTGATGATACAAGGGAAGCGTGCTATTTTACACATTCGTGAGAAACCACCCGGGGACATCCCTAGCATTGAGGCAATGTACCAATTAGGTTATAATGCGACGCGTGACTACGATGGGTAGTATTCGTTTGATCGTGACGCGTGAAAAGAATGCACGGCAACATGAAGCGTGTCTTGGCAATATCCGTTTTTTTTTCGCTGCTGGTCGGTGTAATTGCTTTCTGTTCGTTTCCACCCGGCTGCCCGCCAAGTAAAACAGCCGCCGGCTCGCTCGCGACGAGTGGAGACTTGCCCGCGTCATTTCAAGGGCGAATCACGTCCATGAAGAGATACGCGATCCTGGACAACTACGGCACGTTCTCTACGAAGGACTCCATCGTGTTCATGAACACGGATTCGGAACCCACGAGTCATTTTTTTATATGCCTTAATGAAGAGCAAACAAGCCAGCTTTACGAGATGATCGTGACCGGCATTACCGGGGAACGTTACAACTACGTCCGGTTGGGCTCGAAGCTCGCTAGCTATAACACGTGGAGGATCTCCTTCCCTGGACCCTTGATGCCTGGTGAATCGTGCCAGTTCGACATCCTCAGGTTCTTCCATGGCGTCATGACCAGCACGATGAACCAGACGAACATGGTCGTGAACATCTATCACACCACCTACCCCCTCACGCCCTACTACACCGACCTGGAAACGTGCCAGCTGACCTTGCCCCAGGGCTCAGACATAACGGAATATCAACCGGAATCAGGCGAACGAACGAATAACATCATCAATTTTGCAGCCAAGAACATGTTCCCGTTTTTTACCAACTATCTTCACGTGTCGTTCAAGCACGCGAGCGTTTCGTTCACCGAGACCAGTAATTCGGTGGTGACCATCACGACCAGCATGCAAAACTGGCGGGTGTCGAACCTCGTGGAGATAAAGAACACCGGAACGGTCAACTTGACTTCGCTCATTTTCACGGTCCCGAGTGACGCGACCGACTTCACGGGGAAGGATTATCTAGGATTTATCTCTGGCGTAGTCGACACGAAGGTAGTGAGAGGCGGCTTTAAAAACGTCACGATCAACTTGTTGCTAAACAGGCACAAGATCACGCCCAACAACAAGTTCTCTTTCACCTTCGAGTTCAAGCTACCCTTCACATCGGCTCGTGTCACGCAAGGGGATACGCGGAATGCGCTATTCGTCGATATCTTCCAGGTAGTGAAGAACCCGTGGATTATGAGAAACGTCGAGGTGCGCATCGCGCTGCCCGAGGCTTCATATATCGATTTTAACCTGCTAAACGCAAAGCCAACCGCGGTCGACAACCAGAACGGGATGCAATACCTCATCTATCGCCAGTCAGGAACCGCTCCCGAGTCGTCGAAGGTCGTGACGATAATGTACGAGTATTCGAGCCTCGCGATGCAGACCAGGCCATTGATCATCACCCTCGTGGTCGGCCTGGTAGCCACATTCCTCATCATAGCCCGCAAGATCTTCATGCATTACGAGCAGCCAGTCTCGACCGTTTCAGAGGCACTCCCGGTCGAAGCCTTGAAGGAATTTTCCAGCATCTTCGAGGAGAAGGTCGCAGCGTACATTGATCTCGACACGCTCAACGATGACTTCCAAAGACGTAAAATTAAGAAGCGTGAGTTCCAGATCAAGGTCGATGACCTGACGCGCAAGATCAAGTTGCTCGACAACAAGATCCGGCCATCGAAGCGGAACCTTGTCGAGTTCGGCGGGAGATTCAAGGAAATCATAGACGAGCTGGATCTACTCGAAGCAGAACGTCAATCTGTCCAGGACAGCTTGATAACCCTCGAACGCCGCTACAAGGACGGGCAGATAAAATCCAGGGTCGCATACGAGCAATTATATGATAATTATGCGACGCGCCTCAAGAAGATCCAAGGCAGTATCGATAGCGGGGTCAACGAACTAAAAAGTTACATCAGCTAGGTTTATCTCTTTTTATTATTAGCCGTTGACGTGTTCCGAGACACGTGAGATCTCGGCTATGGGAATGCGAGTTCTTGGTACATAATCGTTTTTATCCTTCATCTTGGGTTCTCCGTGCATTCCCTCAAGCTTAATTAGAACCAACGGCCTCTTTGATACAGAGTGAACTTGCGATGAAGCCATGGTTACTAGAAATACTTGCTTGTCCCATCGATAAACACTACCCGTTAGACCTTTCCATTTATGCTATCGAGGATTTAGATTCGTTCTTGAAAAAGAAAGGGAACATGGAAGAGATGAAAAAAGACTTGTCATTCTTTTTCAAGAACAACATCGATGATGACGACCCGGATAGTAGCGTTGCGATCATCAACATCGATGATTCCAGCAAGGAATTACTTGTATTTGACACGCTTGTTCGGAAACCATCACCCCCGGTCACGTATCTAGAAAAAATTATTGCCAGCATCGACGAGCTCAAGCCAATCACCGATCATAGCAGCAACACGGTGAAGGAAACGATCTTTTATCTCCTGGCCTTGAAGGATAAGCTCAATAAGGTGATCGACACAATCACGGGCGCGGGCATCCCTGTCGCGCTCCAGCGGGAGGAGATCGAGGCCATCGAACCAGACTTGATCTTGTTGAACTGGTTCAAGCAAGCCATCGAAATCGAGTCTGGAGTGATGACATGTGCCAAATGTCACAGGTGGTTCCCGATCCGCGATGGTATCCCGCAAATGTTACCGGACGAGCTGCGGAAAGAGAAATACGACAAGGAATTCCTCGAGACGTGGAAAAACAAGATGGATGCCCGGATCGTCAAGAATGGCTTCCCGTTCCACTTGTGATCAAACACCCGCTCGGTGATCCCGTGTCTGTCGAAGACGTGGTATTCCCACCGCTCGCCCGTTCGTATTTCTCGAGCTGCTTTCCACGGATCAAGCAATCGCTGCCGCTGGACTTCAACGCGGACATGGCAACGCGCGATTTCCTGGAGAGCGCGCTTGAAAGCGTCGATGCGGCGAGAAACGGGCGGGAAGCCGACCGCGAATTCACAGCCAGAGGGAAAAAATCGTGCATCGTCGCGGCGCCGGGGCCGACGCTGGAAAACCGGATCGATGTCCTCGCACCCCTTTTTGAAAAACTGGGCAAGTTAATGGCCATCATCTCGGTCGACGGCGCGGCACGCTTGTTAATGGATAGAGGGATGCACATCGATCTCGTCGTGACCGATCTCGACGGCTTGACCACGGATGACATCATCAAGCTCCACGACAAGTGGCACAGCACGATCATCGTCCATGGCCATGGCGACAACCTCCCGGCCGTGAAGGCGCTTCTCGAGAGGGTCACGCCCGATGATCGATACGTCTTCACGACCCAGGTGGAACCGACACGGCACGTGTGCAATTTCGGCGGGTTCACGGACGGCGACAGGGCGGTCTTCGTGGGCATGGCTTTTGGATTCACCAGGCTAGTGCTCGTGTCCATGGACCTTGATGCAAGCACGATCGGCAGTTATTCGAAACCTGGCCTGGCTAACACGCCGGACGGCGCGCGCGCGACGGCTCGCCAGCCGGTCAAGCTGCGGAAGTTGCAGGTCGCTCTGTCGACCCTTCGCTGGCTGGCACGCGAGGCCCCCCCGGGATGCCGTATCCAGACATTCCAGAAGCGACCTCCCTTCGACTTCCTGGATGACAGCACGACGGTCGAGGATCTGGCCAGGTGATCAACGTGGAATACCTCATCATCGCCGAAAAACCAGCTGCCGCTGCCAAGATCGGTGCCGCGCTCGATGCCGGGGGAAAACCCATCGAGGTGAAAATGGGCAAGGGAACGTCTTGTTTGCAAATCACGCTCTTCGACTCCGGGGAGAAGGCCATGATAGTCCATGGCGCAGGCCACTTGTACGCGCTCGAACGGGGGAAGGCAAGCAAGGGGATTCCCGTGTTCGACTTCAACTGGGTGAAAAATCGCGGGAACAAGCGTGCTTTCTTGTACTTGAACGCCATAGAGGCCATTACGCGGGGGCGATCATTCGACCGGTATGTCGTCGCCACGGATTACGACACGGAGGGGAGCGTGATCGGGTATAACATCCTCCGGTTCTCGTGCTTGCCCGCCAAGGGCCAGTTCAATAGCGTGCTCACGAAGACATACCGCATGAAGTTCTCCACCCTTACCCCGGCCGAGCTGCGCGCCTCATGGAAGGCCAAGAACCCGGTGCTCGACTGCGCCCGCGTGGAAGCGGGGTTAACGAGGCATCGCGTCGACATCATGTTCGGGATCAACATGTCCGCGGCAATCACCAGCGCCGTGAAGTCAGCCGGCAAGGGATACCACGTGTTTTCCATCGGGCGGGTACAAGGGCCAACCTTGAAGCAAGTCTGCGAGAGGGACGCCGCCATCGATGCACACGTGCCGGAAGCCTATTGGGAGGCCCGCGCGATAGCTCGATCGGGAACGGGGGGGAAGGACTTTGCGCTAGAGAGCGTTCCCCCATCCTTCAAGAACGAGGCGGATGCCCTGGCGATCAAGCGCGATTGTGAGGGAAAGGCGGCCATCGTGTCTAGCATCCAGTCGAGGCAGATGTCGAAGAAGCCAGCACCCCCGTTCAACCTCGCCGGGCTCCAGCGGGAAGCGAATCATCTGTTCAAGTTCAAGCCGGCGAAAACCCTAAAGCTGGCTGAAAAACTTTATCTTGATGCGCTGATCTCCTATCCACGCACCGACAGCGAGGTCATTCCGCCGGAGATCGATGTGAAGGCGTTGTTACTCGCCATAGAGGCGGATCCAAACTACACAGTGGATGCACGAGCCGTGTTACAGCGGGGAAGGCTCGTGCCATGCAAGGGAACCAAGACAGACGAGGCGCATCCGCCGATATTGCCGACGGGCGCTAGCAAGAGGGGAATCATGCTTTCGAAGGACGAGACTTCCTTGCTCGACCTCGTCACGAGGAGGTTCCTCGCGCTCTTCGGCCCGGACTTGACCTGGGAGGAGCGTGCCCACGAGCTCATCGCTGGTAGCCATCCCTTCAAGCTCGTGACGAGCAAGCTCATATCCGAGGGCTGGGCGAGCCAATACAAGTACTACCCGACGAAAGGCATGGACGATGATGCCGGGTTGATGGTGGGCCAGCAGTTACTCGTCCAGCGGGTCGACGTCGTGGAAAAACACACAATGCCCCCGCCGCATCATTCCGAGATCACGTTGATCGGGTACATGGAACGCGTGAAGATAGGTACGAAGAGTACCAGGGCCGAGATCATCGAAAAGATCAAGGATAGAGGGTATATCGAAGCCGATCCCATCAGAATAACCCCACTTGGAAAAAAAATCGTGGAATTGTTCGACACTTTCTTGCCGGCCATCGTGTCTGTCGACATGACACGTGAGCTCGAGGATGATATGGACGGGATCCTCGATGGAAAGCAGCACGAGGGCGCGGTCATCGACAAGACCAAGGGCATCATCACGGCAATGCTGGAGCGGTTTAAAGGCAAGGAGCAGGTTATCGGCGCGGAACTGGGGCAGCTGCTCGCTGCCTCCGGGGCATCCACGACCCAAAAACTGGTGCTCGGAACGTGCCCTTCGTGCAAGAATCACGACCTGGTCCTTATCAAGGCAAAGGGTAAGAAACGGTTCGTCGCGTGCCAGGGACGATCGGACAGCACGTGCAAGGTCACGCTGCCCATCATCCAAGTAGGAAAGATCCACCCATCGGGAAAAAACTGCACGGCATGCGGCTACCCGCTGGTAAAGTGTTACTTGAAGGGGAAGCAGCCCTGGGTTTTTTGCGTAAACTGGTCGAACCACGCTAGGACGTGATGCCCCCGGGGCCGATGCGAAAACGTACCTCGCGCTCCTTGCACGTGGCGTTCTTGATCGACCGTGCTATGTTCATTGTCGCGTCGAACTCGTCCTTCCGCGTGAATATCGCGTGGTCGGAATACCCGAGCCACACGTTGCTATTCGATGGCAAGGGTAAATTCCCAGCAGCATGGTTCGTGAACACGACGCACGCGCCGTGATCCCGCGAGATCACCCGGATCAGCTCCGCCATATCGAGCAGCAGCCGCTGGCGCCTCACGGGCTCGTCCTGGTCGAGCAGGAACGACGAGGGCAAGACAGAATCGACGACGAGAAGGGGAATGAACGCGCCGCGCCGCATCATCGATTCGACCGTACCAAGTAACGTGATGAGGTGGGGGGAGGAATAGCACGTGGCGACGAACACCTTGTTCAAGTCGATCTGGCCACCCGCATGCTGCACGATGCGCTCTGGCCGGAAAGAATGCTCGGAATCGATGACCGCGACCTTCGTTTCCTTGTCGAACGGGTGCCGGAGGAAGGAAAGTATGGCCAGGTAGCCGAGCTCCGTCTTCCCAGATCCCGCGGGGCCGAAGAGCTGGTAAATTTTCCCGGACTGGAAACCGCCGCCGAGCAACTCGTCGATGCATGGCACGCCAGTCGGCACGCAAGTGCTGGAAGGCCGGTGGCCGAGTTCAGCGATCCTCGCGGGGCTGACGACGTCGATGGCGCGCTTGAACTCGACACGCAAGGCATCGCTAACCACGCTCGCCTCGGCATCCGAAATCGACAAGATCGAGGCGAACTCGCGCTCGGAGCTGCAGAGCAAGGGGAGCAAGAACCACCGGTACCCCTTGTACTTGCTTCCGAGGCGTAACACGAGAAACTCGGATAGCTTGTGTTGGATCGATGTCATGCTGCCATGGTACTTCTGACGACTGGGAATTAATGCTTCTTCATTCTTTCGATCGTAGGACAAGTGGTTCATCGAGAGATCGGGTTTTTTATCGGGAATACTCGGCCTCCACGAGCGCGAGCCTCGGTCGCTTTTTAATGCTTGTGAACACTTAAATATCCTCACGTGCACGTATGTTATAAAGAGTGTTGGGTGTTACAAAATTGGAGAGCACGACACAAATGCAGAGGGTGAAAGAGTACATAGCCGAGAAGGAGATCGCCAAGCCATCGGCCATCTCTTCGACCTTGAAAATCAATCCAGAACGGCTGAATAGCATCATCGGCGACCTCGAACGCGAGGGTTTTCTCGAAAAGCGGAAATCCTTGGATCGGGGTCACCAGGTCAACACGGTCGTGCTTTTAAAAAACGAGATCGCGTCACCGGCAAAAAAAGACATCGAGCAATCGGCCGTCGTTCCAACCGTCCATCGCAAGGTCGGCGACTTCAAGGCAATCTTCGAGAGCCCGTGCTTCTTCTGTGCCAAGCTGGAAACGTGCGGCGAGGACAACATCATCAACTATTACAACTGCCCCAAGTTGAACGAGTTCATCTCGAAGCCGCTCTAACCCGGATGGTTTTCATGTGGTTTTGTTCTTGTTCTTGCCAATGAAGTAGAACTCGGGCGAGCCCTTCTGGGACGAGTCGGGCTTGGTCTTGAACACGTCCGCGAAGAGCGCCTTCAACCCGCCCTCGAGCTCCTTCGATTCCTCGGGGAGGCCCTGGAACGACTTGACGATGCAGTTACCCCCGGGAAGGAGCAATTGCCTGCAGATATCGACAACGCGCATGGAGAGCTCGTGCTGGCGGAACAGGTCAACGCTCCTGGCACCCGTGAACTTCTGCGCGCAGTCCGAGAGTACAACCGAGATGAAAGGAGCTGTTTTTCCGGCAGCCTTGCACACGGCGTCGATAAAGTCCGCGTCCATGATGTCTTTTTTCAAGAAAAAGACCCGGTTGGAGATGGGACGGACGGCTTGCAGGTCAACCCCGATGATCCCGTCAATCGTGGGGTGCTTGTCGTGGATATATTGCGTCCAGGAACCGGGAGCACTGCATAGGTCGAGCACCCACCCGCTTTCCCCGAATATGCCATGTTTATCGTCGATCTGCTTGATCTTGTATGCAGCGCGGGAAGAGTAACCATCAATTTTGGCCTGGCGATAATACATCTCATGGCGCCGCTCATGTATCCAGCGCTTATCGCTCGGCATAATAATCGAGATCGAATAAGCTGTCCAATGCTGATAAACCACGTTACGAAGGTTATTCGCAATGTTCACCCTTGTTAACCTCTTTAATCGTATCACATCTTCCTCGCGAGGTGATATGAGCCTAACTGGGTGTATTCACTTGCGCAATCACGCAGCTGGCGCCCGCCCAGATTCTCGCGCTGTTGAAGGACTACGGGCTTGCTCCTGGTCCGGGATTCATAACGCCGCGGCCTCCTCCACCTCCACCACCGAGCCCTTGATCCGAGAAGGAGCCAGACCGTGACACCTATTAATTTTTTTGATTTTTCATTCTTCCTGGATGGGAGAATCCAACAACAATAAATACCCGCGCAGCGTGAGGGAAATCATGGACGAGGAATGCGAAGAGGGGACGCATCCGGGCAAGTGGGGGGCGCTTGAACGTGCCGCGCGAGCCTCGAGAGGGCGTTTTCCCATCCGCCGATTCAGCCGTGGTGTGACAGGGCCGACTGCCCTTGCTTTTTCACCTGACAATAAACATGTCGTGAGTAGCGGCTATGGTGGATTGAGTTTGCATTCTATCGAGGTCGGAGGTGGCGAGAGGGGATACTGGTGGGATGGGCGATTGGCCGGGGAATATCGACCAGAAAAGGAAGGCCGAACCAGGAGCTTCCCGGAATATATGGATTATATCATGAGCAGCGTGGCGTTTTCGCCCGACGGGCGACGCGTCTACGCGGGCGATGGCAACGGGGCGGTTTATTGCTGGGACGTGGCCACGGGGCAGCTCGTGTGGCGGGTCGAGCCCGCAGCGGCGCACGGCAAGTCGAAGGTCGAGCCAGGTATGGGCGTCATGCTCCGGGGGAGCACGGGCGCCGTGGCAGTATCGCCCGACGGGAAGACCGTCGCCAGTGGCGGCAGCGGCGGGCACGTGAAGGCATGGAACGCGGGCACGGGGGAACTCGTCGCCGACGTGGAACTGGCGTTGGTGAAGCTGCCGCCGGGCTTTGCCTGGGACACCTATTGGCTTCGTGGCCGGCGCCCCGCGGTGACGGATGCTGTGGTCTACGAGAATCTCGAGTATTACTCGCCGGTCGAGTTCCAATTGCTGTTCGGCGTGGCATCGCTCGCGTTCTCGCCAGACGGGCGCTGGATCGCGTGCGGCATGGCCGCACCGAACGATGTAACGGATCCCGTGCTGGCAGTTAGCACGCGGGACTGGTCGGCACACGCCATCATGGATTTCGGGCCCCGGAAGATGAAAGACCGGCTGGACCCGAAGCGGGTGGAAGACGTGTACTATGCCGCGCTCCAACTTGATTTCTCGCCCGACGGGCGGTGGCTCGTCGCCGCGTGCTCGGAGGGAGCCAGGCTCTTCGAGGTCGACCCGGCCAAGGACGAGCCATCTTGGAAAGGCGGCGGCATCATCGGTTACGACCAGGATGCCGCGGATTTGAAAACCTACGACGTGATCGAGACGTGGGGGGCTCGATTCCTCGGCAAGTCAGGCCGCATCGCCGTGCTCAACCGCTGCGACAGCTGGGCTCTCATGCTGGGGCTGGACGCGCGGGAAGCGTTCGCGGGCGCGGGCGCGGGCATTGGCATGGGACCGGGGGCGAGGGCGGGGGCGGGGGGGAAAGCAGGGACTGTCGGGGCTGGCGGGGCTCCAGGGCCGGGGGACGTGCCGGGGCTCGTGTTCGCCACCATGACGAACCCCCGGCCCGACCTGCGCCAGGACGATGGGCGGTTCGCTTATGCTCTCGCAGCGTCGCCGGACGGGCGGAGAGTCGCCGTTGGCGACCACGGCGACTTCGTCGTGATCGACCTGGCCGACGCGCTCGGGCAGCTTCGATGATCCATGATCCAGGGCCACGATTGACGACGCACGACCAACAACCCACCATCCATTGCTGGAAGGGCTCGTACTAAAGGTTTTATTTCGGGCGACTGCCATATAAGACTTGATACGACATGTCAGATGATTCGTCCTCCGAATCGGGAGCCGCGAGGCGGGTGTACAAGGGCAGCTCCCGCGACAAGATGCTGCCATTTCTCGGGATTCGCGTCCCGCGGGTGCGGCTGACCGGCATCGGCTCGGGAATCGCGCTGCCATCGCCGCCACGAATGCTGATGCTCATGGCGTCGTACATTTTGCTCTTCTGGTTGATGTCTGGGGGTATATACTTCATCGTGCGCAATCCCATCGCCGTGGGCTCCACTGGCTCGGGTGATAACGCCAGGGCGGTATTTTTCTACCCGAGCACCAACGAAAGTTTTATCATCGAAGGCCTCATCGCTGCCATCTTGTTATTCACTGCCGGCATCGGCATGGTGCTCATGTACCAAGGAAGCTTGCAAAAAATGAACAAGAATTATGCGATCAAGCTATTGGTAGTCGGATTCATCCTTGGTATCGTATCGTTCCTTGCCTTGCAGTGGATCATCAACATCAAGCTCGGGAAAGCTTGAAAACACCATTTTACCTTGCATCCTATCAACGGCCACTCCCGGCATTGCGTTTTCGCGTGTTGCCAAGACCCACGTATTTAAGCAATGCATCATTCGATCCTCGTGGCCTCCACGCCTTGAAAGGCACGACGATGCCGGCCGGACTGTCCGTAGGGGGAACCGATGGTTGTATGCCGCGATTTCGAGACGAGACATGGTCGGACATTGTCTTACGAGGTCTACAAGCCGCGCGATGATGGCACGGGGATGCCCGTCATGTTCATCCATGGCTGGCGCTCGTCCCCGGCGATGTTCCACGACCTCGTCTCGTGCCTGGATCACGGGGACATCCGCTGCATCCTCCCGCACCTCACGAGAGATGCCTCCCTTACCCGCGATCACGCTGCCCGTGCGTCGCCGCGGGCCGCGCTTGACTTGATCGATGAGCTGCGCATCGACCATCTCGGTCTCGTCGCGTTCGGCATGTTTGGAGGATCCATCGTGCGGTATCTCGTCCGCGAGCTCGGTTACCGGAGATTCACCTTTGTCTCTTTATTGGCCCCCGGCCCATGCAGCATCGACACGCCGGCCCGCGAAGCCTTCTGGAACATGCTTCCGGCCGAGACCCGGGCCAAGATCCTCGATTTGCCAGCCGACGTGCTCGATTCAATGGTGCAGAAGGCGGTGGATCTCTTCAATATGCAAGGAACGGCCGCGGTGCGGGAGGGATTGTACGCCGACTTGCATTCCCTGGTCGAGGAGATTTCAACGCTGGCCAGTGCGGCCAAGAAAAAGCACGAAGCGTGCCATATTCCCGTGGAGGTAATATGCGGGGAAATCGATGAGGTCGTTCCTCTCGAGTTATCATTCAAGACCGTCCGATATTTCGGCGAGGTGCATATAAGCGTGATTCCCCTCGCTGGCCACAATTTTGTTACGGATTTCTACGAGGAAACCGCAAGGTGCATGCAAGAATTCCTCGCCGAACGGGTGAACATCGCTTCCCCGCTCACTTCCCCGCGGCGAGCGCGTCCTTGAGCGTCTTCAAGCCGAGCAGCAGGCCTTCCTTGATCTTGTCGTCGCTTGCCAAGTAAGCGCCGTCCTCGTGTTCGATGTTTATGGCGCCCGAAAAGGCGTGCTTCTCGAGCGTCTTGAATAACGCCTTCCAATCGACGACGCCCAGACCGGGTATCTTGTACGCCCACCAGCCCGGCTCGTAGAGGCCGCGGTCCGCGAGCATCGCGCTGTCGACGACCGTGTCCTTCGCGTGCAAGGTGAAGACCTTTTTCTTCCCGGTGAACTCGTCGAGTGCCTTCTGCCAGTCGACTTGAAGCCAGACGAGATGGGACGGGTCAAATTCAAGTCCGAGATGCGGCGAGTCCTCGCTCGCGGTGAAAATCTCGCGCCAGAAGTACGGCGAGCGGCCGATGTTCATGCCGCCGGCCGGGCAATTTTCAATGGCGAGCTTCACGTCGTTTTTCCTCGCGTGGTCGACCAGGGGCAAGAAGTGCTCCTCGAACAGCCCCATCTCCTGGTAGATAGCGCCGCCGGTCCCGCCCACGAAACATGCTACAATGTCCACGTCGAGCTGGTGCGCGGCTTCGATCACCTTTCTCATGTGCGCGTTGTGCTTGTCCCTGCTGCCGGGGTCGAGGTGGTTCACGCAATAGGCGAGGCTCGTGATCTCGATCGAGTTCTTCTTGCAAGGATCGCGAACGGCACCAGCCTGGCCTGATAGCACCTTGTCGACGTCGACGATGGCACCAGGCCCTGCGGCCAGCTCGAAGGTCTCGAAGCCGACCTCGTGCGCCCACGCGGCGGTCTCGTCCAGCGGTTTGGAACGGAACAGGTTGTGGAACCCTATCTTGATGGTCATGGTTGCTCCTCTTGTTTTTCTCTTATGGTTGCAGTCTCTTGATGTCGAACGCTTGCCGCTCCTCGTCGAGCAGCGGGAGAATGTCGAAGATGGCCGTGAACGCGCGAAGCCGGTCGAACGCCTTGCGCTCGATGCATTTCAAGAACAAGCCAAGGCCGTTCATCATGAGGTTGTCGGCGATCGTCTTCTTGTCCTTGTACAATCGAGCGACGTTCTTGACGACCGCGCTGATGTCCTTCACGTCGGCTTGTCCTTTCACGAGGATCATGATGGCGGTCCACAACGACGCCCAGCCCATCGGTAGGTCGCCGGCGTCGAGGAAGGCGAATGCCTCCTCTTGATAGAGCATCGCAGCCTTTTCCAACTGCTTCCCGCTCTTGAGCAATGGCAAGCCGTGCAACTTGCCCTCGCGTGAGAGGATCTGCCGGCGCATCCGGGCGCCCTCGAGGACGGGTTCGATCTCCATGCCGACCACTTCCACGATGACCGGGAGTGCCTCGTCTAGCTTGTTCTCGAAGTCGTCGGAAACGGCCTTTTCTTTCTTCGTGAGGATGCCGGGTGGGACGGGCTTGTTCAAGACCATGTACGCGAGTGCCCTCTCGCCGAGGACCAGCGGTAACAGCTCGGTCAGCAGCACCGCCTCCACGATGCCGCTCCCTGCCTCCAGCTCGATGGCCCTCACGAGCAAGCTGGCGAGCTTCCAGGCGTGCAAGCGGGTGACCTTTTGCTTGAATTCTGGATCGAGCGTGTCCACCGAACCGATCAGCTTGGCAGCAACCTCCAGGGCATTGCGCTTCAAGGCCAACAGCTGGGATACCACTATAGAAATGGCAAATTCCACGTGATTCTTGTCCTTGATGAAGAACTGGGTTGCCTGGCGTTCATTTTTCTCGAGTTGGTCGATCGCGGCGAGTATTTGATCTGGCTTGGTCATGAAACAAGGCAAGATGTCGGCGATTTTGTTGTCCGCCTTCCAGCCCCGCACGAGTTCCTCTCGCTCGGCCCGGAGCGCTTTCAACCGATCTTGCTCGAGCAGCAAGAGCCGCTTGGCTTCTTGCAAGTCCTCCTTGAGGACACGCTCCGCGTCTTGCTTCTTGATCTCGCCCTCGCGTTTTAGATTCTCCTCTTGAGATATTCGCTCGAGCCGGGCGGTAACGCGCCGCTTTTTATCGAGATCCTTGAGCTGGTTGAGAAGATCTTCGATCGGCTTCAGATCATTCGTTGCAAAAAAGAATTCAATGACATTTTCGATGATGTCGTCCGTGTTGGCGGGCTGCACATCCTTGCTTCCGATGGTGGCAAAGAGGATCTTGTATTTCTCCAGTTTCTCGATCGCGAGGCGGATTGAATTCGAGTTGCGTTCCTTGCTGGCGATTCGTGCCTCGTTCAAGTATGCTTCTGCCAGCCGGGATGCTAGCTCGTCTGCTTGGGTATGGAAATGGTTGTTTCGCGCTTGAGCCTGGTAATACTCGATAAACTTGCTGAACTCCAAATCCCCCTCTACAGCTGGCCTCGATTTGATGTGGTGCACGATGGAGTTCATGAGCTCCTCCCGGCGCTCCGGCGGGAGGAAATTGAGGACAGATTTGAGGTTGATGGTGCCCTTGCATTTCACGAGGTGGTCTGATACCAGTAATGCTAGGTCAGCGGCGAGATCTGGTTGATCAAGGTCCCGAAGCCATTGCGCGGTGTTGATCATGAAGCTGGCCGCGCGGTCGGGCTGCCCCTGGCTCGCCATATCGACCAGCAATTTCCTGCGAGATCTTGCATATTGAAGCGCGTCATCCTTCTCTTCCTTGCTATAAACGAGCAAGCGCTGATAGACACTTTTCTTCAATGTCTCCATCTTTTGTTGTGCCTCTATATCAACCTCCTTTTCCTTCGCGACGCGCCGAGCGCTGAGCTGCTTCACGAGCAGTGGATCCTGGACAAGGCGGATGACATTTTCGAACTCGTGGAAGAGCATGTCCTCGATGAGGTAAACGCATATCGCTGCAAGCTGGTGGTCTGGGATATGGATAGAGATGGCCATGTGCTCCCGGAGCGAGATGATCTCGTCGAGTAGAACCAGCGAGTCCCCGATGAATTTCTGTTCGATTTTTTCCTTGAGCAAGTCTAGCTTGACCTTCGCGTGCTTCTTGGCAAGCTCCGTCGCGCTATCCCGCAGGTCGTATTTCAGGTAGAGAAAGGTGATTGTATGGAGCTGGAAGTTGGCCATTTCGAGGAGCTGCTGCGACGCGAGGTAATCGATGCCCCTCGTGATCTTGTCTTTAAGGGCTGCCAGTTGGGTGGCGGGCGCCTTTAACTGCCGTAGCAAGTCGGGGATCCTGTCGAACTCGAAGACGGACGCCCATGCGTCGATGGATTTGATGAAGAGCTCCTCGATGATTGGCGGGTCGACGTATTCGTTTCGGTTCCAGTATGCAATTTCTTGATACTTTAACGCGGCTTTCTTGAACTTGTGCTGGGCAAGCAGCGCGGCGGCCTGGTTCATCTGGTATTGAAGGTGCTTTTTCTTCAAGAACTGGGCTCTGGCCTTCTCGCCGAGCTGTTCGCATACTTTCGCCGCGAGCATATATTCCGCGGCCATCTCCAACCAGCGAGCACCTATAGATCCGAACACGAGTGCTTCTATCTTCTTCCGGGCTTTAGCAATGAGGGAGAGGACGTAGAAATTTCGCCCGAGGAAGACTTGATCTTCACGGGTGACGTTCCCCTCGATCTTGCGGGCCATGACCTCCCAGACGACGCTTTCCCGTAGCCACGCCGTGTCCATATTGAATGGTCCTGCCTCGGGATGTTCGATGATGCCTCGGAGCAAGACCCTTGTGATGTTGAAAAAATGGCCTGGTGCCGACCGGTTGAACGCCATGCATTCGACCACCCTGCGTTCCCAGATTTGCCTCACGAACGAGTCATCGAAGAACGTAGCCTGATCAGCCACGTTGACGACCGCTATCATAGTCGGGAGGAACCGGACGGATTTCTCGATGATCCCGGCATACTCGAGCGTTATCGCCGCACCTGGATCCGCGGCCGGGTCGACGAGCACGATGATGCCGTCGCTGCCCTTCATCGCATCGTCAAAGTCCACCTTCGTGACATCCTTCACGAGCCAGAACTCCGCGCCGACTTGCGTGTCATTGTCGAGATCAATCTCCGCATTCCGGATCGAGACACCTGGCACGACATTCATCGTGTCTTCCACGGCGTTCAAGACGCTGCACGCATCGTCGAGAACGGTTGCACCCCCCTCACCGAGGAGGGCGATGAATGGAATCTTGAAGAAATAACGTGCCATGATGCGGGACGCGATCGGTTGTTGAGGATCCATTGTTCGCGTGGCCTTTTATGCCTTCAAGACCGGGTGCTGATAAGATGGCGATGAATAAAGGTAGAAACCACTAAGAGCAACTCATTAAAATATTCATCGGGCTAGACATAATTTCCACGTCTCTTTTTTACCCGTCCAACGAACACGAGGGGCCTCGGGAACCAGCACGCGTCCCGTGCACCCGTCGACACGTGGTGCCGGCAATCGAGCATGCATCCCGGCGGTTTGGCCGAAAAGGCAAAAAGGAGGCAAGCGGAAGTCATCGCGTGAACCTTGCATGATCCAAGCGAAGACAACCGGCCTCCAGGACGATCCTTCGTCCATGGCGTTAAAAATCTTGTCGAGAATCAAGGAATCCTTCTGCCGGGACATCCGCAGCTGCAGGCCGACCGCACGGCAGTTCGTCCTGGTGCTCGGGATGATGCTGCACAACTGGTGGCGGGTCGTGCGGGTGAAGCAGGCCGTTGCATGGCTGCGCGCCCGCGGAAAGCCCGTCTTGTTGTGGAACGAAGCGCGGCCGTGGATACGGCAGCCGGTCGAGCGCGAGATACCAGGGTTCGTGGAGGCCGTGACCTTCACGACACGGGTCTTGACCGAGGGAATTATGTCGGTCATAAAAGAAACAATAAAAGGTGCAAAATGATGGTCACTTTGTGGAAACAAAACTAATTGCCAAGCTCGACTAGATCGGTCTTATTCGCCTCGTTGATGGCGTTCCGCACGCGCTGCAACCAGAGATGGATCTTGTCGATTTCATCGAAGACTTTGCGTTCATCGTGGCCATAATCGGTTACCTCCTCGATCTGGTAATAATCAACCACTTGTTTCTCGATCTTGTGCCCTTTATCACTGAGCTCTTGAGAAGCCTTCTCGACCTTGGTGATGGCACGCCAATTCATCACGGTACCCATCTCTTTCATTATTTCAACGCCTTTTGCCTTGATAGGGATGGCACGGGTCAGGTTTTCGAGTTTCGGGGCAATATCGTTCTTGAGGACGAGCAGCTCTGGGATGGTGAGTTCCTTCTCGACACCATCGAGGTCGACGAGCTTGGCGCGGGCTTTCTGGTTCGTGAGCGATATGCGTAGTGCGAGGACTCGGTCCTCCTCGATGAGTGCCTTGGTCTTCTCGAGGCATTCCTCGATGGAATACGTCCGCTTGAATTCACGCTTGCTCCCGGGAATTGGGACGAGATTGTCCTTGTTTTCTATCGTGAGCGCGCGGTATTGCAGCGTGTCCCGGCCTGCAAGGCGCAATCGGGCCAGCCAATTCTCGATCTCGGCATCGATTTGCTTGCGCCGGGCAAACGCATCGCCTAGGTTCATGATTGCTAGATCATCCCCCGTGTTTTTGGTGTTGGTAACCGAAGCGGGTTGTCAAGGCCATGAGCAGCCTTTTCAAAGGGTTGTACGTGCATGGCAGTGCCGTGTGACGACATCTGGCGGGGGGAAAATCCCCCGCACGAATACGGTAATGCAATGTACGAACCAGCCAAGCCGATTGGTGGGCAGACCAATGTCGATTTGTGTGTGCATAGGTTTGCAGTTTACGTGGACATGTTCGATCCCGCTTCGGCGTATTATCATCGGGTGGTGACCATAAAAAAGTGTGGGAGTATCGATTTTCTCTCTGGAAAAGTTGAAAGGGTTTATTGCTTTTTTCACCACATTACCGAGGAGCCATCTCCTTGGTACACTTGAAACGGGTCGATCATCGACATTAGTTGAGATCGCTAACAACACGTAAAATCTGTGCATTCTTATGGTTCGCGTCAAGAATGATCAAGAAATCATCGAAATGGTTACGAAATCGGCCTTTGAAGACCGCCGGATCTTCACAATCACGGCGCATATCGACCACGGCAAAACTACGATGGCAGACTACTTGCTCCGCCGCGCTGGTCTCATGAGGGAACAAGACGCCGGCCACCTCGGCATGATGGACAGCGACGAGGAGGAGCAAGCTCGTGGCATCACGATCTTCACGAGTGTCGTGCTACTCGCATATGAATACGGCGGGAAGGAATACATCGCCCAGATAAACGACACGCCAGGCCACATCAGCTTCACGGGCGAGGTGAGCAGGGCATTGCGGGGTTCAGACGGCGCGCTCATCCTTGTCGATGCCTTGGAGGGAATGATGACACAGACCGAGACGAATATCCGTTTGGCAGTCGGCGAGGAGAAGTGCAAGCCAGTCCTCTTCTTGAACAAGGCCGACCGGCTCATTTCGGAACTTCGCCTCACGCAAAAGGATTTCTACCAGCGCTTAGACAAGATCATCGGCGATGTCAACCGGCTCATCAAGGAGGTGGCCCCCAAGGACTCCGGCTGGAAGGTCGATTTTAAAGGGAACTCGGTCGCGATCGGCAGTGCAAAGGATGGCTGGGGTTTCAACTTTAAGATTCTTCAAGATAAAGGGCTTAAACCTGATATATTTTTCAAAAAATACATGGAAAACGATATCCTCTGGCTGCGGAAGAACCTCCCTCTCGACGACGTCGTGCTCCAGATGGTCATCGACCACCTGCCCAACCCGCTCGAGGCGGCGAGGTTCCGGGTCCCGAAGATATGGCCTGGCGACCTCGAGTCGAACCTCGGAAAGGCCCTCCTCACTTCGGATCCCAACGGCCCGTTACTCGGCCTCATCCTTAAAATCTTCATCGATCCAAAAAGCTTCCGCCCCACGCTCATCGGCCGCGTATTCTCGGGAACGCTGCACGCCGGCGATAGCATTTACTTGATTGGTCGCAAGGAGCGCCAGAAAATCAAACGCCTCGGTGTTATGGAAATTACTGATATCCTGGACATGGATCACGTGCCCGCGGGCAACCTATTCGCGGTCTTCGGGTTCATCTGCCCCGCCGGTGAAACATTCGTTTCGGGCGATCTGTCGGACGAGCAGATCGATGAGATGATTCCTTTCGAGCAGATCAAGTACGTTTGCGAGCCGGTCGTGTCCCAGTCGATCAAGGCCAAGGATTCAAAGGACGTGGCCAAGGTCGGCGACGTGGTTTCCAAGTGGCTCATGGCCGACAACACGGCCAAGTTCGTGAAGGACAAGGATTCCGGAGAGTACATCCTCTCGGGCATTGACCCGCTCCAGATCGAGATCATCACGAAGCGGGTCAACATGCAAGTTCCGATCGTCGTGAGCGACCCGATCATCGTGTACCGCGAGCGGATCACGCAAAATTCCAGCGCGTTCCACACGAAGAGCGCCAACGGCCACAACCGCTTGTTGATGCATTTCGAACCCCTCGACGAGAAGACCCTCCAGCTCGTCATGGACGGCAAGGTCACCGCCGATCAAAAGGAGAAAATCCGCGCTCAGGTCCTCCGAGACGAGGCCGGCTGGGACGCGAAGGAGGCCCGCAACATCTGGGACGTGTTCGAGGGTAACATCCTCGTCAACAACACGCACGGGCTCCAGCGACTCGACAAGATAAAGTCGTACCTGATCGCTGCGTGGCGCGAATGGCTTGAAGGAGGCCCGCTTGCCAAGGAACCCGTCTCGGCCATCAAGGCGGTCTTCACCGATGCCACCGTGCACGAGGACTCCGCCCACACGGGCTTCAACGAGATCGCCGGCATGACCATCAGCAACTTGTCGCTTTGCTTCATGTCCGCCAAGCCCAAGCTCTACGAGCCCATCCAGCGCGTAGACATCAAGACCCCGATGGGTTCGGAGGGGAATGTAATAGGTGTTCTGACGTCGCACCGGGGCCAGGTATTGAACATGGTCCAGGAAGAGAACTTGATGCACATCACCGGGAAGCTCCCCGCGGCGGAGACCATCGGCCTCGCGGACGAGTTCCGCTCGGTCACCTCGGGAAAAGCGCTGTTCGGGTACGAGTTCCTCGGCTTCGAGCCCGTGCCGGATTCGACCAAGGTCATCTTGGACATCCGGAAGCGCAAGAAAATGCCCCAGGAACTCCCGAACATGTCCTCGTGGGACAGGTTCATCTACGCTCGCAAGTAAAACAAGAGCATTTTCTCTTATTTCTCAATCTTGACGCCCCATTTTTTAAAGAATAGCTAAGATAAAACTGGTCCAATTAACTTTCTTCAAAGTTTTCACGCCTGGCGTTGAATATGTATGACATGTTTGGGCCTGGTCCTATGTAGTGATCGTGTTAATGGTACCATCTCCCCGATCGACCGCTGATGCGGCCAATCGCCCGCTGATGAATCACGAGCTACCGCAAGCCGCTAGTGATGGGAATGCTGAACACGCAGAGATCATGTAGACGATTGCGGTTCGATTGTTTGCTCTGTTGTAGACAAGCAACATATCCTCGTCCAAGCTCTACGTGTGGAAACTGGGGGGTTAAATGGCCGGACTAGCCTCTCCGTACCGCCCCACGTTCTCTCCCAGACAAGGGCAGTCGCCGAACCGCTGGCGACGAACGACCTCGTGTCGGCCATCACGACTATTGCCAACATCAAGGCAATCGATGCGATCCGCGCCGTTCTCGCACGTACCATGTCCATCCTCCAATTAGGTACTCACTGCTTCAGACTTTAAAGGTTTACCACCAAGCGTAGTCATACAATCGAGCGAGGTATGGCAACGAATGGGGCAGTGCATTGTCCGATTAAGTGTTCGGTTTAGAAGGTTGACCCGCGTGTCGTGTATCTTGCATCACTCTCCAGATCTTGTGTTTATTACCTTTAAACCAGGGCCATAGTTTAAATCGCGACATAACATAAGCAATAAGAGCGATTTTTCATTTCTATCGAAAAACTAGCCGTGCAAGTGCGGCAAGATCATGCTCTTGAGCACGTGAATGGCTTGCCGGCCTATCACGTGTTCCGGATTGATTGAAACGTCGATCCCGCGCCGGGCATTCTTGACAGGGGTCGCGCCCTTGATATCAAGGCGGGACTTGACGAACTTTGTTATGGCGTCGTTGAAGTTAACGATGTTCCGATTTTTCTCCGTGTAGAAAGTGCCGCGCTCGTCGACGCGGGCGTCCGGGTGCTTCTCGAGGTACGCCTTGATCCGTCCCTTGTCGTCATGCTGGACGGGGCCGAGCAAGCGGAAGGTGGCAGGGATGGACGGGTGCTCCACGTGGAAGGCAATAGCGGCCTGGGATTCATCCTTGGCGAGCAACACGGAGAACGCCATCTTGCCGAAGCGCGGCTCGCCCGTGGGTTCGGATTCCAGCTCCTTGCGGGCAAGATTGCCGAGCCGGTAGAGCTTATCACGCACGATCGTGTAATGAACCTGCTTCTCGTTGTTGAACACGACCGCGACGATGTGCGGGTCGTCATTTGCCGGCGCGGGTATCGGGGCAATCTCGAACTGCTCTGGGGACGGGCGATCGAGGAATGCCTGGATCTCGTGGAGCGCGTGCCGGTAGCACCGCTCGTCGGTGCTCGAGCCGACGTTCCGGTTGCGGTCGGTGGGGTCGATGATGATGAGGAAGTCGTTGACGAACCGCTGGACGTTGCGGAGCCCGGCGGCGTCGCGGCCGAACACGTCGACGGGGTTCGCGGGGATGCCATCGAAGTTGGCCATCACGTTCTCCAGGTTCCCGAAAAAGTGGATCAAGATCTCGACGCCGTAACCGATGAAACCCATCTGGCCAGGGGCTGCCTTGTCGCCGTACACGTGGTGGGCCTTGAGAAAGGTCTTGAGCAGCCGGACTTCATCTTTTTGCGCGTCGGTCAAGTTGTCCTTTATAAACTTGCTGTGCAGCGGTGTGCGGTCCATCGCCGTGATGATGTCTTCCCGCTCGATGTAGGCGCTCGTGAGGTTGAGGCAGAAAACGATGTCGAACTTGACCCCATCCACCACGATAGTGAGATACGGGTGCTCGGCATACGAGAACATCATCTTCTGCGGGCTCAAGGCTTTCGTCAACCCGGGCATCAAGGCATCCTTGATCGTGGTCGTGAAGAGGTCCTTGAGCCGTTCCTTGATTTCTTTCTTCGGCGCGTCCTTGTAAGCGTTTATCACGGACGGGTTCATGCCGATGAACAAGTCCACGTCGCTGTCGCCGGCGAGCTGGGTCTGCTTCAAGCCGGTCGACCCTTGTGGCTCTATGTAATCGATGTTGAGGCCCTGGCCTTGCAGGATCTCCTTCACTTCATCGGCAACGCGCTTGGTAACCCCGCTAACCCTCGCGATCTCCGCTGGCGTTGGCTTGACTCGTTCCAGCACGGTGGCCTTCGCGCTGGCGATGCGTTTGAGCTTCGCTGGTGGGAGGATGGCCGCTGCGGGCTTCATGCCGGGCAACCGCTGGAACGGGAATGTCATGGCAAATCAACAGAGGAATAACGCGCACAAAAACATCAAGGTTCGGGCGCGAAAGGCTTTTTTCCGCCGGGCACGGAGGTAAATGCATGGTCGAGCTGGCAGTCGAGGCCCACGATATCACCAAGGTCTTCAAGGGTGGCGTCCGCGCGCTCGACGGTCTCTCCATCCAGGTAGAGGCGGGCAAGGTATTCGCCATGCTCGGCCCGAACGGCTCCGGTAAGACGACGCTCATGCGCATCTTGACCACGCAGTTCAAGGCGACGAGCGGCACGGCGTCCGTGTTCGGGCTGGACGTCGTCCGTGAGGGGAAGGAGATCCGCGAGCTGATCAGTTACGTCCCGCAAGAGATGAGCGTGTGGACGGACATCACGGGATACGAGAACCTGCTTATTTTTTCGAAGATATATGGGATCCCCTCGTCCCAGCGGAAGAAGATGATCGAAGACGCCCTGGAGGAGATGAACTTGACCGAATTCGCTGATAAAATCGTCAAGATCTACTCCGGCGGGATGATACGCCGACTCGAGATCGCCAGCGCCCTGCTCATCAAGCCCCATCTCCTGTTCCTGGACGAGCCGACCATCGGCCTCGACCCCGCGGCGCGCAAGACCGTCTGGGACAAGGTGCTCGCCTTCAAGAAGGAGGTGGGGATGACCGTGTTCTTCAACACGCACTATATGGACGAGGCCGACGCCTACGCCGACCAGATCACGATAATCAGCAAGGGGAAACAGGTCGCCAATGGTGGACCGGACGCCTTGAAAGCCAGCGTGGGGGCGGAGACGATCACGGTCGCCCTCGCTTGCCCGGAGCCTGGCGATGGGGTTGTCGGCTCGTTGAAGGGGTTAGACGGGGTGGGCGACATCGTGGTAAATGAAGGGACCATTAACATTCACGTGAAGGCCGCGGATCGCGCGATCCCTGGTGTAATTGACGTTTTACGTTCTAATGGCGTGGTTATCAACAAGATATCCACGAGCATGCCTTCTTTGGACGACGTTTTCTTGAAATACGCCGGGACGAGGCTCGAGTCCACCACGAGCATCAAGGACATCAAGCAGACGCGAAAGCGCATCGGGGGTGGCTGAACCGTGCTGATATGGCTGAAAAATATCGGCACCATGATAGAGCTCGAACTGCGCCGCCTCCGGCACGACAAGACCGAGCTCTACATCCGGGCGGTGCAGCCGATCCTCTGGCTCGTCGTGTACGGGCCCATCATGGGCGCGGCACGCGCCGTCCCGACAGGCGGCATCCCCTACACGGACTACATCACGCCTGGCGTCCTCATCCACTCGACTACCTTCGTCTCGATCTTTTACGGACTACAGATCGTCTGGGAACGGGAATCGGGCATCCTGAAGCGGCTCCTGGTCACGCCCTCGGCCCGGTATGCGATCGTGATCGGCCGTGCCATGGCATCGGGGGTCCGGTCGCTGTTCCAGGTCGTCTTGATCGTCCCCTTCGCGCTCCTTATCGGCGTCCGGTTCCGAATGGACGTGCCCGGCTTCATCGGCGCCCTGGCTGTCATCTTCTTCTCGTCGGGCGGCTTCGCGGGTATCTCGATCCTCGTGGCCTCGTTCATGAAATCACGCGAGCGGTTCATGGGCATCGGGCAAGCCGTGATCTTCCCGCTATATTTCCTGTCCAGTGCCCTGTATCCCATCAACGTGATGCCCGTGGTCTTGCAGCAAATCGCGATGTTCAACCCGCTAAGTTACATCGTAGACGCAGTACGCTGTTTGCTCGTCACGGGCGACTTCAGCAACCTTTTGCTCGACATCGGCGTGCTGATCTTGTTCGACGCGATCATGTTTGCCCTCGCCACGCTCAGCTTCAAGAAGATCATCGAATGATGCCTTGGAATGAAAAGAAGGGAAAAAAAACGAGCAAGGAGCCTCAAGCTAGTGGCTTGAAGGCGCCTCTGGCTTGCTGCGACGACCACGTCCTGCAAAGAGCGATGTAGAACGTCCCGTTCTCCGCGGTCGGCTCGATCTCGGTGCCCTCGTGCAGCTCGTTCCAGCTCGTGATCGTGATCCACTCGGCGCCGGCGGCCACGGCGCACTGCCACGTGTAATTGAACGTGAGGCCGCCAACACGTTCCACGATCGTCCCCGGCCGGCCGTCGTAGAGCGGCGTGCCCTCGAAGTCGTGGACGCACGTGTTGTCGGTGCCCGGGATGACGGTTCCGGCGTATATACCCCCGTGGGCGTGTATGATGCTTGAGCTCGCCGAGAAGATCTCGTTCAGCTTGCCGTGACCCCAGCTAGGGCGTCCGTCTTGCTGGTAGACCGTGATGCGCGGGTCGCCGTAACCCATTCGCATGAGCCCGCTCGTGTCGTAGAAGTAGAACCCGTCGAGCAAGTCGAGCATCTCCTCCTTGGGCGGGAGGTACCCGTCGCCGATCATGAACACGTCCGGGTGCGCTTTCTTGATGGCACCGAACTCGTCGGCATAGTTGGCGTAGGGCTCTTCCAGCAAGCCCGTGAATCCGACATAGAACGCGGGGCCACCATTCACCTTGAGATAGAGATCGTCATAATGCTCGTACGACTTGATCTGGTAGAGCAAGTCGCTCATCTGGTCCCAGCCGTCGTAGTACATGAACTTGATACCAAACGTGCTGCCATTTCCCAGCGCGTTGAAGCGCACTCGGATGTCCCACGCGAGGTCCATGATGATCCTGGCCACCTCGAAGTCCCAGGGATGCATGAACATGACCACGTCGATGCCGGCCCACCACATCAGCCGCAGCTGCGCTTCGATGGCGACCGGGTCGAGTGAATCGTAGATACCGAGATACGACGCGGGTAATATCACCTGGTCCATGTCCAACCCGGCTTTTTCGGCCCAGTGGTGCGTGTAATTGCCATACGAGGGGATCGGCCCGAGTGCGTCGTTGATGTTGCCCGGGAAGTACACGTTCTTGTCGGTCGCCTTCGAGAATGGCGGGTCGTTCATCCACGTCCCGAGGCCCGAGTTGTAGTAGGAATGGTAATCCTCGTGGTAGTGCTGCCACTCGCCGATCGACATGTTCGCCACCGAGAGTGAATAATTTCCCGGCGCCGTTGCCACGAGCTCGATGGTTAACTCGTCCGGCCCCGCCCATGGCGAGCCCGTGAAGTTGAACGGGAAAACGAGGTATACCATGACGAAAAGCGACGAGACCGGAACAGGTGCACTGTAGCACGTGCCCTTTTTCTTGATGTTAAACGTTATAGCTGCGTCGGTGTCGTTCACCGACACGTTGAGCGCGAAGTAGGTGCGCAGCCCGGTGCGCAGGCGGAAGGAGCCGGCCGGTATCGACAACACGAGGCCGCTGGTGCTTTCATCCGTCGCCTCGCCCGTCGCGACGTACGCCCCTTGCCCGGTCGTGTTGGCCACGCGGGTCATGTTCGATCCCGAGACGTCCCAGTCCGTCGCCGACCCGTTGCGCTGGAAGCTCTTGAAGAACCACTGGCCGGCTGGCCCCGTCGGCGTCCCGTACCACGTGTACAAGTTGGCCATGACGTGTCTCCCGACTTCGGGCCGCGTTTTCGCGCTGTTGTTCAGTACGGGTATCAACACTGCGGGGATCGCGAGCACGACGATCCAGAAGATCACCAGAGCTCGATCACGGGCTTGGTTCACCATTTAAAGGGTCACCTCCCTACCGCGCTTCCAGGTAGTGATGGCATTCATGACCACGTAGGCGAGCAACGGTGCCATGACGATGATCCCCGCATAAGGGAGGAAAACGAGCAAGGCCAGCACGTTCGATCCGAGTATACTCGCAATGGAAACCATCCAGCCAAGGATGATCGCGACGTCCACGTTGTCAGCGTGCTCCAGGGCCGTTTGGCGGATGGCCCGATCCATGACGATTCCGAGCCCCAACGGGGCAGGCACGGCGAGTAACAGGACATGCGGGCCGGCGGGCAAGTAATGCATGAAACCGATGCCGACGAAGGGTGCGACGATGCAAGCCAAGGTCGCGACGTCCAGTGCCCGTCCCCTCGGCACCCCGAGCGCTTGCACGAGGGGAGCCGCCAGGATGGACAGAACGAGGACATAGGCGGTCGCAGTGTAGGGCACGCCGGATGCGGCAGCGATCCACTCGAGCCGGTTGAAGTAAAATCCCAGGACGGCGAAACACGGGCCGAGCATGAAGATGTGCAAGGTCTTGCGGAAACGCTTCTCTGTGCCGCGCTTGGCATCGTCCGGCAGTGCGTTCTTGATGATAAAATGCTCCTGGCAATGTCCCGCATACCAATACAGCGCGACGGGGGACAAGATGAAGAGCATGATGCAGTTACACAAGATATTCTCCGCGAGGCTTGCGCCAGCAGGGCTTGGTAGGCGCAGAACGATGTTAATGGCCATCCCGAGTAGCATGCCCCCGACGATAGCAGCTGGTCGTGACTGTTCTTGATCTAGCGATGCATGCAGCGGGGCACGCTTGAGGACTGCCCCAAGCACGCCGAGGAAGGCTAATATATAGCCGTAAATCGAACAGATCATGCCGGCGTAGTAGACCAGGTTCTCAGCATCGGAGGGCAAGAGCAAGAACCCCCTCCCTAGTGCTTGTACGAACGCGCCAGCCAAGCCGAGAAATGGGTCATTGCACACGATCGTGAGAGCCGCCACGACGAATGGGGCAGCGATCAAGGCGGCGAGGATAGGTACGAGCTGCTCGAGGATAGCCGGGGCGATGATGACAGACCTCAAGGTCTGAACGAACAAGTGCGTCGAGATCGCTACGAAAAGGATAGTGGCAAGGGAGAACCCGCTTCCCTGGAAGGCTTTGAAGCCGGCCGTGCGGCGCTCCAGGGGACGGGCTAATCCCGCCGTGCGATCCGAGGATGAGCTGGTGGATTCGGTTACCATGGTTCTTGCATTCCCGCATCGTAGTTATAAAGTAATAGTCGTGAATCCGATGATGCATCGATCCTGCCCGCTCCATAAAAAGCAAGGATCTCAAGATGCCGGGGCAAGTACCTGGAGCCATCACGCCTTGTTTCATGCCACGTGATCAGATTGATCAGAATAATCTTATATTTACTGATTACATCTGATACATGACCATGTCTGGTGCCGATAACGCGTGTGGATGCCAGGGGAATCTGAAAACCGTGTGCAAGATAGATGCCATCACGACGATCGACGCCCGCGGCCAGCTCGTGCTGTCCAAGGACGTCCGGAGCAAACTCGGCTGGACGGCGGGGGACAAGATCGCGGTCATCACCATGTCGAGAGAAGGAAATACTTGTTGCGTTTCGCTGATCAAGGTCGACACGCTATCTGGAACTATCAAGGAGTTCATGGAGCCTCTCTTGAAGTGAATCCACATGTCCGTCATATTCATGAAAAAGCTGGAGCAAGAACCTGTCACCTACGAGCAGGGCTTCACGGCGCTCACGGGCGGGATCAACAAGCGCGTGCATGACTGGGTCCTCGGGCAGCTGCGCACGGCGAGCAACGTACTCGAGATCGGCCCCGGCCCCGGCACGCTTTCCATCTTGATGGGCCAGCAAGGCCACGTCGTCACGGCAGTTGAACGGAACCTGGGGATGCTCAAGCAAGCCCGGGCGAGCCGCGATAAAATGAATGATCTCCCCGTCACATTCGAATGGGGAGATATAACGGTGTACGGGCCAAAGATAAACGAATATGACGCGGTCGTGAGCACGTTTATGCTTTCGGAGCTGCGGCCGCTGGAGCAACAAGTATTCCTGCGGAAGGCGTGGCTCGCGCTCAAGCCGGGTGGAAAGCTCCTTATCGCGGACGAGTTCGTTCCTCGTGGTATATGGAAGGCCGGTTTCGCGTTGAGGCGCTGGTGGTACATGCGCAAGGCGAGAAGGCTCCGCACGGGAATAACGCACCCGCTCGAGTGGTTCGCGAGGTACCCCGCCGCCGTTGGCTTCAAGGCCACCGGCGAGCGGTCCTGGGTGCACGGCGCGATCAAGGCCATGGCTTTCGAGAAAGTCGTCAACGATGATGCAAGTGGGCCGGGCTATTACTGCCCCCAGGCGCGATTATTCACCGGCGCCAGGGCACGGCTGCGCGCGTGGCGTTGCTTGCTCACCGGGCAGGCCGATCACGTGCCCATCGAGCCCGGCATCTACATGTCCGGCAATCCTGGGCCAGGCGCGCCCGTGCTCGTCACCGCCAACTATGAATACACGTACTTCCGCGTGATGCGTGACCTGCGGCGCGGCGGGGTCGACGCGTGGGTCCTGGTCGTCGATTCGGATGGCATCAACGTCTGGTGCGGGGCGCGCGGCAGCCACTTCGGCAACCAGCAGTTGCTCGAGGCAGTCGAGGCCACGGGGATCGCGTTTATGACGACGACCCGGGTCTTGATACTCCCCCAGCTCGCCGCTGGCGGCATGGAAGCCCCCAACTTGCCAAAGAACACGGAGAAGTTCCCGTTCACGGTGAAGTACGGCCCCGTCTGGTCGAAAGATCTTCCCGCGTACTTGAAATCCCGCCCCGCGCGGAAGCCGGAGGAATGGAAAACCGCGAGGTTCACGATCGGTCACCGGATGCAAGCGGGGCTCACGCACTTCACGTTCCAGGCGCGTAAGGTCTTCTTGCTGCCGACGATAGCGTTAGTGCTCGCGGGAGCGGCGTTGCTCCCGACGTGGGCGGGCGCCGGTGGCATCTTGACCTTCACGGGGGAGTTGTGGGCATCGCTCTTCGCCATCAACTTCTTGCTGCTGGGCGTCGCCTACCCGATCACCCGCTTCACGCGCTGTTTCATTCAGAAAGGGCTCGTCGTGGGGGCGTTGAACGCGACAATAATCGGTGTCGCCACGTGGTTGGTCAATCTCCCCACGACGACGTTCACGTGGAACCTCCCGTTCCAGTTCTGGCTTGGTTTCTTCACGACGATGTCATTCTCCGGCTTCACCATGGACACGAGCCCGAGGGAGATCGCCGGGGAGTTCGTGCGCTTCCAGGCGCTGAACGTCGTGTTCCTGGCACTCGGGATAACCTTATCAACCGTCGGCATGTTGGTGACATAGGATCATGATGCAGAAACCATCAAACAGCACGAAACACGAAACGTCGGTCCTCGTTGATATGAGGATCGAGGCCCCTCGCGTCCGCATCAACGAGAACGCTTGCACGGGCTGTGGCACGTGCGCGGAAGTGTGCCCGTTCGGCCTCCCGGTTCGGTCAGAAAGCGGGAAATACACGATACCGCGGCCCGACTTGTGCACCGAGTGTTCCGCGTGTAAAAAGAACTGCCCCGAGAAGGCGGTCGTCATGCAAGAGCAAAAGGGCTGCGGGTGCTTGTGGGACGTGACCCGTCGCCGGATAGGCAAAAAAAAAGGCACGGGGGGTTCGTGTTGCGGATAGACGAGCGCCACGTGCTTTCTCTCGTTTAACATATATTCTTCTTTCTTGCGGTATGTTTTTATCGGCAGTCGGTGAGCAAAGCTCATGGCTTCCCGCGGCAAGAAACTGGTGCTTGTGGCAGCGTGCTGCATCGCGGCCGCCGCCTTGATCCCGTTGACCACGTGCTCGTCACGACCATCCGGAACAGGAGCGATAACTTCCTCGCAATCGACAATCATCGACGTAGCCGTCATCTCGTCGAGTTCTGACCCGAAATACCTGTCAAAGTGGCCGGTGGCACTGGATCTCGACCCGACGTTCAACGTCACGTATTTCACGGACGTGAACATGTCCGCCTTCGCGATCCATGACCCCGCGAGCCTTTCACAGCCGTTCGATGTGATCTACTTGCTTGATCTGCCCTGGAACACGACCTTGACGATCGATCAAGTGCAAAATCTCACGTGGGCGGTTGAAAACGGCACGGCCGGCTTGTTCTTTCAAGTGAACAGCGCGAACATGGCGTACAACCAGACCTTGCTCGGCATCATCGACGACGTCTTGCCATTGCGTCCGGTGCTCGACGGTTCGGGCTTCCCCAAGGAAATGCGCCAGAACGTGATGGACACGATCGGTACCATCGTGAGCCCCGGCCACGACATCTTGCAGGAGCGGGTCGGCTTCATCTCGCTCCCACAACTGTTGAACCTCACCGAGACCGCCGCGTCCCATCCAAATGCCAAGATGCTCGTAGAAGGGAGCCGGGGGCTCACGGTGGGCAGCCAGCGGTTCCCGATGCTTGCAACGCTGGCCGACTTGACCGTTCGCGTGGTCGAGCTCGCGGCCCCCGTCAAGGAGGGGTCGAACAAGAACTTGGGCAACTGGCCGTACTGGACCTATTTCGTGTACGTGTCGACAATGAAACTCGCCGGGAAAGCTTCGAGCGATGTCTTGCAGTTTGCCGACTGGTCGTACGCGCCTATCCCACAAGCGTCGAGCCAGGCGTTCATCTTGCTCCTCCTTGGTTCCTTCGCAGCGTTCACGGTGGTCATGTTCTTGTATTTCCGAAAATACACGCGGACGGTTCCGCTCGAACTGGTGCCTATCGAGACGTACCTGCAGCGCATCGCCGAGCGCAAGGCCAAGCTAGCTAGCAAGAAGGGTTTCTTCGACAAGTTCGCGAAGCGGGGTGGCAAGCCAGGATTAGTACCCCCCATGATTTCATCGTCGGCGGTAGGTGATAACGTTAAATCTTGGGAAATGCCTGGATATCACAAGCCATTGGCGGGTTTCTTTGTCATGTTCTTTATCACGCTAGCAATCGTTGCCCCGCTGTTCGTGGTGATCATATACGTCTTGCCGACCTTCATCATCCAGGATCCCGGTTCCTTCGGCATCCAGTTCATCATCTCGTCCATATTTTCCGCTATTTTCATCACGCTGGACTTCGGGCTCGCGCAAGCCTATGACCGGTTCGTGGGGCAGTATTGGACGACAGATCCTGCACGAGCTTTACGCTATATTCAATTCTTTATTTATTGGCAGATGATCAGCGGCCTGGCACAAACGACGGTGATATCGCTCATCGGGGTTTACCTCGTGCCCAGGATCGCCGCGATCGGATTCATGTCGTGGTTCTTTGTCGTTAACACGCTCGTACAATTCCCCGGTATCGTCTATGTATTCACACATTTGCTCAAATCTGCTCAACGCACCGATCTAGAAGCCCTCATCAACTTCATCAGCCTCATTTTCTTCCAGATCGGCCTGATGGCCGTGCTCCCCGAGGTGTTTCGCAACATCGGCGCCCAGAACCCGCTCATCGGCGAGGTCATCGGCTCCAGCCTCGGCTTGTCTATCGCCTCGTATGCCGGTTCGCTGGCACAGATGCTCCTTTCCGCGGCATTTTTGCGGAAAATCGATACCCGTTTTACGATCAAGCAGATGTTTCGTCTCGATTTCGACTGGCCGCTCATTAAGGAGACGATGGTTTTTGGCGTCAAGTCGATGCTCTCCAACGTGATTTACTTGTTCGGTAACTTCGTGTCCGTCTTGATCATCACGTTATTCCTCAACAATTACACTTATCTCGGATCTTTCATCGGCATCGCGACGTACCTCACCTACCCCATCTTGTTCATGACCGTCCTCTATGAAAACGCGCTGCCCACGACCAGCGAGGCATTCAACAACAAGAAGACCAAGCTCGCGGAGGCATTTGTTTCCTACGGGTTCAAGTATTTCGGCACGTTCGCGCTGCTTCTCTTCACGTTGTTTGTCCTGCCTTTTTCGGTCAACCGCATCGTGACGAGCGTGGTGCCCGAGCTCTACAAGCCCATGGGAATGGTCATCATGCTCTACTCGATCACCAGGCTCTTCATCGCGCTCGGGGATTTCGCGAAATTCTTCTTGATCGCCATCGACCGGGCCGGTACCTATGTCGTGGCGGTCGCCATCGAACAGGTTATCAGGATCACCTTCCTCCTCTCGGCCATCGAATCGTTGCAATTCTTCGCGTTCGTGTTCGCCGAGATACCGGGCGTCGTCTTCAAGGTCATTTTCACGTGGATCCTCACGAACAAGCGCATCATCAAGGTGCGGGTGAATTGGTGGCAGACCCTCGTCGCCCCGGGGCTCTCTTGCCTGGCAATCGCCGGGATTGGATGGCTTCTCGGCTTGGCTTACGACACGACCCTCACGGTCCTCACTCCCGTGGGCGGGGCGACGGTCTACATGGTCGTGTACTTCTTCGGCTTCGGCAACTTCCTCTACCCCTTCCTCATCGGCTTGTTCGGCGGGCATGATGGCGAGTCGCTGGCGCAGATCGAATTCGCTGCCCGCCACGCGGGGCCGTCGAAACCATTCGCCATTGCCTTCTATAAAATAACGGCACTCGGCGCGCGGCTCTCGCCTCTCCACGCCAAGCACCCGATTTTCTACGGCGAGGCAGAAAAGGAAGCGATCGATCTCTTCTCCATCGTGAAACGACAGTCGTGACGGATCGACGTCGAAACGCTTGGTTTCCCTCCTCCTTTTTTTCCTGGTCTATCTGGCTTCGTTATTACAAGTTTATAGGATGCGTTTTTTTAACCGTTATTTCAAGCCTGGTCAAACTTGGGCATCAAGGCCAAGTTTGTCCAAACTAAGGCTTGTCGATGTTTGACAAGCAAGCGGGCGATAACGGGCGCCCTCCCCTTTGGCGTGTAGCCGCGGGGATGTTGGTGCGGTTCGCACGTTGCGTCCTCCATTCAAGTCGCTGTCCACCTTCTTTTTACAATTCTCGTTCGTGCACGTGAACGTCTTCCCGTCCCGGTTACCCGTGGCACCGCACGCGTTGCATCGC